>CALXML010000005.1 GCA_944389465.1 uncultured Alphaproteobacteria bacterium
AGAGAAAGACACATGAGCAACATTGCAATCTTTCAAACCGGCGGCAAACAATATCGCGTAAAGCAGGGCGATATTATCAAGGTTGAACGCCTGAATGCCGATGGTACGGTTGAATTTGACCAAGTATTGATGCTGGACGATAAAATCGGTGCGCCTTTTGTTGATGGTGCGCGCGTTATCGCCCAAGTTGTTGAACAAAAACGTGGTGACAAAGTTTTGGTGTTCAAGAAAAAACGCCGTCAAAACTATCGCCGCACACACGGTCATCGTCAGTACATCACCGTGTTGAAAATCACAGAAATCAAGGGCTAGTACATTTCTGGTTAAATATTAAATCAGAAATCAAAGGAGTTTAATTATGGCACATAAGAAAGCAGGTTCGGCAACCACCAACGGACGCGATTCTGCGGGACGTCGTTTGGGTGTTAAAAAATCTGGCGGCAGCCGTGTTATCGCCGGCAACATCATTATTCGCCAGCGCGGTACAGCGGTTCATCCCGGTCTGAATGTTGGTATGGGCAAGGACCACACACTGTTTGCAAAAATTGCAGGCATTGTAAAATTTAAAAAGGGTTTGGGCGACAGAAAGACAGTTTCTGTTATTCCAGAATCCGAAGCAAAATAAAAAACGCCCCATCGGGGCGTTTTTTATAGAACAGATAACAGAGAAGATTTGTTTTTGTCATTGCGAGCAAAGCGAAGCAATCCAGTTATTATTATTTCTGCGGGCTGTGCCCGCAGTGCTTTTTTATTTACTTGGATTCCGTGGTCAGGCCACGTGATGACAAGGGTTATGATATTACAAAAAATACAAGTCACGGGTTACGAGTAACTAGTCCCCAGCAACAACCAGCACAATAACTAATTTTCATCTTTTATGCGGGCGGTTGTTGTGATATAATTACATAATAAAATTATGAGAAGATTGCCGTTGTGCTTTTTCTTAATCGCGTTTTCTGCGCCGTTGGCCTTTGCCGACGGTACAACTGCAACCATTTCGCGTGTTATTCCATCAACGGGTTCAAATTCATCGGCAAATCATACATCAACCACGCGTGGGGCGACAAATACCGTGTCGCGCGGTGCGTCTGCGTCGCGTACGACATCTGTACAATCTGTTGTTCAAACACAAAATGCAACACCTGTTTCAGATGCCACCACTGATACACATGACACGTCGGCACGCAGTGTGGTTAATCGCGCAACAACAACGCCCGTCGCTGATAAATCTGATGTTGTGCGTGTTGGTTCACGTGTGTTGGATTTGGGCGGCGCATCAACGACATCATCGTCACGTGGGTCTGGCACGACAATACGTAATACATCAGGTACATCACGTGCGGGAATTTCGCAAACTGGCACGGGCAGTGCGCGTGAAAACTTAACAGCCACGGTTAATACAGTTGGCCGTAACGCAAGGGTAGAGGCCGCCAGTGTAAACAACAATCCGGCTGTTCGTCGTGCTGGATTGACATTGCGTCCATCCACGGCCGAGGTTGGCGGTCGTGCCACAATTGCGGGCACTGATATTCAGACTGGTTCAAACATAGACGAACAGGTTCGTGGTGTGCAATCACGTGCAGCCGCCACCGTCCCCACGGCAGAATCCATTGCCGAGGCCACCGAACGTATGAATTTAACATCTGATTTAAATACATCATGCCAGCAACAGTATAATGATTGTATGGACCAGTTCTGTAATGTAATTGATTCAAATCAGGGACGTTGTTCGTGTTCGGCCAATTTATCTGATTATGTTGATGTAGAAGAGGCCGTAACCGATGCCAACAATCAGTTGAACGAGGTTGCCCAACGTATCCGTTATGTCGGCCTGTCTGCGGATGAAATCCGCGCCATTATGGAAGAGACCGAGGCCGAAGAAGCCCTGTCCGGTGCCAAGGATACATCCGAAACCCGCAATATGTTGGAAGAGATAGAAGAACTTATTCGCGACCCTGTCAGCAGCACATCTTATGCATCCAGTTCAACATCGTTTGGATTGGATATGGATTTGGATTTTTCGTCAAATACCGCGGATATATTTAATCTGGATTTCTTGAACACAAATACGACCAGTTTTTCAAATCTGCGCGGCACCAGTTTATATAACGCGGCCAAAAACCGTTGCAAAACAATTCTGGACAGTTGCGAGGCTGCCGGTGCAAACGTTGACCAAATTACGGCTAATTACGATTTGGCCGTGGACAAGGATTGCATTGCATACGAAGCCGGATTGAAAAAAATGAATGAAACATTGGTTTCCAATGTACGCAGTGCTAATTTAATGCTGCAAAAGGCTCGCTTGGCCGTTATGCAGAATAAAAACCAATACGATGCCAAGGGCTGTATTGCTGCGCTGGATGCGTGTATGACGGATGATATGGTGTGTGGCGCGGATTATACAAAATGTTTGGACCCGACCAAGCGTTACATTGACGAAAACGGCGATGTGGTTTTGGGTGAAAATATTACCGATATAATTGACTTTATGAAAAACTACAATAATTCTTGGATAGACAGCGACTTTTTAAGTAATTCATATAGTATGTCTATTGGGGATAAATGTAAAGATATTGCCGATTCAGCAGATGAAGTCGGTAACAACGGTGCATGCATTGTAAAATATCTGTTGCAGAAAATAGGTACCAAGCAAGAGGTCACAGACGAAGGTTTATGCCGTGCTGTTTTGGATAAATGTCAGGCATACACATATGACGACCGTGGAAACTATTTACCATATAACGATGTTGTCGTAAATTATGTCCAGCGTGCAATGGTAAATATTCAAGCTGAACAACGCCAGATTATATCTGATTATGCATCTAATTGTATGTTGGATATTGCCAATTGCTATAATCAACAGGTAACCCAAGTGAACGCATGGACAACCAGTGCCAGTGTGAACAGTATTTATAACGTTATGCGTGGTGCGTGCCGTAATGTTGCATTAACATGTGCATATGCGGTGTTTGATAATGACACGACCAGTTGCCCCGCCGATGATGCAGATGCGTGTATTGAAAACATATCACAGATGTTCTATCAATCAATGATGTGTCCAGATAACGCCAGTTTTGTGTCAGATAAGAGTGAAAATAGAATTGTGGTGGATGGCGTTACGTATTTGCTCTCATATCTGCCAATTAGTAATGGATGTCAAAGTACTTCGTCGTTAACAGGAAATACAGGTGAATATAAATATTGTATGGTAAGTGATAGATGTTATTGTAATATCGGGTACGAGGTTGTAAATGGCCAGTGTTTGGCGAATTGTCCGGACCATGCAACGCGTGGGACATATGGTTCATGTACCTGTACAAACGGATACGAAATGCAAAATGGTGTTTGTGTCTGTCCCACCGGCAAAACAGAACAGGACGACAAATGCGTTGCGGCATCATCCTGATAACAAAAATCCCCACAGAATTGCGGGGATTTTTTTATGCCATTAATTTTTCCATAAATTGTTTATGATTTTCCAATTCGTCCGCGTGTGGCTGAAAATCCCGATGCGGAAAGTTTGCACCAATTTTTGGATGTGCCAGAAATGCCGCATGCTGTTTGTTAATAATTTCAGAAACATCCGGTGCAGGTTCTGTGTTTTCCAGTTCTTTATATACCTTGGCCAGAATTTCCGCGTCAATTAATGCGCCGTGCGCATCTGCACGTGCGGTTAATGATATGCCATACCATTTTGCCAATGCGTCCAAAGAATAACTTTTGGGGCCAAATACACGGTTTCTGGCGATAACAATGGAATCCAGTTGTTGGGTGCGCGGAATTTCAGATAATCCAACCATACGCAATTCATGATTAATAAATGGAAAGTCAAAATCCAGCCCATTATGCGCGACAATTGGGCTGTCGCCAATAAATTCCAGAAATTTTGGTGCAACGGCCGCCATTTTTGGTTTGTCTTCCAAAAAAGCATTGGAAATTTTATGCACCATATACGAATCGGGTGGAATAATTTTACCGTCTGGGTTTATATATTCATGGAAAGAATTATCCGTTATATTGCCGTCAATCATTTCAACCGCACCGATTTCAATGCATCTGTCACCACGCATATATTCCAGTCCAGTTGTTTCAATATCAAAGCATATAACGCGCCCCATTTTTTCCCACCCCCGTAAAAATATATTTTTGTAAACTATTTTTTTGTGTATTATAATGAACTGGTGAATTTAATGCTAGAAAATCTTAATCCAGAACAAAAAAAAGCAGTAACGTGGGATGACGGTCCGCTTTTAGTGCTTGCCAGTGCTGGCACTGGAAAAACACGTGTGTTAACAACCAGAATCGCTTATATTTTAAATAATGGGTGGGCATACCCATGGCAGATTTTGGCTTTAACATTTACAAATAAAGCAGCCAATGAAATGAAGAAACGTGTAATCTCTTTGGCTGAAACGGGGGCTGGTTGGTATGCTGGTGACATATGGTGTGGAACGTTTCATTCAATTTGTTTGCGTATATTGCGTGTTAATGCTTCTCGTGTTGGATTACGTCGTGATTTTTTGATATATGGCGAAAATGAGCAAAAATCAATTATTAAATCAATATTAGAAGAAACAACCAAAAAAACACCAGCAGAATATGTTGAAGAATTTTCAAGAATAAAGGATAAGGGGCTATCTGCATTTGATTGCACAGATAAGTTGTTTCAATTATATAACAACGAATTAAAACGCTTAAATGCCGTTGATTTTGGTGACATAATATTAAATGTTTTAAAATTATTTAAAGAAAATCCGGACGTGTTGGAACGTTATCAACATCAATTTACACACGTACTGGTGGATGAATTTCAAGATATAAACAGTGCACAAATGCAGTTTATAAAGTATATAATGCCACCAGAAAAAATGGAAAACAGATATTTATTTTGTGTTGGGGATGAGGACCAATCAATATATTCATGGCGTGGTGCGGAAATTAAGCATATATTAGATTTTGAGAAAAATTATACCAAAGCAAAAATAATCATAGATACAAATTATCGTAGCACAGGTAATATATTAGGTGCCGCTAACTCTTTGATTCGTCATAATACAGAAAGATTGAAAGGAAATCACGAATTAAAACCTGCACCCAATGTTGGTTCCGGTGAACCGGTGTATGTATTAACTGTGCCGTCTGATTTGGACGAAGCGCGTTTGGTATCAGACATCATAATGCGTAAATCGGATACGGAATCTTATTCTGATTTTGCAATTTTAATACGTGCCGGTTCTTTATCACGTTTATTTGAAGAAGAATTTACCGCCCGTGGCATACCATACCGATTAATTGGCGCGACCAAGTTTTATGACCGTGCCGAAATACGTGATACAATTGCATATTTGCAATTACTGGTATATCCGTTTGATGATATATCTTTCCTGCGCATAATCGGCCGGCCACGGCGTGGATTTGGTCCGTCTGCAATTGCGCGGCTGCGTGCGGCGGGGCAAAATTTAATGGATGGATTGCGTAATGCACAATTGTCTGGCAAACAGCGCGCCACCGCGGATGCTTTTCTGGCGGCGTTTGATTTTGATTGGCAATCAATGTCACCAATGGATGCAGCGCAAAAATTATTGGATAACGTCGGATATATTCAATTTTGGCGTGAATCCAAGGATGCAGATGCGCCCGACCGATTGGATAATATTCGTGAATTGATAACTAACGTTATCGCGAAATATGATACTTTGCCTGAATTTTTGGAACATGCGGCGTTAATGACAACTGATGATAATGATTCAGATGATGCCGCCCCCGCCACGGACGCCGTCAGCATAATGACAATTCACGCGGCCAAGGGACTGGAATTTGACACCGTATTTTTGCCCGCATGGGAAGAGGGCATTTTCCCAAATGACCGTGCTGTTCAATCTGGGGACACAGAAGAAGAACGTCGTTTGGCATATGTTGCAATCACCCGTGCCCGTCGCCGTGCAATAATAATAAACGCAATGTCACGAATGCTGTTTGGTAATCGGCAATATAATTCCCCCAGTCGCTT
Source organism: uncultured Alphaproteobacteria bacterium (assembly GCA_944389465.1). GTDB lineage: Bacteria > Pseudomonadota > Alphaproteobacteria > Rs-D84 > Rs-D84 > Enterousia. The sequence continues at coordinate 6,011 of CALXML010000005.1, forward strand.
TATCACTGAAATGGATAATCACTTTTTGGATTTTCAGGGTGGCGCACCGCGTGCATATGGGGCATACAGTTATGGAATGGGAATGAATGCGTCGCCGCGCCCGCGTGGTGCGTCGTACAGTGCGCCAAAACCGCACCGCGCGCCCGCCGAACATAAAACCGCGGTTGGTCGTCTGATTACGCACCCTGAATTGGGCGGTGGCGTTGTCATAGAAGATAACGGTAATATATTAACCATTGCATTTAAAACGCGCGGAATTAAAAAGGTTGCACGTCAATATGTAAAATTTGCAGATTAAAAAATCCGCGCACAGCGGATTTTATTTTTTACCACGAATTATTTTAATTGCGTTTTTACCCCAATTGGTTGTGTTATTAAATAATTTTTTAATATCTTCGCCAAACTTTTTGCCAAAACTGTCGTCTATTTTACCACCTAAATCCTTGGCAATACTGTCGGCGCGGTTGGCCAAATACGCAACCAGTAAACCAGTCAACAAAGTTATTATAAATCCAGAATTTTCAATGCTGGGGATTTCTGTGGCCAAATTGGCGTCAATCGTACCGGATAGTAATGCCGTGCACAGTGCAATTACAATTGACAGCGATACAAAATAAATTGCCGCATTTATAAACCTCATAATTTGATTTTGCAAAGATTCAGGCTTAAACAATCCCAAAAATCCATTAAATATATCGCCAATAATACCCTTGTACGAAGTTTTGTTTATTGTTTCGGCAATGGCTGTAAACGGTAACATAAATACGCCCAGAAATAAATCAACAATAACCCCAAACGCCATCAGCGCGAATTTGAACGCGTTATATATAAATAATATAATAAACGTTGCACCAACCAGTGTTGTAAATGCGCTGTGTCCAATGCCAGCAATCATCCATTTCCAACCGGCCGCAACCGCGGTTATAAAAAATCCAGACAATCGTGTCGGCACACATAATAAATCAGCCGCCGTATTTGCATCCAATATCATATTTTCAGAAATATGTTCGGCGGCATATGTGTGAATTGCCGCGCAGGTGTTTGGCAGTTCCGCGCCAACAGTATTTGCAATTGCATTTAATATTAAATCAGACAGATACGTCCCAACGCTGATAATTGGCCCCATAACCCACATAAATATTTGTGCCGGACCCTGAACCAGTATAATTATCCATATCGCAAGTACTGCGCCCCGCTTAACCAGATTTACGCCCAAATCCATTGCGCTGGAACCCTTGGCCATCATATTGTATGCTTCAAACATAATCCAGAATACATACGCCAAAATCATAAATATAATTGCAAACCGTATCAACGATGAATCCAACACATCCGCAACCAACGACAACCCATTCATTAATGCGATACCGATTTTAGCCTCTATTGGCACATAATCAGCCACCAGTTGTTTTGACTGCAAATCAGATTGAAATTCATTCATATCATCGGTTAACGCAGTATTAAATCCGACCATATTTTCAGGCGTCATCCAATCGCCATAATCACCAATTTCAGTCATTGGGACATTGGACGCGGCACCAATTGCCACCGGCATAATAAATACCGTTGCGATAATCGCGATAATTAATTTGGTAAAGATTTTTTTTATACGCCGCATTACTTTTTCCCAAATGCCTTTGATACTATGCCAAACAATTGCTTTGGCGTGTTCCAGATTTTAGTACCCAAATCCTTGGCCCATGTGCCAAAATCAAATTGTTCCTTGCCACCGGTTGTGATAATTGCGTCAACCTTTGGCTGGATTGCCCAAAAGTACAGAAAGAATATCAACGCCATCATCAACAAAAATTCCCAACCGTTGCCCATAAAGTCAAATGCGTTTGGATATTCGTTTTCAACCATATTCTTTTGTGCGGTAAAACAATCACGGAATTTATCAGCATCCATTTCACCGTCCACCGTTGCAACAGATTCACACGTTGAAAATACATTTATCACAGACATTGTTTGCGCATCTGTATTTTCAATTTCGCGCCCCATCATTGGTGGCAATATCGCACTGTATCCGTCAACAGGGGCGGGGAAAAATGCGTCTGCTGAATATGCCACAATTGCATACGTGATTAAAACCTTTAATGAAATTGCAACTATTTTTACGGCCGCACCAACCAGCATATTAATTGATTTTTTTACCACCCCGCCGGCCAGTGACCATGTTTGTTCAAATGCCGCCGCCGCCAATATCAGTGGCAGGAATATTATCAAAAACACCAACTGAAATACGACGGATAAAATTTGAAAGACTAAATCAAACCCAATAATCAAAAACATTAATACCAGCGTTAAGCCCGCCAGCCATGTAAACACCCCGCCACCCAAATCCAGCCAAGCATAATTCATTAATGAAAATCCACCCGCCGCACCGGCCAACATAACACTGTTGATATTGCCCATAACACACATAAATGGTTGCAGAATTGGATTTAATACGTCGCCTGTATCATTTTCTGTATTTGCCAATGCACCACATTGTGCGGCGTCTGTTACACCGGTGGCGGCCATTGATAATTCCGCCCCAACAAACAGAACTGGGGTAATGGTAATATTTGCAACAGTCTTTAACGCGGCGGTGCCCCCCATACCCAACGCGCCCATTAATGCGCCAACAATTAATACGCGTGCACCCTGACGCCAAACTTTATCCACCCATCCGGCCAGTTCCAGTTTTTTTTCGCCCGTGTCCAGTTTTGCTGTTTTCTTTGTCGCGTCCCATATATATTGGCCGGTGTATATAACCAGAAATAATCCAAATCCCAACGCCAACAATATCCAAATATTATCAACCATTGCGGTCCAAAACAGTTCAGCCGCATCACCAATCACCGCAAACAATTCAGCAATATATTTGCACAGGAAACACCCATTTACATTTGCAACATTTCCATCCGTTGCACCAATTGCGGTCATAAAGTTATCCATACTGGTATACGTAATTGCCGCCCCGCCAATGGATGAAGACAAATACCAAATGCCGATACCCAACGCAATCGCGCCCATAATAAATTGAATGGCAAACATAATCAGTTTTGCTTTCAATTATTTTCCTTTATCAGTGTCCTTTTTTTCGCCACCGCTTAATATGGTTGTGCCAGCTTTTTTAACCGTTTCCACGATACCAGTTGTTAATTTCATTGCGTCATTTGCCAATTGTTCACTTAAATCATTTTTCTGTGATACGCCAAAAGAATCCAGAACCATTGACGTAACAGTTGGAATTTGCCCGTATATAAAGTTTAACACATAAACCAATATTACGCATCCACCAATTGTCATCGCGGCCAGATTATCATCTGATAAATCGCCGGCAAAAATTTCACCACTGGTAATCAGTTGCATAATATCTGCTGCGCTTTGGTCCGGTGCGGCAAAGAATTTTGCAATAATCACCATAATCACAGTATACGTTAAAACCGCCGCCGCCAATGCGATGATTGCATTTATTAATTTTTTGAATTGCCCTGTGCCGACCTCTTTCCCCAATGCAGATATCCACGATGGTGCATCGCCACCCTTGAACGCGACCAGTATTAATGACAGCGGGAAAAAGAACGCAAAGAAAGTCATCGCAACAATAATGTCTGCAAAATAGCAACAAAAACGCCAAAATAGTTTAAAGAAGGCATAAAACAAATACGCACCGATAAAGAATAAAATAATATGCTTAATCAGTGAACCAATTCCCAACAATGCGTCCAGTGAAAAAGCCCTGTCCATAACAGCAATGCCCAATTTCATATATGATTGAAATTGTGTAATTGTTGTTTTCATCAGCATAACAATGGAATCGCGCAGTTCGGGCCGATAAAAGCCATCGTCGTCCATTTCCATTGGCTGATAGGTAACCTGTTCATTAACGGTTTCAGGATTGGTTTGTAACATACTTTGTGTGTATACCAATGCGATATTTGCCACCGGTTCAAAAGTAACGGTTGTTACGAATCGCGGCAACATAACACCCATACTTAAAAAGGCCAACGATACCAACGAATTAATAAAAACAGGCTTTAAAGATTTTTGATAAAATGGGTCAGTAACGCCACCTTTCATATTTTTCCATACGGCATTCAGCACATAAAATGCAAATAATACACAGAATAAAATTATACAAAACAGTACAAATTTATCATAAACAGCCGCCGCCGCATTGGATACAATTTGAAACAGGCGGTCAAACACCGGACAGCCCCAGCACTGTACAGACGAATCAATCAAAGGATTTAGAATATTGTTCATTTCTTTTTAATCCATCCAAATGCTTTGCCCAATGTTGAACCCAAATTTTGTACATTTTTTGCCAGTTTTTTGGAATCGCTGGTAACCTGCTTGTACAAATTATCCATACCCTTGCCAACATAAGAATCCAATTGTTCGCGTGTCTTATTAAATATGCGGAACATTAAATAGAATGTCAGTATCGCCGACAGCCACAATATAGAATGTTGACCAAATCCCAATGCATTGGTTGCGACTGTCGGCACGTTTGATGATGCCATACCACCGGCCGCCACAACAAAAACAGATGTATTCCATTGGAACAGCGATTTTATAATTGCAATGTTTATGCACAATATAAACGCGCATGCAATCATAGTGATGACTATTTTTTGTAATGCTTTGACGATACCACCAAAAGCGGGCCATACATCCATCCATTTATCACTGGGCTTTACAACATATGCCAATACCTGAAAAGGATATAAAACCAATGCCATACCAAAATTAAATATCGCCTGAATAATCAGCAACGCCATAAATAAATTGCTGGCCACAAACGTAAATACCAGAATAATACCCGTCACCAAATTCAGGAAATTTTCCCCACCGTGCGGAATCAGTGTTATCAGTCCGCGCAGTCCAGAATTTATAAAATCAAACCCGCGTTTTATAATTTGATTATTTGCGTGCGAAATGTCGGATACAGGCTGGATTAAAAATTCGCAACTTTCCTGACTTATCCATCCCTGTTGTATAACAGATTCCGGACAAGACATTTTGGGTGCAACCAGCCCCGTTTCGTTTATGGTGCTGGTAATACTTTCCGTGTAAATTGCACCAAATTGCAAAAATGGATTAATCAGCCATTCTGTTAAATACACCGGCTTTAATTGTAATAAAACAGTAACGGCAATAATTGCACGAATTGCAGGCTTTAACATATTTGTGGCAATGGTCATTCCATCAATACCGCCCGCCATTTCGCCCCCGCCTGAAAAACCAAAGAAAGATACCCACATCTTTGGAAAATACATTTTCAGCAAATACAACGACATTGATACGGCCAAAAATCCCCAAACCAAGATATATATTATGCCGTTCCCACGACCGACAAAAAATTCATATCCGCCCGTTGCAACCAACATTAATGCATCCAGCACAGTTAGAATAATCGGTGCCAAATTCAATGCATCAACAATGGTTGTGTGCTCTGCTGCGCTGGCGATATTTGGCAAAATCATCAGACATACGGCAATACCAAATATGCGCAGTAAATTTGAAAAAAACGTGCGTTTAAATAAAAACATTCTCTGCTGTAATATATTTATCTTTTCAATTATATCACATTTAATGCAAAATGTGGTATACTTAAAAACTATGAACAGATTAAAAAAATTCTGGATAGTTTTTTTATCGTTCCTGCCATTTTCAGCGGGGGCGGTTGCGCCATTTGTTGTTGGTGCAATCGCGGGCGTGGGTGTAATTGCCGGATTTTCTATTTACAGAACTGCTGCGCCGGTTAATATGGCGGACGCACTGAATTTCTTTTCCAGTTGCTGGTCTTGCCAAATGTTTGCAGACATTATGGCAACAATGTCAAATTTGATACCGCGTGTGTACAATGCGCTGGGTGGTGTAATTGTTCCATTTGCCGCCGGCCTGATGGCAATATGGTTTGCATGGAAATTATTTTCAGGATTTATAAATGCAAAAACAGAAGAACCGTGGTCAATCGTTGGTGATTTTGGAACCAAGTTTATAAAACTGGCATTTGTTGCGGCGTTATTGGCCGTGCCATTGCCACGTATGCTGACCGATATAGTAATTGAACCAATATTTAATGTCGGCCTGTCGTTAAATCGTGTTATTGCAGGGAATGATGAATTTGCAAAATGCGTTGTTGCCACCGCCGTGGCGGACCCCGTGTCGGTCAGTGCCGATGCCGCAAACGCGGGCGCGTTTTCACCCCGCCTGCGCCATAATTTGGCGTGCGAGGTTTCAAATGTCCACCAAATGACCGGTCTGGGGATGACAGTTGGTTGGACAATGCTGAATATGGCATTTAACGAAGAATATATGCATCATATTTTATGGGATATACCAATTTTCCCAAATATACCAATTTTCTTTGCAGGGCTGTTAATCTTGGCGCTGTTTTTTGCGGCATTATTGCCCGTGCCCCTGTATTTTTTGGAAGTGTTCATAACATTGGCAATGGATTTAGTAATGTTGCCGTTTATGTTGCTGTCTTGGCTGTTCAAGGGTTGGGGAATATTCCCAAATGGTGGGCGCAATATAAAATCTATGATAGATGACGTTATAAAATCAACTGCTGGCATTGCTTTAATTGGTGTTTTTGTAACATTTGCGGTTATGTTTTTGAATGCGGTGTTCGGCCAGTGGCAGGGCGCAGACAGATTGGCCGCCGCATTATCTGAAAACGACGCAACGATTCTGATGGATGGGTTAATGATGCGCAACGACAGTATTATAACGATTCTGTTAATGGGCATATTCTTTGCAATGTTTATGATAATGATACCGGCGTTAATCAAAACCCTGTTTGCAAATGTCACAGTGCCGGACAGTTTTTATGAAACAACAAAAAAGAACATAAATATTGTATGGGGAAACCTTAAAAAATGGTACGCCGCACTAAAAAAATAAAAAATCAAGTGCTTTATTTAACGTGCACCCCTTTTTTGTGTGTTCCGAATCTGATATAATTCATAGCAATGAAGCAGTTTCCGATTCTTTATTGGCCATGCAAAACGACCGCCGACCCAGAATATCAGTTGGCGCGCAAGGTTATAAATAATTCAACCGGCGTAATGCCTGATATTATTACTGGCGATACGGATTTAATTGATATATTGGAAAAAAATCCAAATGCGACAATATATTATCCGGTATTTTGCGAATCAACGGGCTGGTGGGGCGAATTATTGGGCGGTACCGCCATTGTAACCGATAAACTGATAATATCACCGGAATGTCAGTTAATGGTCATAGAAAAGGAATCCAACACCCAAAAAACGCGTGGTGGAAAAAATCAACTGTTGGCGGCGGAGATATATCCGGCCAGCGGTTTTTTCAAGAAAATGAATACAGGTATTGCAACTGTTGCAGATATGTTGGCGACCGATGCCGGCACGATATTGGCGTTATTTACTGGGAAAAGTCAATCCCAGTTTATAAATGTGTTGGAATCCACGGGTAATTCATATTTGGGTTGTATTGGCCGGTATTAAAATGCTATTATTGCTTGATTTCTGTAAAAATACTTGTATAATTTTCAGGCTTTGAAACAATAAAAGGGTAATAAGATGAAAAAAGGGATTCATCCAGAATACTATGAAATCAACGTCACAATGACGGATGGTAAAACAGTAAAAATGTATTCTTCGGTAAAGAAAGATTTGGTTTTATCCACGGATAATTTGAACCATTCCGCATGGACGGGTCAACGCAGCAACGCCGGTGAAAAGGGCGCACGTGCGGCTGAATTTAAAAGCAAGTTTGCTGGGTTCAATTTTTAATAATATGCCAAATTTCTGACGGGGGAAGAAATGGAACTGCTGATAAAGGGTTCAACCGAATTAAACAAAATGTTTATGGCACTGCAGCGCACTGCATCAGGCCTGCGCCACGATTTCGGAGAGGTTGAAAACCTGCAGCAATCATTACATGGTGCGCGCGATTTTGTTAAAAAGGCCGCCGCCAGAATAGAAGAAAGTATCCTGTCAGATTTATTATTGGTTCGTCCGTCGGCCGGATTGTTAACGCCAAACGTAACGCGTGATGGCGATGGTCGGGACGAATTTATTTTGTCATTATCCGGTGCATCAAATTTTGTGCGCGCCAACCCGCATTTTGCAATATCATTGGCATTGCGTTCTGGGGAACAGACAAAAATTGCTTTGGTTTATTCGCCAATTGATGAACGCCTGTTTTATGCAGAATCTGGACGTGGCGCATATGCTTTTTCCGCATACCATTCTGCACGGATAAAGGTTTCTAATTTATCAGAACCGGCCGAATTAACCGTTGCGTATAATACGTCTGATGCACGAAAAACAATTGGTGATGCACGTCGTACGGGATGTCCGGCGTTGGATTTGGCATGGGTTGCCGCGGGACGTTTTGATGCATATGTATCCGACCCATTGGATTATGCTGAAATTGCGGCCGGCGATTTGATATTACGCGAAGCGGGCGGAAAAATAGAAATGGCCGCGGATTTGATTGCAACAAACGGCCACGTGGATACAAGTTTGCTGTAACAACAATTGCCCGCATACAGCGGGTTTTTCATTTTGAATATTAAAATTATAAAAAAGGCGGGAACGCCCGTTTTGTGGAGATAAGATGGGCATTCCCGTTCAGCCAATACGATAAATTGGTAACAAATTCGCGTTTTTCCCCTAAACGCGTTTTCATTGTATCACAAGATATTTAAAAAGCCAGCAAATAAAATGCAAACACTGTGATACTGCGGGAATACAAAACTTGCAAACATAAAATAAATATTTTAGAATTTGAAAATCATGAAATTTAAAAAAATATTGCGTATTTTTCTGAATATATTGTTTTGGGGATTTACTGTTGGTATTGCCGCATTGGCGGTGCTGATTTTTATTTATGGAAATGATTTGCCAGATTATAAAAAATTGGCGACATACGCGCCACCGGTTGCAACGCGCCTGTATGCATCAGATGGCAGTTTGCTAATTGAATACGCCGAAGAACGCCGTGTATTTATTGACTATGACGATTTACCACCGCAATTGGTAAATGCATTTATCGCAGCCGAAGACCAAAATTTCTGGACCCACCCCGGTATTGATATTCAGGGTATTACCCGCGCATTGGTAAATAACGGTTTGCGTATGTTGGGCTTTGACGCGCGTTTTTCAGGCGCATCAACCATTACGCAACAGGTTGCAAAAAATTTCTTTTTAACATCTGAACGTACCATTTCCCGTAAAATAAAAGAGGCGATTTTGGCCCTGCGTCTGGAACGTACTTTTTCCAAGGAACACATTTTAACCCTGTATATGAATCAGATTTATTTGGGTGCGCGCGCATATGGTGTGGGTTCGGCCGCATTAATGTATTTTAATAAACCGGTGTCTGAATTAACACTGTCGGAATGTGCGTTTTTGGCCGCATTGCCAAAAGCACCAAACAATCGTGAAAACGCAATTGAACGCCGTTCTTATGTTTTAAACCGTATGGTGGCCGAGGGATACATAACCCAATCCGCCGCCGATGCCGCCGCCGCCGAAGAATTAAATATCAACAGTGGTTTTACCGCGCAAATGGATGCAGATTTCCAATATTTTGCCGAAGATGTTCGTCGTCAGTTACTGGAAACACTGGGGCGCGAAACATTGTATAACGAAGGATTATATATCAAAACCACAATTGTGCCGGAATTACAGCATGCCGCCAGTGCCGCTTTGAACAAGGAATTGGACAGATATAATTCCATACGTGATGAAAATGAACCCAAATTACAGGGTGCTATTATCGCGATGAATCCGCACACTGGCCGTGTTGTTGCGATGTCCGGCGGGCGGTCATTCAGTGACAGTTCTTTTAACCGTGCAACACAGGCAATGCGCCAGATTGGCAGCACGATAAAGCCCTTTGTATATTTGGCCGCATTGGAACGTGGCGTTTCGCCCGAGGCTTTAATTCTGGATGCCCCGATTGTCGGTTGGCGCGAAGATAATACGTTATGGAAGCCAGAAAATTATGATAAAAAGTTTTTGGGTGATATTCCATTGCGCTATGCATTGGAAACATCCCGCAATGTGCCGGCGGTACGTATGGTGCAAAGTTTGGGTGTTCAAAACGCCATAGAGGTCGCCCAACGTTTCGGTGTATATCCAGAAAACCTGCAGAATATAAATTTGTCAATGGCATTGGGTTCTGGGGAAACAACATTGGCAAAATTGGTTTCTGGTTATTCTGCGTTTGTAAATGGTGGGTATGTAATTCAACCAAAACTGGTTGATTATATAGAGGACCGATATGGTCGCGTATTAAACGGCAATTCAACGGAATTAATTGAATGGCAACCTGATTTATTGCCACCTGAAAAAATATCGGATGCCCAACCATTGTCTGACCCACAAAGTTTATATCAAATGGTGTCCATATTACAGGGCACTGTTGAACGTGGCACCGGACGTCAGGCGCGTGTTGCGGGGCATACCATTGCTGGGAAAACTGGCACAACAAACGAAGTCAAAGATATTTGGTTTGTTGGTTTTTCCAAAAATTTAATTGCCGGTGTTTATTTGGGATTTGATATGCCGCGCCCATTGGGACGTGGTGCGGGCAGTCATATGGCCGCGCGTGTATTTGCGGATTTTATGAAAACCGCATTGGCAAATGAAACCAACCAGCCATTTTCAGTACCTGATGGATTAACATTTGTACGTGTAAATCGTATGTCTGGTGCGGCCGCCACAGATGACCCCAACGGCACAATTATTACCGAGGCTTTCAAGGTCGGTCAAAAACCAAACCCTGCACCAAAGAAAACGCAAACACAATCAGGCCCCGTTGTTGGTGGTGTGTTTTAATAAGTAACTTTTGTTTTAAAAATATGTTATAATTCCCCCAAAGTGTAACAAAACAGGGGGATTTTAATATGAAAAAATTAATGCTGGTGGGTGTGTTGTGTACTGTGCTGACGGCGTGTGGCCAAAATGAACCAACACTTGTTTGTGGTGGGTATGATGTAAATATATCATTATCAGATGATGGCGAAACATTAACCGCCCTGATAAATGGCGATGAAATGACGTTAACACATGCAATATCTGCATCTGGCGCACGTTATGTTGGCGAATTAAACGATACAATTGTAACATTATGGAATCAGGGCACTGATTGGACTATGTTTTTAAACGATGGCGCACCAATTGAATGCAGTGCTAAATAATTTTTGGCTTTTTATATTTATGTGGTAAAATGTCAGCATAAGAAGGAGATTTTTTATGCTGACATCTTTGTTTTTGGAACATGGCTTTACATTTTTTGCCAGTGGTTGGACTCAATTTGCGGCCGCATTTGGTTTGGCGTTTTTAATATTTGCTTTATTTGGTCGCCCTTTTATAAAAATGATGCATCGTATTCAAAAACGTGGTCAGCCAATCAGCGAAAATGTGCCTGATGCGCATCGTAAAAAGGCCGGTACCCCAACAATGGGCGGACTGTTAATCATTACTGCAATAATAATCCCCAGTATTTTATTTATGCCGGTATCAAATCCGACGGGCTGGATTGCATTGTTGTCATTAATTATGTTTGGCGCAATTGGTTTTGTTGATGATTATAAAAAGGTTGCGTCCCAATCGCACAAGGCTGCAAATGGCCTGTCACCGTTAACCAGATTGGGGCTAGAGGCCATATGTGTCATTATACTGGCGTATTTAATTAACAAAACAATTCCGTTATATATTCCTGAATTGTCGTTGGCATTGCCGTTCGGAATAATTTTGCCGTTGGGTATTTGGTATTATTTATTTGCTTATTTCGTAATCGCGGGCAGTGCAAACGCCACCAACATAACGGATGGTTTGGATGGTATGTTGGCAAAATTGTATATGCCGGTATTAATTGTATTGGTTGTTGCATTGTATGGTGCAACACGTATTGGTTTTATGGATACGGTGATGTTCCTGCCAACGGCCAGTGGTTTGTACGCGGTACTGGGGGCGGCATTTGGCGCGGTATTGGGATTTTTGTGGTATAATGCAAAGCCTGCATCAATATTTATGGGCGACGTTGGTTCATTGGCGTTGGGCGGATTTATGGGTACTGTTGCCATGTTGTTAAAATCAGAAATAATTATGGCAATTGCTGCATTTATGATGGTTTTGATATTGTTGTCTTCGTTCGTGCAAACAATGTATTTCAAAATCACACGTAAAATTACAGGTACTGGTCGCAGGGTATTTTTACGTGCGCCCTTGCATCATCATTTTGAAGAATTGGGATGGCCAGAAACCAAGATTGTGGAAAGATTTTTCATAATGTCAATTTTGTTTTCTGGATTGGCGTTGGTGTTGTTGAAATTCGCATAAAATAAAATGTTAAGAACAGAAGAAAGTAAACTTACCAGTTGGTATTTTGAAATAGACCGGAAATTGTTGGTCTATGTATTGGTGTTAATTGGACTCAGTGTAATATGTATGATTTCGGCCGGTTCTGTTGCGGCCGAACGTATTGGCGAATCTTGGAATTATTATATTGTAAAGGCAATCCCTTTTTACATTTTGGGTATAATTACATTGCTGGGTGCCAGTATGCTGAATACCAAATGGGTATTGCGCATTTCGTGGTTAAATGTTGCGGTTGGTTTACTGTTACTGCTGGTAACATTAATTGCGCCACATACTATCAAGGGTTCTGACAGATTTGTTTCTTTGTTTGGTTTTGCCAACATTATGCCCGCTGATATTATGAAACCCGGATTTATAATATTAACAGCGTGGTTTTTGGCAAAAATGCACGATACGTTTGGCGATAATATCTTTTTAAATCGTGCGGCATGGAAACTGCGCTGGATGTCGTGGTGGCCGTATTTAATAACGTTTCTGATTGCATTGGCGATAATCTTTTCGCATCCTGATTTGGGAACGTCTATATTATATTTGGCGGTATTGGGCGCAATGTTTTTGATTGCAGGTATGCCGTTGTTTTTTATCCCCGCAATGATAGTTGCCGGATTGGGATTATTAACAGTGGCATTTTTTACTATGTCGCACGTACATAATCGTATAATTGCATTTTTTACCGGTACTGGTGATACTTATCAGGTAACACAATCAATTCAATCAATACAAAATGGTGGCCTGTTTGGTCAGGGTGACAGTTCTTTTGTAAAACAATCATTGCCCGATGCGCATACTGATTTTATTTTTGCCGCCATTGCCGAAGATGCCGGTGCAATATTGGCGTGTGGACTGATAGTATTTTTGCTGTTGGTGCTGCGTCGGTTGGTTGTCAATGCAACCAATGCGCGTGATAAGTTTGTGTTTTATGCAACAGGTGGCGCGGCGGCATTGTTTGGTACACAGGTTTGTATAAATATGATGTCAACATTGAATCTGTTCGCGCCAAAGGGTATGACTTTGCCGTTTATATCATATGGCGGCAGTTCGTTGTTGTCTTTTTGTTTACTGTTTGGTTTTATTATGGCAATTGTTCGTGAAGATAAATGGAAATAATTGCAAAATAAAAATTGGGGGTATGTTATGAAAATATGGATTGCAACAGGTGGCACAGGTGGACATGTATTTCCTGCATTAAGTGTTGCAACTGAATTGGTTGCGCGTGGTCATAATGTTACCATATCGCGTGATGGACGTGTAAAAAAAATGGTTGCAGATGGCGCGCCACGTGGTGCGCATATTGCAGGCATTTGGGCGTCGGGCGTTGGTGCAAAAAGTCGCGTAAAACAAATTATCGCATTATCAAAAATTGCACTGTCTGCGATGTGGCTGACCGTGCGGTTTGCGTTTTGGCGGCCTGCGCGTGTGGTTGCGTTTGGTGGATATGCATCTGTACCGGCGGTGTTCGCAGCACACCTGTGGCATATACCAACTTTTTTACATGAACAAAATGCAGCCATTGGTCGTGCTAATAAATTTGCATTGCGTTGGGTAAAAACATTAATGACCAGTTTTCCAACTGTTGATGGTGTGCCCGCAAATACACAAACGCGAATTGTGTATACTGGCCTGCCGGTGCGTCATGAATTTTTGGCTGCTGCCGGTGCGCCATTACCACAGGGTTCAAAGATATTGGTAACGGGTGGTTCACTGGGGGCCCAGATTTTGGATGATGTTGTGCCCGCGGCCATAATAGGAATGAAAAATAAAAAGATATTTGTAACGCATCAAACGCGGCCTGAAAACGTGTCACGTCTGCAGCGTTTATATGCAGATAATAAAATTCGTGCAAATGTTTTATCGTTTATACACGATATGGCCGGCACAATCGTTGATTCTGATTTGGTTATTGGGCGCAGTGGTGCCAGCACCGTGATTGAATTAGAAACAATTGGCCGTGGTGCGATACTGGTGCCGTTAAATATAAACCCTGACCAAGCGGCAAATGCAAACAGTTTTGCACGTCTGGGTGGCGGGTTTGCAGTACCACAGGAACAGTTTACACCAAAATGGTTGGCTGCAACCTTAACAGAATTGTTTGATAATCCATCGCGTTTGGAAAAAATGGCCAAAAAAGCATTGGTAAAAAATAATGCGGTCCAAACAATTTGTGATGAAGTAATAAAATAATGCAATAACGCATTTTTCTGCTTGCGTGCGATTCGTCATTTGTTCTATGATGTATTCAGGAAGGAAAGGAAAATGCGACAATTTGCAATCTCTGTAATATCGCTGTTTATTGCGTTGCCGGCGTTTGCTGATGTGCGTTTGCCGGTGGTGAATTTGGCGGCGGGTGGCGTGTCTGCGCGTGCCGCTTTTGGGGAAGAGATTGTCCCCACAAAAACAACAACGGTGAATCAGACAAAACCAATTGTTACTGTCGCAGAAAACAATCAAACAAAACCAAAGACAGAAAAATCCGAATCAAAAACTGTGGAACGCAGTGTTGCGTCACGCAGTGCCGTACCACAAAAAACAGTTGCACCAAAATCAACTGATACCGGTGAACAAATTGTTGCTGCGGCGGATGTTCTGGTTCCCCATCGCCCCAGTTCTGATTTATGGGCGCGTGCAACAACGGGTGCGAATGTTGCATCTGATGTTGTACCATTACGGTTACCATCGCCAGATGAATTTTCAGTTATTCGTTCGGATTATATGTTACCAGAAGAAAGTTTGAACACCACATCACGTGAAACACGCGTCGCGTCTGTTGAGCGTGCCGCGCCCGAACGTGTTGCTGCGGTGCAAACCGAACAATATCGGGCATCAGAACCATTGTCTGAATTGGATGCGCAAATTGCACGTTTGAATGAATTACAACGTCGTGCAGATGACAGTGTTAATATGGATTTTGCACGTGCTGATATTGATGCGCGTACAAATGTTGCCACACCACGCGCTGCCACGCGTAATGTTGTTGCACGCCCAACTGTGGCCAGAAATGTCGCGGCAAATTCCGAACCTGTTGTTGCATATGGTGCGGATGTTGAACAGAAAAATGATTCAGATATAACATTGTCGCGTATGGTTGTGCCAATGGATGATATGGCGGATGATGTTGTTGTACGTGCGGTCCAGCGTGCGGAATCACCACGTATTGCATCTGTCAGAAATGATATGACAAAAATGACTCCCAGTGAACTGCGCAAGGCGTTCAGAAAAACATTCTTGTCAGAAAACAAGCATTTATCCACATTTCAAATTGATGACCGTTTTGATGTGGCCAGTGATATGACCGCGAACGCGGCCGGATTTACATCGTCCCGCGATTTGTCAGAGGCCGGCGGTATCCGTCCATTGGAAATTAAAATAAAATTCCGTAATGCGGATTCTGCATTGTCGCGTGATAATTATAATTTGTTAACGGAATATGCTGGAATCGTGTTAAGCAACCCAACGCGTGCGGTTCAGGTGTCAATCCCACAGGATGTAACAACCGATGACGATGAACGTAAATTGGCCGCGCGGCGTTTGGCAATCATAGAACAGGTTTTGCGCGATAACGGTATTTCAGAACAACGTATATTGCCCGTGTTGGCCCAGCGTGATGATGATGCACTGGTACTGCGTATGATTTCATTGGACCAATATGAAACATTGACCAAGCAAAAGCGCGATATATTCGGCGATACGGTCAGTAAAAAAACTTACAGAAGTATGTCTTGGTAAAGATAAATATAAATCGCGCGACAAATATAATTTCATCTGTCGCGCGTTTTTCAATAGAATTGTTATTTCCATCAGCGTGCCCGTTATGTGGTGCGCCTGTTTCAACCGATGGTGAATTATGTGCAGATTGCTGGAACGCATTTGATTGGATTGGTTCGCCACGTTGTGAACGGTGTGGATACCCGTTCCCAGCCAATTTAGATTTAGGACCACATCCATTATGTCCAAATTGTGCCGCGGGTGAATGTGTTCTGGATTTAGTTCGTTGTGCATGCGCATATGATGCGGCGTCACGCAGTGCGGTATTACCATTCAAACATTCGGGACGTATACATAATGCAAATTTTATGTCACGTGCAATGATATGGGCACTGCGCGATACTGATATCAGTCCGGATGTGATTATGCCTGTACCTTTGGCGTGGCGGCGTTTGTTTCATCGTGGATATAATCAGGCGACTTTATTGGCGCGTCCAATTGCAAATGCGTTTGGTGTTCCAATGGATGTGGCCAGTGTTCGCCGTGCATATCGTCCTGATATGGGGCATAAAAATGCAACCCAGCGCGCTGAAAATATTCATGGCGTGTTTACTGTCAAGCATCCTGATAAAATTGCGGGACGTAAAATATTGTTGGTTGATGATGTTATGACAACGGGCGCGACGTTCAAGGAATTGGGGCGGGTTTTAAAACGTTCGGGCGCATCCGCGGTATACGGTGTGACATTTTGTCGTGTTGTGCGCGCGATATAGTATATTATTGAATATTTTGATTTCGTAAATTTAGGAAAGTTTTCAGCATATGTCGCGATTGGCATTCGTATTCCTGTTGAATTAATTTCAGCGAACACAGGCTTATTAATGTTTCCAGTTTATCTGCCAATGAAATACTTTTTGTGCGTTTGGAACGTTTGCTTTGTTTTTGTATATTAACCGCCGGCTTTATTGCATATGCGACAAATTCTGTATCAATGTATAATTCTTATGCAACATAACTGTTTTTATTATCGGAATGAGAATAATAACTGTACAGTTCAACATATGTTGTGGCGTCGTCACCATCTGGGATTTCAAAAGAATATATAGATGCCAATTTGCTGTTTTGAACAGAAATAAAACTGCGCGGTATAATGCCAGATAACAAAAGAAATAATTTATCGTCCATAACAGTTGGTCTTTATTTATTTTTTACACAATAACACAAAATGCCGTTTTGTCAAATATAATATAACAATGCCTTGAATTTTATTTTTTATCTGGTACGATTTGCAGGGTATCAGATTTATGGGATAAAACATATGAAAATAGAATTGGGTAAAAACGTAAACACGCGTGAAATGGAATCCAAGATTCAGGAATTTTGGGATTCAAATAATTTTTGGGATAATAATGTAAATTCAGACCGGCCTGCTTTTTGTGTAATGATGCCGCCACCAAACGTGACCGGTAATTTGCATATGGGCCACGCGTTGGACAATGTTTTAACGGACATAATTTGCCGGTATAAACGTATGTGCGGATATGATGTTTTGTGGCAACCGGGGACTGACCATGCATCTATTGCGACCCAGTTATTGGTTGAACGTGATTTGTCCAAACGTGGTATTAACCCACGCAGTTTGACCAAGGATGAATTATTAAAAATCGCATGGGAATGGAAGGCTGACAAGGGTGGCCAAATTGTTCGTCAGTTACATACATTGGGCGTAACACCTGTATGGTCACGTGAACGTTTTACCATGGACGATGGTTTGTCCCACGCGGTTACAAAATTATTTGTAAAAATGTATAACGCGGGCATTATATACCGTGCCAAACGTTTGGTAAACTGGTGTCCTAAACAGCAAACGTCCGTTTCGGATTTAGAGGTTGAAACCCGCGAAGAACACGGCAAGTTTTATTATTTTAATTATCCATTGGTTGGCGGTGGTGAAATTGAAATTGCGACCACACGTCCAGAAACTCTGTTTGGTGACCAAGCAATCGCCGTTCACCCAGAAAACGAAAAATTAAAGCATTTAATTGGGCGTCGTGCGATTATTCCATTAACTAATATTGAAATTCCAATTATTGGTGATGAACATGCCGACCCAGACAAGGGCACAGGCGCGGTAAAAATCACACCTGCACACGATTTTGATGACTGGGAGGTTGGTGTCCGTCATAATTTAACACCGGTAAATATTTTAACGCCGGACGCAAAATTGAATGACAATCCTGTTGTGCCGGAAAAATATCGTGGTATGGACAGATTTGCCGCACGTGACGCGGTTGTTGCAGATATTGATGCGGCGGGCCTGTTGGTAAAAATAGAAGACAAGGTTATCCCAACACCGTATTCCGAACGTGGCGGTGTGGTTGTTGAACCTTATTTAACAGACCAATGGTTTGTGGATACATCAAAACTGGCACCTGATGCAATCCGTGTTGTGGAAGATGGCCTGATTAAATTTATGCCGGAACATCGTTATAACCTGTATATGTCATGGATGCGTGACATTCGTCAATGGCCAATATCGCGCCAGTTATGGTGGGGACATCGCATTCCCGCATGGTATGATGCGGACGGCAATGTATACGTTGCAGAAAACGAAGCGGACGCCGTTAAACAATCCGGCGGCCGTGAATTAACACGTGATAATGATGTGCTGGATACATGGTTTTCTTCTGCGCTGTGGCCATTTTCAACATTGGGTTGGCCAAATGAAACACCCGAATTGAAAAGATATTATCCAACAGATTTATTATACACTGGTGCAGATATTATATTTTTCTGGGTTGCGCGTATGATAATGATGGGGATGTACGTAATGGGCGATGTTCCATTCAGAACTGTTAATTTCCATGGTCTGGTGCGTGACGCACGTGGCCAAAAAATGTCCAAGACCAAGGGCAACGGCACAGACCCATTAACAACTGTTGAAAAATTTGGTGCAGACGCACTGCGTTATTGGGTTGCAACCGCACCAATTGGAACAGACCTGCGTTACAGTGATGACGAGGTTAAGCGTGGTTCAAAACTGTTAACCAAATTGTGGAACGCGGCAAAATACGTGTTGATGAACCTGAACGATTTTGAACCAGATTCTGCCCCGCATATTGCAACAGAAAATCGGTTCATAGAAGACCGTTGGGTTTTATCCGAATTAAATAAAACAATTGCCACTGTGCGTCGCCATTTGGATAAATACGATAATTATAATTCACGTGCCGCCATTGACACATTCTTTTATGAAGTGTTCTGTGACCAATATCTGGAATTTATCAAGGACAGATTCTGGTCACCTGAAAAATACAGCACTGAATCCAAATTGTCTGCACAATGGACTTTGTTTGAAGTATTGCGTGCGGTAATTGGTTTATACGCGCCATTTATTCCATTCCAAACAGAAGAATTATGGCAAAAAATTTATAAACCGTACGAATCCGGCGAAACATTACACCTGACCGCATATCCAGATGTGGATGCGGCACGTGATACAGATGTTTCACAAATGCAAATTGCACTGGATATATTAAAGACTGTGCGTGGTCTGCGCACAGAACGCAAGGTTGGCAATGGTGCAAAACTGGAAACATTAACAATTCCGTCTGATACACCGGAAACTTTGCACGGTGTGATAAAATCAGCAGCGCGTGCAAATAAAATCGTTTTGGGCGACGATATTGATTTTGTCGTTGCCGCACAACCAGTACATCAGGGGGAATAAATGACCGAAAAATTGGTTGAAAAGCGTGTTTTACAGGCGTATCAATGCGACCGCTATGGTTATGTTCGCCCGTTGATTTTAATGAATGAATTACAGGGTGTTGCCGACACGCACGCGGAACGTTTGGGCTGTGGCCGTACATATTTGTTGGAACATAATATGGCGTGGGTGGTGACACACTATCTGGTGGATATTGTGGAAATCCCGCGCGAGGGTGAAGAGTTATCTTTTATCACATGGCCATCTGCACATGATATGTTGCGTGCAACCCGTGATTTTGAAGTTCGCGGTTCAGATAATCGTTTACTGGTGCGTGCCACATCACAATGGATTTTGATTGATATGACGCGCCGTCGGCCATTAAAATTGGATGAAAATCTGCTACATTGGGATATTATTCCACAACGCGCATGGGATGTGCCATTTGAAAAGTTTCCAGATTTTACATCAACCAAAACACATACTATGAAATGCCGCTTTGATGATATTGATGTAAACCAGCATATTAACAATGCGGTATATGCGGTATGGGCAACGGAAAGTGTTGGATATGTATATCGCAATCAACATAAATTAAAACGTATTGAATTAAATTTCAAAAAAGAAATCAGTCCGGACACGCCTGAAATTGCGGTTGATGTCGCAATTGATGGATTGATAACCCGCCATAAAATAAAAACGGGCGACACTGTGCATGCGGATGTTGTGTGTACGTGGGATGAATTGTAATATGAATGCCCGTGTTGCGGGCATTTTTTTATTTCTTGCACCGACGTGCAAACATCATAATAAACCCGTAATAAAACAGTTTTTCCAATATGTGCGCTGGTATTAATTGTTTACCACATTCATACCGTGCCAATTGTTTTTGTTCAATACCAAACATTTTTGCAGCATCATAACGTTTTAATTTTGCACTGCGCCGTGCACCACGTAATAAACGTGCAAAATATGCATTGTCCGCCAATATAGTTGCAGGCATTTAATCCTCCTTTTTTTTGTTTAATAAAAACACCGCCGTGATGAAGGGCGGTTGGAGGTTAAGAACTATCATATAAGTAGTGTCGTTTATTTAAATATATCACGACCCTCCAACCATTGTTGGAGTTCGGGTTATATGAGAGGTTCTTACACCCCGCACTGGTAATCAACCAATGCCCATTGATTATAACATACATACACCAAATTGCAAATGGAAACCACCTCGGCACTTACGTGCCACCCCTCCGCAGAGGGGAACTTATTCCGCGACAGTATGTGGTCAGTTTCCCTTCATTAGAGGGGGCGCAGGACGGGGTGGTTAGAGAGGTCAATATTATATATGTATCTGCCCACCTTGTCATTGCGAGCCACGTTAGTGGCGCGGCAATCCAGTAAATAAAAAAGTTCCGCGTAAATACGCGGACGCGTGGCAACAAAAAAATCGCCAATCGGCGATTTTTTAGTTTGCTGCATTAACAGCCAATCTTTTACGACCCGCTGCGCGACGACGATTTAACACTGCGCGTCCGCCCTTGGTCGCCATCCGTTCACGAAAGCCGTGTGTGCGCACGCGGCGTGTTTTGGATGGTTGATATGTACGTTTTGTTGCCATAATAAAATCCTTTTGTGCCCCTATTTAATCACAGGTTTTGTAAAAACGCAACCTTTTTATTTAGATTTTATCAATCCTGTCTTTTTTAACGCTTCCAGTGTCAGGTAATACACAAACAACGCTGCAAATAATCGCCAAAATGGTAAAAACATTTGTTGCCCCTGTATTTTATCTGGTCCGACCAGTGCGACCACGTTTGCACAACTGTGTTTTTATTCTTTCATGCATTTTCGCCATATTAATCAAGGCATCCAAATTGCATTTCATTATTGTCAGTTCCGCACGCGTTATAAAATCGCGCTTGTCACAATTAATTAACATCAAATCTACTTCACGATGTGTTTCGTATAAAACTTCTTTAAACATACTCATAGTATTATACAGATTACCACAAAGTTAAAATTTGTCAATATGTTTTTTGGGGTTTATTTCTTGACCAAAAGTTAAAAAATTTGCTATTCTTTATTTGTTGAAAGCAAGGGAAATCCAAGTATGTCAGAAATAAATAATATCAATGAAGTAAATGAAATAAAAATTCCGCAATCGTCACTGGAACACGAAATGCGAACCAGTTTTTTGGACTATGCGATGTCGGTTATTGTTGACCGTGCGTTGCCTGATGTTCGTGACGGTTGTAAACCGGTGCATCGTCGTATTTTATACGTTATGAATGATGTTGCGCCTGCGACAAAACCAACGGTTAAATCTGCACGTATTGTTGGTGATGTTATGGGTAAATACCATCCCCACGGCGACAGTTCTATATACGAGGCCATGGTCCGCATGGGTCAGGATTTTTCCATGGGCGAAATGCTGGTTCAGGGTCAGGGTAACTTTGGTTCGCGCGACGGGGACAAGGCTGCAGCCATGCGTTATACCGAAGCACGCCTGTCCAAACTGGGCGCATCTATGATGGATGATTTGGACAAAGATACCGTTGATTGGCAACCAAACTTTGACGGCACATTACAGGAACCGGTTGTATTGCCGACTAAATTTCCGAACTTTTTGGTAAATGGTGGTTCTGGTATCGCGGTTGGTATGGCGACAAATGTTCCGACATATAACTTGGGTGAAATATGTAATGGTATTTTGGCAATATTGGATAATCCAAAATTATCAGATGATGAATTATTTGGCATTATCCCCGGACCTGATTTTCCAACAGGTGCGGTTATTATGGGTCGTGCCGGCGCGTACAAGGCACACACAACGGGCCGTGGTTCAATAATTGTCCGTGCTAAAACACATATGGAAACATTCCATGACCATCCTGCAATTGTTGTTGATGAAATTCCGTATCAGGTGAATAAATCACAACTGATTATGAAAATCGCCGAATTAAGCAAGGATAAACGCATAGAGGGTATCGCCGAAATCCGCGATGAATCGTCCAAGGAAGGATTACGTATCGTTATTGAATTAAAACGCGACGCAATCCCAGATGTGGTGCTGAATCATTTGTTCCAGTACACAGAAATGCAGACTAATTTTCCAGTCAATATGATGGCATTAAATCGCGGCCGGCCAATGCTGTTTAATATTCGTGGTGTATTGGATGCGTTCATTGATTTCAGATGCGAAGTTATTCGCCGTCGCACTATATTTGATTTGAACCGTGCACGTAATCGGGCGCATACTTTGCTGGGGCTGTCGGTTGCGGTTGGCAATTTGGACGAGGTTATTGAACTGATTAAATCCAGTGCCAATCCTGATGCTGCCCGTACTGCATTGATGGCGCGTGGTTGGCGTGCGGCTGATATTGAAAATTATATTCAGTTGATTGATGACCCAAATACGGAATATCGCGACGGAATGTTCTTTATGTCCGAAGACCAAGCCCGTGCAATTTTGGAATTGCAATTGCATCGTTTAACCGGATTGGAACGCGATAAATTGCATGCTGATTTGGTTGATTTGGGTGCACAAATAAAAGACCTGTTGGACATTTTGGGCAGTCACGAACGCATTATTCAAATCATTCGTGATGAAACAACCATGGTGCGTGATAATTGGGCCAGCCCGCGTCGTACTGAAATTTCAGATGCTGAAATAGATATTGATATAGAGGATTTAATTGCACGCGAAGATATGGTTATCACAGTGTCCAATACTGGTTATATCAAACGTGTGTCTTTGGATACATATCGTGCACAAAAGCGCGGGGGCAAGGGCCGCAACGCCATGACGACCAAGGATGATGACTATGTGATTCAGGTGTTTGTTGCAAATACACATACGCCGTTGTTATTCTTCTCGTCCAAGGGATTGTGCTATAAATTAAAAACGTACAAATTGCCCGAGGCTGCCGCCGCGGCCAAGGGTCGTCCATTGGTAAATCTGTTGCCATTGGAAAATGGCGAAACAATTACCGCTATTTTACCTGTCCCCGAAGAGGATGTGGCCGCTGCCGCTGCATCAGGCAAAGAACATTATTTAATGTTCGCAACAGCATCTGGTACAGTGCGCCGCAATCGCACATCTGATTTTGATTCAATTCGTGCAAACGGAAAAATCGCAATGAAACTGGATACAGGCGACAGTTTGATTTCAGTCCTGCCATGTACAGAAGACCAAGATGTATTCTTGGCAACATATCGTGGCCGTTGCATTCGTTTCCCTGTATCAGAAATACGTGTCTTTGCCGGCCGTAATTCAACGGGTGTACGTGGTATGACATTGGGGGCGGACGATAAAATTATCGGTATGGCAATGTTGAATCATGGTGAATCTGATGCCGCCGTACGTGCTGCATACATTCGCCAGTCACGTGCCGCACGCCGTGCCGCCACCGGTATAGAGGAAGAAGCCGATGAAGAAGAGGAAACATCAACCCTGACATTGTCAGATGAACAGATGGCAAAAATGGCGGCGGATGAACAGTTTATTTTAACCGTGTCTGAAAACGGATTTGGTAAACGTACCAGTTCTTATGAATACCGCACAACGCACCGTGGTGGTGGCGGGTTCGCTAACATAAAACTGGGCGGTAAAAATACGGCTGTGGCGGGTTCTTTCCCTGTGGCGGATGATAATGATATAATCATGGTAACAGACGGCGGAAAAATTATACGTACGCCTGTACGTGATGTGCGTATCGCTGGCCGCAGTACCGCGGGTGTAACATTGTTCCGTACTGCTGAAAACGAACGTGTGGTTTCTGCTATATCAATCCTTAGTGACGAAGGCGAACAGGCCGAAGTAGAAACCGAAGCCGCCCAACAGGAATCAACACAACAATAAACAACAGGTGCCGATATGGATAATGAATATTTTGCATCAATAAATGAAGTGTCAAAGCGTTTGTCTGTACCGGCACATACGTTGCGTTATTGGGAAAAACAATTTCCTGTGGCCATTCGGCCAACAACTGGCGCGGGTGGACGGCGTTATTATCGTGCGGAAACAGTTGACCGATTAATTGTTATTCGTGATTTACTGTATAAACATGGTTTAACAATCGCGGGCGTAAAAAAATTACTGCGCGATGGGAACTTTCCGACGTCCGCGGATGAATTTATGGCGTCCGGCAATGTAATGGATGTACCCGCCCAGCATCAGGCAACACCGCACCCCACGCCGGTTAAAACAGTGCAGTCAAACATTGATGCCGGTCAAATTGATTTGGCAATATCCATTTTGGAAAGTGCGCGTGATTTATTAAAAACAGCGCAATAAAATCGGTAAAAAAAATCGCGTCAATTGACGCGATTTTTATTTTTGCTTTTGCTGTAATTTTTGTAATTTATTTTGATGACGTTGTATCATCATATTGTGCCATTCGGTACGCATTGCAACCCAATTTGTAGAAAATCTTTGTTTGGTTGGTATGCGCATTATTGAATCACGTACGGTGCTGTCGCGACGCATTTGGTCCAAACGTGCATATGAACATGTTAACCATTCGCCCGCATTGTTTAATTCTGTATTATTGTTAATGTATTCGCTGCGCAAATGTTCCGCAACTGAATCCGCGCGGTCAATCAAAGAATAATATTCATCAGTATATCCAGCATAATACCCCACAGAATCAATGTTTTGTAACAGTTGTAAATATGCTTTGTCTTGTTTTAATGTATCTTTGCTTTGCTCAATAACTTTGTCACGCGTGTCAAAATAGTTAACCTCTGCATAATACAGGTTTTCACGCTGTTGATGCAGTTCTTTGTCATTATTTGGTGGTGTTTGATAGTTTAAAACAGTCCCAAAAAAGCAAAGTACCGGTACGGCGGCAACGCACGCAGTTAATAAAACGTTTTCGCTGATTTTACGTATTTTTGATGCCTGTTTGGACATAAATAACCTCTTTATAAAACATATAGATTATAGTACAAAAACATAAATTGTCAACTATAAAATAAGGGAATCGCAAAAATCGTGGCAGTCCCAACGGGAATCGAACCCGTGTTACCGGAATGAGAATCCGATGTCCTAACCGCTAGACGATGGGACCAACGCCGAATATGTTATCAATTATTTACTATTTTGCAAATGGTAAATACGTTTTTAATACATTTATGTAAATACTCTGTGCAATTCGTGCGAATAGCAAATAAAAAATACCCCTGTGGGGTGGTTTTAATATTAAGTGCGTCTGCCACACTTCGTTAAACCTTCGTGTGGCACTGCTTCGCGTGAACTGTTCCGCTTTGGCTTGCCGGCGCATCGTCACAGACGCGAAGGGTGGTTGGGGCGCACACGGGGGAATGGGGGTGTTCCCCCATTTCCATTTTGGGAAATCTGTGATTTTCCGAAATGGTTACAAAACATTAATAATGTTTTGCGGTGCAAATGTGAAACGTATTTGCACAATTCGTGCGAATAGCAAATAAAAAATACCCCTGTGGGGTGTTTTTTATTTGGTTGGGGCGCACGGATTCGAACCATGATAAAGAGAACCAAAATCTCTTGTCCTACCATTAGACGACACCCCAAAAGCAACACTGATTATAAATATCTTTTGGATTTTTGCAATAACATTTTTTTATTATCTTTTTGCTTGAAAAATTTTTTAAAAAAAATACCATTTTTCACTTGAATTTTATTTGTTAAAACATATAATCATTAAAGTTTTTAATAATTAACAAGCCCTGCTGTCAAAAAGGATAAAATATGGCACGCAAAGAATTTGTAAAACTGTTTGAATCAAATATTTTATTGTTTGATAAATTGGCCGATAAGTTAAAACGTTCGCCCACTGTGTTGGCCGGTTTCCCGCGCCAGCAATTAAGTGTTCTGGTGCGTTTGCATATTGGCGGTCCCGCGTTACTAAAGGATATTGCGCGTCGCGAAATGTTGACCACACCGAACCTGTGCGCGGTGTTTCGCAAATTGGAACGTGATGGACTGGTTTTGCGTCGTATTGATGAACACGACCGACGCAACACGTGGTATTCAGTTACCAAGGCCGGCGAACAAATTGCAACCAATGCGATGGATGCAATGCGTAACGCGATTGAAAAATTATTTTCTGGTATTTCGCGTGATGATGAAATTGCCCTGACATCCGCAATGAAAACTATAAACAAGATTCTGGAAAAGATGGAGTTAACAAATGCATAATCTGAAACTGGCCGCGGTTGTAATGTGCGCGGTTGTTGCCACATCAAATGCATACGCAATGGATTTATCATTAAATGATGCAGTTGATATGATTTTGGCTGAATCACAGGATTTGAAAAAGGCTGATGCCAACCTGAAACAGGCCGAGGCTTCATTAGACGCCGCCAATGCAAACCGTTGGTTTAAACTGGAAGGTACGGCCACATATATGAATTTGGTTGATGTGAAAAATCCGACCAAGTCATATTCTGTGGATATTCCACCTGAATTGGGTGGCGTGCTGTCACAAATAGCGGGCAAACAGGTTAATTTGCCGGCCAGTTTGGATATTCCAGATAATATGTTTATGGCGGGTGTTTCTTTTACCCAGCCTATTTATACATTTGGTAAGATTGGCAACGCGGTAAAATCGGTCAAGGCCGCCATTAAAATGGCGGATGCGTCGCGTGAAATGACCGCGCGCGAGGTTCGTTACAGTGCGGTTGATATGTATTGGACCGCCAAAATGACAGATGAAATTGTAAAAATTTCACAGGCTGATTTACAGGCCGCCCGTGACGCACGTAAAAGTTTAACGTCCAAGGGTCGCGCCAACCGCAGTAATTTGGTGAAAATAGAATCTGATATCGCGACCAAGGAAATTAATTTATCAAATGCTGAATTTAATCGTGATACTGCGCACAGAATGTTAAAAATTTTGGCTGGTATTGATATTAACACAGAATTAAATTTAACGGATGAATTTCCAAAAACATTTCCTGATTTAAATGCCGGTGAATTAACATCCACACCACAATGGGACGCATTAAATGAACAGATTGTAATGTATGAACGCAATGCTAAATCTAAACGTGATGGCGCATTACCAACATTGGCGGCGACGGCATCGTATAATTACATTGCATATGGTCCAAATATGTCCAATATGTTTGGGCGTGATAATATGCAGTCTGCATATTGGGGATTGGCATTACAGGTGCCTATTTTCAGTGGTGGTGCAAATATGGCAAATGCCACCATAGAGGCCATGAATGCCGAAGCAGCCCGTCAAGATTTAGACAAATCAAAAAAGTTAACAACCGAAGAATACAATCGTGCCATTGACCAATATAATCATTTGCGTGGCAATTTGGCTAAATTGGAAAACGCGCGTGATTTGGCGGCCAAGGCATATGATTTTTCCAGTGGGCGTTTTGCATCTGGGCAAACATCTGCCGTTGAACTGGCCGAGGTTTCCGCCGGTCTGTATCAATTGGATATAGCATTGCTGAATGCGAAATATAATATATTAATGTCTGCTGAATCTGTAAAAAAATTGGGTGAATAAAGATGGAAAAAATAACTGAAAAAATAAAAACAAAAAAAATTAAAAATCTGATATACGGCATATGCGCGGTCGTACTGGTGGGTTGGGTTGTGTTCCGCTTTGCTGCGATTGGTGCAGAAAACGCACGTGCGGTATTTAACACATCGCGCAATGCGGCGGATGTTGGTGCGCCGGTATATGCGGTAACAGTTGAACGTGAAACAGGTACATTACGTGAACCAATCGCGGTAAAAGATAACCGTGCATTGGTATCTGGGGCGCGGGTGGATAAATTGGCACGTGGTCAAAAAATAGGTGATGGTGAAATAGTATCTGTTGCAAATAACATAGATTTAAATACAGGAATGTACATTGTTCGTACCCGCAATGTTGCAGATGGGCTGCAGTATGCAATATTTCAAACAGACGGATATTTTATCCCATTATCTGCAATCAGCAATGGCACGGTTATGTTGAATGTGGACGGCGTTGCCACACCACGCGCAGTAACAGTTCTGCGCCAAGATGACCAAAATGCACAGGTTGACGGATTAAATGATGGCGATGTTGTTATTCTGTCCAGTGTTAATGCCGGCGATAAAGTACAAGTAAAATAAAAAATATATATTTCGTTACTAACAAGGGGATTTCATAATGTTAAAATTTTTTGTTCGCAGACCTGTTACAACTGTTATGTTTGTATTGTTCTGGGTTGTGTTGGGATTTGTATCTTTTCCAAAAATGAATATAGAACGTACGCCGTCGGTTGATTTTCCAATGGTGACAGCAACATTTATTTACCCCGGTGCTGCGCCATCTGAAATAGAATCACAGGTTGTAAAACGTGCCGAAGACGCAATTTCCGAAGTATCTGAATTAAAAAAGTTAACCTCGCAGGCGTTTGAAAATGGCGGCTTTGTTATGGCTGAATTTAATTTGGGTGTTGATGTTAACGACAAAGCGACCGAGGTTAAAACAAAACTGGATTCATTAATATCCGAATTTCCACAGGATATGGAACAGCCAATTGTTGAAAAGTTAAATCCATTGGAACAATCTGTTGTTGATATTGCAATCAGTGGTTCAAATCTGCGTGACCTGCAGGAATATGCAGATGACACATTATCCAACAGAATTACTGGGATTGCGGGCGTGGCCAGTGTTGATATATTTGGTGGCGAAACACGTGCAATTCGTATTGAAATGAATCCAGAATTATTGGCTGCACGTGGTGCAACGGTAATGGATGTGGTATCTGCATTGGGTGCACATAATTTAAATGTTCCGGGGGGCAAGATTGAATTTGGTGCAAATTCGTCCAATGTTCGTTTTGTCGGTGAATTTGCCAGTGTTGATGAAATCAAGAATTTGCAATTAACAACAATAGAGGGCCAAACATTTAAATTAAGCGATGTCGCAACGGTCACAGATTCTGCGCGTGAATTGGAAAATGGCGCACGCTATAACGGTCAGGATGTTATTATCGCATCAGTTGTAAAATCATCAGACGGTAATGCAATCAACGTTGCACGTGCGTTGCGTGAACAATTGCCAGAATTGCAATCTGAATTACAAACCCAATTCCCAGATGCAACAATGGAAATTATTGCGGATTCATCCATTGCAGTTGCCGATGAAACATACAGCACAATTTGGGGCATTGTTCTGGGGGTTATTTTTACAGTATTGGTATTACTGGCATTTACACGTAATTGGCGTTCAACAATTATTGCGGGTGTTGTGATACCTGCGTCATTGATTGCTGGGTTCTTCTTTATGGATGCCAGTAACTTTACAATCAATGCAATGACATTATTGGCGTATTCATCTGCGCTGGGTACGTTGGTGTCAAATGCGATTATTTTAATTGAATCCGCCCTGCAGGAAATGCGGGCCGGCAAAGACCCTGAAACCGCCGCTGTTGACGGAACCAAGAAAGTTGCGGTATCTGTGTTGGCGGGTGTTGGAACAAATGTTGTGGTGTTCCTGCCGTTGGCGTTTATGAGTGGTATTGCCGGACAATTTATGAATCAGTTCGGATTAACAGTTGTGTATTTAACATTGTTGTCATTGTTGTTCTCGTTTACGTTGACGCCAATGATGATTGCTAAAATTTTGCGTTTGGGTGGCAGTAAACAATCCAAAAAGGCAAAAAATGCAAAAACAGTCCGTGCCACAGTTGTCACAGATAAAAAATCAGAACCGGTAAAAAAAGAATCAAAACTGCGTCGTTGGTATAATTATCAATTCGCACATCCGTGGCGCGTGGTGGTAATGGCGGTTGCAGTGTTGATTGGTTCTGGGATGTTAATGGGCTTTGTTGGGAATGAATTTGCACCATCAACAGACGCAAATGAAATCAACATTACTGCACGTGCGCCAATGGGTGCGACATATGAAAAATCATCTGAAATCGCGGCCCAGATTGAACAACGCCTGCAACAGTTTGATGATGTAACGGCCGTATCGGTCAAGATTGGTGACCGTGGGTTACAAAACATTGCTGTTAAATTAACATTAACCGATGTTTCAGAACGTAATAAATCAGACAAAGAAATTGCACGTGAAATTTTGCCGGCATTATCTGATATCCCAGATGTTGAATTGCAAATTCGTGCAGGTCAGGCAATTTCCACGGGTGGCACTTCTGCAGATATCGTACTGAATGTATACGGTGCGGATGATACCAAACGTAATGCATATGCAAAACAGATTTTGGATATGATAAACGAAATGCCCGAGGTTCAATCTGCTGTTCTGGCCCAGCAAGAACCGGGGGATGAAACACGTTTTGTCCCAGACCAAGATAAAATGAATTTCTGGGGTGTTCAAAATTCTTATGCTGGTGCGACATTGCGTACCGCACTGTACGGAAATGACGATTATAAATACAAAGAAAACGGTGAAGAATATCCAATTATTTTGGAATTTGCCAAACCATTTAAAACAATGGCGTTGTTTGACAATGTATTTGTAAATTCGCAAAAGGGTATGGTTCCATTGTCTGAATTGGGCAGTGTGCAAACCGTTCCTGCAACCCCAGATATCAGCCGTATTAACAAAAACCGTATTACGGAAATAGACGTTAATATTGGCAAATCAACAATGGGCCCCGTTCAGACAAAAATACAGGCGGCACTGGCCAAAATTGATTGGGAATCCGGTTATGGTGCTGAATTTGGTGGCATGTCTGAAATTCAGGGTGAAACAACAACAGAAATTGGAAACGCATTTATGTTGGCAATTATTCTGACATATATGTTGTTGGCCGCGATATTAAATTCATT
Source organism: uncultured Alphaproteobacteria bacterium (assembly GCA_944389465.1). Lineage (GTDB taxonomy): Bacteria > Pseudomonadota > Alphaproteobacteria > Rs-D84 > Rs-D84 > Enterousia. The sequence continues at coordinate 37,569 of CALXML010000005.1, forward strand.
GGCACATCCGTTTACGATTGCAACATCAATTGTAACCAGTTTTGCGGGCGTGTTTGCACTGATGTTCTTGTCCGGTGCATCAATGAATGTTGGTGCAATGTTGGCATGCGTTATGTTGGTTGGGTTGGTGGTTAATAATAACATTTTGGTATTGGAACCCACTGTTGGCCGAATTGCAAACGGTGAAAAACCATATGATGCATTATGGACGGAATTAAAGGATAAACAGGGTATGATTCTGATGACATCAATCGCTGTTATGACCGGTATGGTGCCGCAATTATGGGCAACAGACGGTATGAAGGTCGCAATGGCCGCGGTTATGATTGGTGGAATGTTCGCCAGTATGATATTCACGTTTGTTTTGACGCCTGCATTGTTCTTTTTGGTGGAACGTGGTCGGGCGCGCCTGAAACGTGGCCGGAAATAATAAATGGGGCATTTGCCCCATTTTTTTATGCAAATATAAAAAAACATTGCTATAATTCCCGCAGATTTATCAAAGGATTATAAATGTTAAAGAAAGAAGATGTTGTTGTTTTTGATTTTGATGGAACGTTATCGGCACATGATTCCAGTGTTGAATTTGCGAAATATTGTTTTCGTCACTCGTTTCGTCCATGGCCATTTTTGCCATTAATTGGTGTGGCTGCAATTGTGCGTTTGTTTAATCCGGCCGGCCTGTGGTGGCGTTGGGCGATGCGTCGCTTTTTAACACCGGAAATGGTGAAACGCTTTGCACCCGCATTTATAAAGCAGCACCGCCGCGAACGTTTTGGCTGGGCCAAAGAGCAGGTGGCCAAGGAACGCGCCGACGGTCGCAGTGTTATTTTAATTTCTGCCAGTCCGGATTATTTACTGCCACAATTGGTGCGTGATATGAAATTTGATGCAGTATTGTGTTCACGTATGGATGAAAGTAAACCTTGGAAATATGAATTTTTGTGTTGGGGTAAAAACAAAGTCATCGCAATGGACGAATGGGCCAAAAAAAATCATATGATTCCACGCGTTGTGCGTTCTTATTCAGACAGTAAATCAGATATGCCATTAATGGAAATCGCAGACGAACAGGTTTGGGTTGATAAAAAAACAGGATTAAGAAAATCAGCCTAGTGTAATTAAAATAATAATCCGTTATAATCGCAATATGGTTATAACGGATGTTTTATATGATTTAACTGTTGGTGTTGCGGGTGCGGTAATTGGCGCACTGATAATGCTGGTTTTAACAGGCAAAAAGAACCGCCGCCTGTCGGATGAAATATTGGTAAATCATCGTGATTTAGAAAAATTACGTCTGGAAAATAATCAGTTAATAGAAACAATAAAAGACCGTGAAAATCAAATATTATCTCTGCAACGCAAAATTTTGAACAAGAAAAAATAGTCACTGATTAAGATGTATGTTTGTACTCTTCTTGTCATTGCGAGCCATCGCAGATGGCGTGGCAATCCAGTAAATACAACAAAACCGCACTCCATCTTTGTCATTCCCGCATGACAAGAAAAGAATACCAGTTACCAGCAACATCCCTTGTCATTGCGAGCCGTGCATACGCACGGCGTGGCAATCCAGTAAATTAAGAACACCGCGCATCTTTGCCCGCAATGACAGGGGGCGCACTTTATCTGCGTTTTATGGTGTTTTTACGCGTATTTAATAAAACAAACCCATAATAAAACAGTTTTTCTAATATGTACGCTGTATTAATTGTTTACCACATTCATACCGCGCCAATTGTTTTTGTTCAATACCAAACAGTTTTGCGGCATCATAACGCCGCAGTTTTGCGCTGCGCCGTGCGCCCCGTAACAAACGTGCAAAATATGCATTGTCCGCCAATATAGTTGCAGGCATTTAATCCTCCTTTTTTGTTTAATAAAAACACCGCCGTGATTAAGGGCGGTTGGAGGTTAAGAACTATTCAAACGATAGTGCCGTTTATTCAATATATTCACGAGCCCTCCAACCCTTGTTGGAGTTTTGTTTGAAGAGGTTCTTACACCCCGCACTGGTAATCAACCAATGCGCTTTATATGTTATCACAGTGGCCCGACAAATCAAGGTTAAAAGTTATGTGTTTTGATTAATCTGTATCTGTGCCAAAATCCATATCACGCAATTTTTCGGCACGCGGACCAATTTTCCCAATGGATGTTTGCAATTGTTCTATGTCGGTCACCGCCAGATTAAAGTGTTGCTGTACCTTGGTCGCGCGGTCAGACAGTCGTGACAAATCGGTCAGCAATAAATCCAGTTCGCGTTTTATTTTATCCGCCACGCGTTTAATTTTTATATCGGACAATACCGCACGTATTGTGTTTAATGTTGCCCACAATGTTGATGGCGATACGATAAAAACCTTTCTGTGGGCGGCATAATCAATGACATTTGGAAATTCACGATGCAGCGTTTCAAATATAGATTCCGATGCAATAAACATCATTGCAGATTCAGCAGTTTTGCCCGCAATTATATATTTTTCAGCAATGGCATCAATGTGTTTACGCACGTCCAGTTCAAATTGCTTGCGTGCGCCATCATCATTTTGTTCAGTCATACGGTTGTAACTTTCCAATGGAAATTTACTGTCAATAATCATATCCCCCGGCGGATATGGCAAGCGAATTATACAGTCTGGACGCACGCCCGTATCCAATACTGTCTGAAAAGCATATGATTCAGGTGGCATTATATCCATAACCAAATCCGCCAATTGACGTTCGCCAAATGTGCCACGCGCCTGTTTATTACCCATTAAAATGTTTTTAAAGTTGGCAATGTCTGCACTGATGTTTTTTAATTCAATTGCATTTTGACTTAACGCACCCAACCGTTCGGCCAATCGTTCACGCAGGCGGGCATTATCTTCACGCAGGGCCGATATATCCACCGTTGGCCGCCGCATCAGTATTGCAATTAATAAAACAATGATTATAAATAATAATACAAAAATAAACGTTGTCATTTCCCATTCCTTTGCTACAATCAATTATAAAGGGAATTATATATGTTGCAAATGAAACTTTGTGGGGATTTAGTTTTACGGGAAAAATGCGAACCTGTAACTGAAATTACCCCTGAAATATTGGATATATTGGATGAAATGGTTGGTATGATGCGTGACCAAAGTGGCGTTGGTCTGGCCGCGCCACAGGTGGGGCAACTGAAACGCTTTTTGGTAATGATGAATCCGGATGATGAACAGATATTCAAAATGATAAATCCAAAAATTATAACACGCAGTGCTGATACCTGTATGATGGAGGAAGGATGCCTGTCCGTTTTGGGGCCTGATAATTTACCGGTATATGCCAATGTTACGCGCCCTGCATCTGTGGATGTTGAATGGACGGATGAAAATGGGCAACAATTGCGTGCGCAAATGTCGGGGCTGCCCGCCCGAATTGTTCAGCACGAAACAGACCATCTGGACGGAATTTTGTTCATAGACTATCTGTCGCCGGTGCGTCGTGAAATGGTTATGCGTAAGGTTCGGAAACACAAATGAAAATTGTTTTAATGGGCACAAATGATTTTGTTGTGCCAATCTTTGACGCGGTATTAAATGCAGGTCACGAAATTATGGCCGTGTTTACGCGTGCACCAAAACCTGTTGGTCGTAAACATGTTTTAACCCCATCGCCGGTGCATATTTGGGCGCAATCGCATAATTTACCCGTGTATACAAATATACGTGATTATAATTTTTCGCCTGATATGATTGTGGTTGTGTCATATGGTGTGATATTGCGTGAAAATGTTTTATCATCCGCGCCATGTGTAAACATTCACCCCAGTGATTTACCAAAATATCGCGGACCGTCACCAATACGTACGGCTATTTATAATGGCGATACATCGTCTGCCGTGTGTTTAATGCAGATAACCGCTGAAATGGATGCTGGGGATATTTATATGCGTCGTGCGTTTGATATCGGTGAAAATGAAACCAACGCTGATATAGAAAATAAAGTTTCCATAATTGGTGCGCAAATGCTGACTGAATATTTATCAAATCCGTCTGCATATGCCCCAACGCCCCAGATTGGCGTACCAACATATACGCGTAAATTTACTGGCACAGATGAAATAATTGATTGGTCAAAATCGGCGCGTGAAATACATAATCAAATTCGTGCAATTGGCGCGGGTCGTACAAAAATAAACGGTATGGATGTCAAGATTTTGGAAACGCGCGTTGAAAACAATGAATTAAAAATATTACGGATTCAGCCCGCTGGTAAACGTCCAATGGATTGGAAAAGTTTCCTAAACGGTTTGCGGGGCAATGATATAAAATTTGGTGATTCAGATGTATATAAATAAATATTGTAAATATAAAAAACAAAATGTTTCAATAAATGAAAACAGTGCAATGTGCGTTTGCGCAAATTGTGAAAATGATGCATGCGTTGCACGTCGTGATGATGGTGTTCGTTATACTTATTCCACATGTCAGGAATATTTGATGTCAAAACTGGACAATGAATACAATCGTATAAAGGAACGCCAATGTCGCATATGTTTGGAAATCAGTAAACGCGCAAATCAAAAGTAAGGATTCTTGTTATGTCAGATATACCACAATTCCAGAAATTGGATGAACAGGATTATCAACCACAGTGGTGCAAATATTGTCGTTATTTTGGATATGATAAAAATTGGAATGCGTGCTATTACGGATTTTTCAATATATTATTATACGGTCCACGTGTGGTCAGTTTTGACGGATATTGCCCGCATTTTAAGTATGCGAAAAAATATAAAAATCAAAAAACCAGATAATAAATGACACGATATAAAATAACAGTTGAATACGATGGAACAAATTTAATTGGCTGGCAACAAAACCGCCAAGGCCCATCCGTACAATCACTGTTACGTGACGCAATTGAAAAATTTTGTGGTGCACGTCCAGATATTATTGCCGCCGGTCGTACGGATGCGGGCGTGCATGCAATTGCAATGGTTGCGCATTTTGATTTACCGTCTGCGCCGGATGCAAATACTGTTATGCGTGCAATGAATTTTTATTTGGTGGATTCGCCGGTATCTGTATTAAGTTGTGAAATCGTGTCTGATGATTTTAATGCGCGCTTTTCATGCATTGGACGGCATTATAAATATATTGTATTAAATCGTGGTGCGCATCCGGTATTGGAAAAAAATCGTGTATGGTGGGTGCCACGACGGCTGAATATTTCTGCTATGCGGCGCGCGGCGGCTAAATTAATTGGCAATCATGATTTTACCAGTTTTCGTGCCACACAGTGTCAGGCCAAAAGTCCAATAAAAACATTGGATGAATGCAAAATTACACGTCGTGGCGATATAATTACATTTGAATTTTCTGCACGTTCCTTTCTGCATCATCAGGTGCGTAATATGGTGGGCACACTGGTTGAAATTGGTTTGGGCAAACCATATGATATTGATGATGTTTTTGCCGCACGTAATCGTTCCGCGGCCGGCCCGACCGCACCGGCGGCGGGATTGTATTTTATTCGTGCGGATTATGCCACGGGCGCAAATGATAAACATATTTAACAGTCCCAGATGGGTAAATTACAAACCCGCCACGTAAAATTTTATGATTACATTTTGGCGCATTAATATCAAAATAAGAAACTATGTAATCTATGTTTTCATTTGCACACAGCGAATTTATGTTTTTCATCACAGGTACAAATTTTTGAATATATGCCAATGTGAAATTTTGCGTTTCATAAATCCATACGCCGTCAATTGGTTTTCGCCGGATGTTTTTTGTTTCAACCGCATCCCCGTTTATTTGTTTCCATGTATCAAAAGTAAAATAGTGGTTTGACGCACGTGATTTGCTAAATTCCAATGTGCCTGTGTTTTGATTTACGAATGCAACCAATTCATGGTCCGCCGTTGCATAAAATATTGGTTTGGGATATGTTGCAATAACTGTAATTCCACCACATATAAAAACGCCACCCAGAATGTAATTAATTTTCATTTTTATTGGACGAATAAACATTATGCACAAGAATCCAATTATAATTAATACCAACGCAATATTTGGAATATGGGGCAGGGTTAATATTGCACTGGGGATATTTGCGATGGATTCACCGATGTTTAAACAGAAATTATAAATACTGTGCGCGGCGTCAATTGGCCACGTCCACCCAACCCCAGCGGTTACAACCCCAACGCAAATCAGTGGCATAATGGCAACTGAAAATATCGGCAATAAAACCAAATTCCCAATTAAACTGTATATTGGCAGATTATAAAAATGTGCCACCACAAATGGTGCGGTAAATATCGTCGCCACCAGTGATGTCAAAATCGCCGTATAAATAATTTTTAAAATTTTATTATGTGGCATTTTGGGGCGCAAATCATTCCATAACCATACCAATCCAAAAATAGCAGCAAATGATAATTGAAAACCCGCCTGCATAACAAAATGCGGATTCATTAGGAATAAAATCAAAAACGCAATACATACGTTACGCATTGAAATTGCATTGCGCCCAAATATAAATGCCACAAATATCAATGTTGCCATAATAAAGGCGCGAATTGTTGCAACATCACTGCCGGACAATATCACATAAAACAGCAATCCCACCCACGCGCAAATCAATGCTGGGATTCGTGCAGGCGTACGTTTTGTAATTTGTGGTATGGACCGAAATATTAAATAAAATATTGCCAACAGCCATGCAGAAACCAGTGTAATATGAAATCCGCTGATTGACCAAATGTGACCGATTCCGGTTGCAGTCCATATTTCTGCATCTGATTTTGGCACAGCGTTTTTGTACCCTAATACCAGTGTGTCGGCCAAAAATGAATTAGTATACCGATGAATATAGTCCCGCAGCCCAGAAATGCCGCCACTGTTTGCCGCCTCAATTACATTAAATTTGTTAATATAACCAGTTGCAGTTATTTTGTTAAAATATGCCCAACGTGCATAATCAAAAGTTTCCGGTGCGTCCGCACCATCCGGCCGAAATAAACCAATGGTTGCACTGATTTTATCGCCAATGTTTGGTGTGGGATGTTTTGCGTCTGATGAAACGCGGACAATTGCCGCACCATCACCTGCACCAATTTGATTTGCATCTGTTTTTATATACAGGCGTGATTTTTCATCTGTGTAATCTGTGCGTTGAACAGTGCCGGTGATTTCAATGTTATGTATGCTGTGCGAAATTTGCGGCGTATTTAACATATGGGTAAATACAGACGCATAACAAAAACCAAAAATAAACAACACAATTCCACGCACCAGTTTCGGAATTTTTACACATATCAGTATGACTGAAATAATCAATCCAATTATGCAGGAAATAAAATCAGGCTCGTGCGATAAATTAAAATACAGGCCTGCGCCAAACGCCATCAAAAAAGGCGTCCAGAAAAACAAATTGCCCAATTGATTTTGCCATAAATCCCGCATATAAAAAGTATAGGAATTTATTTAATTGCGTCGCAATGAAAAATTTCGTATGATGAAAGTCCATAAGGAGGCATTCTTATGGCAAAGTATATTTTCATTACCGGTGGTGTTGTTTCCAGTTTGGGCAAGGGCGTCGCAGCGGCAAGTTGTGGCGCCCTTCTTCAATCGCGCGGGTACAGTGTTCACGCGCGTAAATTTGACCCTTATTTAAATATTGACCCCGGAACAATGTCGCCGTTTCAGCATGGCGAAGTTTATGTTACCAACGACGGATATGAAACAGATTTAGATTTGGGGTATTACGAACGTTTTCTGGGGATTCATCTGTCGCGCAACGATTCTGTATCTGGCGGGCGAATATATTGGGATGTATTAAATGCGGAACGTCATGGTGATTATTTGGGTGCAACAGTTCAAATGATTCCACACGTCAGTAATAAATTAAAGGAATACATTGCCGCCCCAACAAATACTGATTTTGTTGTTTGTGAAATTGGTGGCACAGTTGGTGACATAGAGGGCAAAATTTTTCTGGAATCCATACGTCAATTTGCAAATGATGTTGGTCGTAAAAATGTAATGTTTGTGCATTTGACTTTGGCACCATATTTGGAAAAAAGTGGCGAATTAAAAACCAAGCCAACACAAATGTCTGTGCGTGAATTATTGGAAAATGGTATCCAGGCAGATATGCTGATTGTTCGCACACCACGAATGTTAACCGCGGACGAACGTGCCAAGATTGGAATGTTTTGTAATCTGCCGGCGAAAAATGTAATCAGTGGAATTGATGTTGATAACATTTATAAAATTCCATTGGCATATGACGCGCAACACGTGTTTGATATAATCGCAGACCATTTTGATTTACCAAATGCGGCCGGTAATACGGAAAAATTTCAAAAAATTGAACACTATTTATCTGCCGACCTGCCACATGTAAAAATAGGTATTGTTGGAAAATATTTTGATGTGCCCGACGCATACAAATCTTTGAACGAGGCTCTGTTCCACGCCGGTATTCAAAATAATGTGCACGTTGAAGTGAAAAAAATAAATGCCGAAGAATTTACCCCCGCCGCGGCCGCCGGATGCGACGGAATTTTGGTCCCCGGTGGTTTTGGCACGCGTGGCATTGCGGGAAAAATTGCGGCGGCGGGCTATGCCCGTGAAAGTGGTACAGCATATATGGGAATATGTTTGGGAATGCAGGTTGCAGTTATTGAATTTGCACGTAACGTATTGGGAATTGCCGACGCAGATTCAACGGAATTTGCCAAAAATTGTACACCCGTTATAAATATTATGCCCGACCATAATTCAGAAAATATGGGCGGCACATTGCGATTGGGTGCATATCCGTGTGTTATAACGCCGGATACATTGGCGCATAAAATATATGGCAAAACACAAATTTCAGAACGTCATCGCCACAGATACGAAATGGATATTTCGTTCGCTGATAAATTTGCCGATGCAGGAATGATAATATCAGGGCACAGTCCTGATGGCAGATTACCTGAAATAGTGGAATTAAAAAATCATCCGTTTTTCATTGCTGGTCAATTTCATCCGGAATTTCAATCCAGTCCATATACCGGCCATCCAATGTTTAATGCATTCATTGCGGCGGCCGCGCGCCACGTTGCAAAATAAAAAAATGGTCGCATAAATTTTTATGCGGCCATACCACCATTTTGATTTTGACGCATTTGCATTAAAATCATCATCTGCATTTTTTGCGCGGCGATTTTAATCGCATCAGATTGTGGAACAGTTGTGCTTTTGTTATTTTGCTGTTGCAATGCATATGCGGTGATTGTGGAATTTAATACCTGTAATGCGGCCGCGGTATTTTGTGCCGCGCGCGTGTTCCATTTTTGTTTTATGTCCGCTGTTGCGGTTATAACATCATCGCGATGCGGGTTTGTCATCATAACCTGTGCCCAGCGCGCATTATGTGCCGCATAAATTTGACGCAAATACATTGCCGCGGGGTTGGCCGGATTTTTAGTTCCAACAAATTGTTTTATTTGTGACAACGCCTTGTACCACGCGGTTCCCAAATTACCCCCACGCAACCAATTTGTAAAAGTTAAATTAAAAAACATTTTGAAATACGCGTCTGAAATTTTCTTTTTATCAGCCGCAGATAATTGAACCGCATTGCGTTTTTGCACATCTGCGCCACTGATTATTTGCATATTTTTGTCAAAATCATCATTCATATCATACCCCCAAAGTTAATGAATGCCTTGGTTCATATTAATATAGTGCGATATGAAAACATTACAAGTTTTGTCAACAGTATTTTTGTTTTGACTTTATTCACATAATATAGCACCCTGAAAGCGTTCATATCAGAACAACGTGCTGTTGCCAATAATGGGCGGTGCGGATATGAACCCCAGTCTTGCCAATAATGGGGGCTGTGGTCACTTCATCACAATACAAGGAGTTAAATGATGAAAAAAAGTTTAAAATTAGCAGTTGCGGCGTCAGTATTGGCGACACCTGCGATGGCTGCTAATTTGGAAAATCCGTTATATATGCCGACAGCCGGTGAATTTTATTCAAAAACATCTGGCGGATTGATGTTAAAGGTTGCCGACGATTCTGATGCACATAAAATGAAGAACCATGATGGGGAAACAGAATTTCCAATCTGGCGTATTCAGGAAGATTTAGGTATCGGTATCACCGACCGCATTGCAATTCGTGGTGCGTTCGCATACACACACGATGCCGACATTGACCGCAAGGGTATGAATCACGGCCGTTTGGGTCTGATTTGGCGTGCGGTTGAAACATCTGATGATATCGTATTGGATGTTTATGCCGATGCTCACTTGGGCGGTATTAACAAAATGCGTGGTGCATATACGGCAACTGGTTTCCAGTATGACAATTATTCCAACGGTCGTTGGGGTGTTGATGCCGGTGTTCGTTTCGGTAAAACATGGAACGAAAAATTAACAACCAGTGCATTTGTGGAAGTTTTGAAAACATTCGGTAACAGCAACAATGTTATTGATATTGCTGGTTTGAATGCGGAAATGGGCGGAATGTTGGCATTGGCGGGCATTCCATCTGAAATTTCTGTTAATTTGAAATCCACAACAGAAATTAACTTTGGCCTGAACGCGTTTTATCAGTTCAATGACACTTGGTCAATGGGCGCGGGATTTAAATACAATCATCATGCTGATAATGGTGTAAAAAGTCTGGCAACAGAAGTTCCTGCTGCTGCTAATCCAATTGTACAGAGAATTGTTGGCCCATTATCCGATATGAACGATGGGTTTGATGAATACATCGTTACATTGTCTGTTGCAAATCAGTTGACAGATAATGTTCAGGTTGCCCTGTACGGCGAATATACGTTTGATGATGCGCATGCCAATTCCCAAAACGGCACTGATGTCAAGGCCGAAGTGGGTGTTCGTTTGAATTTGGCATTCTAAAATATCAAACACAGCAAATTAACATATATTGGACAATTACCCCGCGCCTGCGGGGTATTTTTATTCATATTTATGGATGAACTAAATACTTTTATCATGACTATTTTTATGATATAATGGGTTAAAAGGAAAATGGAAAGGCTATGAAAAAAGTCGGCTTTCTTGCGGCGTTGACGGGCGTTTTGTTTGGCGTGTCCCACGGGGCGGATGCGACTGTTTATCCCGTATACACTGGTTATCAGGGCACAAATGCCGCGGGTCAGGTGGTTATGCTGCCGACCAATACCGGCACTGTTATTCAAACAACAAATCAAAATGTGGCCAGTAATAATACACGCGTAACTGGTGCTTTGCCACGTGTTGGTTCAAATGCCACAACGGCGGGCCGGCAATATTATCAGGCGTCTGATTTTGACCGTTTGGCGGACAGTGGTTTGTATGTTGGGTTGTCTGTTGGCTATTCGGCCAGTGTCAGTGGTTCAATATTATCCGATTATATGAACGAAGAATTGGGCCAGTTTGTCCCCGGTGCTTTCCAAGAGGCTGACTTTGACACCGACACTGTCATACCATTACAGTTGTCTGTTGGTGCATCAATTAATAATGATTTACGCATAGATTTTGGATATTTGCGCTACTCCGGCATCGCATACCCCAGTGTTGTCCAATCTGCGGACGGTGTTGGCGGATATGTAGAGGCCACAGTTGACGGTGGTGCAATTACATCAAACGCAACAATGTTGAATTTGTATTATAACATTGATTCTTATACCGGCTATCTGGCGGGCGGAATGTTGCGTCCATATGTTGGTGTTGGTGTTGGTATCGCGTTAAATACAATTGCTGATTACGTTGTATACGATAATACTTTTTATTCTGAAATGGAACCCAGTGTTGCGGGCCCCGGTGATTTGACTGGTATTTCCGACGTTTATGCATATCACAATGGCGGCACATCCGAAGAGTTTGCCTTTATGTTTGAAGGTGGTCTGACCACTGAAATGGATGGCGGGATAAAAATAGATTTCTTTGTCAGATACACAAATCTGGGCACGGTCAGAACATCGGGCAGTATCATTGTTTCCCAAACAGAATGGTTGGGCGATGGCGCGGGTGGTGAATATCCTGCACCATACGACAGTGTGTATCACTATACTAACTGGTACGAAAGTGGCCGTTTAAGTATGATTGATTTGGGTCTGCGTTTAAGATTGCAGTTCTAAAAAAATATTAAGAAATTGGGGATAATGCGTCATTTTTTGTGGCGCAAAAGCGGGACAGAATCAATGAAATCAAAACGTACAATAATTCATTATTCTTTATTTGCATCAATATTGGCCGCAATGCCGATTGCATCCAATGCTGCAATGCGCGTTGGCAACCATTCCCGCAGTTATGCCGAGGCTTATCAACAAGTAAACGCCATGCGTAATGCTGCGCCAACGGATGTCCAGCAAACACAAACAATTGTTACAACCCCATCAACAGATACTGAAAATAATTTGCCTGTTCGCGTTGCAGATGATGATTTGGCACAACAAATCGCAACCAGTGGCACAGACAGTGTGGCATTCAACCAATTGGAACAATGTTCTATGATTTATCCAAATGGTGAATTTGCGTGGGATAATCCAACATTGGGCAATGGCGCGGGCGGTGCGGATACGTGTGTTGCGGTTGTTGAATTGCGTGGCTATCAGGCGGCCCCCGATGGCAGTGACCTTGTTTTGGCACGTGCAACATTGGCGGCGGGCGATGTAATGAATTGCAATATCTCTGAATTTCCCGAGGCTACCATGAACGTATCTGCGGTGGAAAGTTTTGTTTTTCCGGCTGATTCCGCGCCAACAATGGATGATGTTGTTGCCCAAATGAATCAGGAACAAAAACAAAATGCGGGCTTAAAAATTGCTGCTGGCGCATTAATTGGTGGGCTGGGCGGTAATATGGCCGGCGCAAATGACCGTGGTAATGACAGTTTGTTGGGCACGGACAAGGGCAAGGTTCAAGGTACTGTTATCGGTGCATTATCTGGTGCGGCATTAATGGCGGGCAATTCATACGCGGGCAAGGTTGCCGGTGATACCATTTTATCCACCGGTGTGAATGCCGCCGCAGGCAGTATAATTGGCAATATGTCTGGTACTGGTGATTCCGTCCTGCGCATAGAAGATTGTGAACTGGACGGCAAACAGGAATCATGCTTGTGGGGGGCATTGGTTATCGGACAGGCGTTCACCGGAACCGCATTTTATGAAATTCGTACTGGCGCAACGTATGTTTGTGATAACAATATGCAGAACTGTAAACAAACGGATTTGGTATCAATTAAACTGCGTGCGTACCCAAATAACAATGTGGACGATATTGATGCCAGTGATTTACAACAAACGGTATTAAATGATGCATCATTGCAGTATTATATTGCGTCATCTGGGGGCAATGACAGTTTTGTTTCCGCCAGTGGGGCAAACACAGATTCTGATGTTGCCATTGATGCAGACAGGGGGCTATTTACACCGGTTGCATCGGCCAAAACAATTGACAGACAAATTCCTGCAATGATTAAAATGCGTGACAAGGCATTCGGTATGAGCAGTGCTGATTGGCGCGAATGGAAACGTAATAATAATTCAGGCATTACAATTTATGGGCGTACCAGCAGTGGTGATGCATATCCATTGCCCGATGGCACAGATGCCGATGTTCAAAACTTTTATCCAATGAAGGTTAATGCAGAAGATGGCAGCCTGATTGATTTTGGGAACAAAGCCCGCCTGAAAAGCACATTAATTGGTGCGGGTGTTGGTGGTGCGCTGGGCGGATTTGCCGGATACCAAGGGGCCCAGACAGATATTCAAAATCGTTGGGTTACGGCCGTTCGTGAATACGAAGATTCATTGACCAAGGTATATTGTGCCACCGGTAACAGATATTTAAGTGGATATAATGACACTGTCTTTATTCCGGCGATGACGGTCACAACAACAGAATAATAAAAAAAACGCCCACTGGGCGTTTTTTTATGATAATTAATTACCAAAAATAAAAGAATTATTTACGGACAATCGTATTATTTCATCCATATTATCGGCGTCAATGGTGTGTTGGCGTATTGTTTTGCCACATTTTTCACACTGGTGTGTAATAATAAATCCATCGCCTGATTTTTCGGCGGCAATTGGCCGCATCATACCGCCACATGTGGCCGCCCTGTCACCGGGGGTATTATCCACATGGCGCGACCATAAACAATTTGGGCAATGGTTCGTATACCCATTGCCCGTGACAGATGCGCCGCAGTGTGCACAAATAAAATTTTCCAGCCTGCGGGTGAATTTTTTCATTACAGTCCCAATGCGTTTCTGTACATTTGTGTTAATTCGTCTGCTTCGTCCAATTCATCTGGGTCCAGTTTGCGCAGGCGTATCATTTGGCGGATATATTTTGGGTCAAATCCGGCGGATTTCGCCTCGCTATAAATTTCTTTGATATCGGCGGCGATTGCGGCCGTTTCCTCGTTTAATTTTTCAATACGTTCAATAATGCTTAACAACTGTTGGTTGTCAATAGCACCGTGATTTGCGTTTTTCATTGCAGATTTCCCCTTGTTTTTTTATAAACTATATGATATATCATAAATCGCAAAAATCAAGGAAAACGAAGTATAAAAAGTGGATTAAAATATGAACAGATTTACAAAAATAACTGCGTCCATCGGACCAAAATGTGAAGATAAAGAAACCCTGACAAAAATGATTGCGGCCGGTGTTAATATGTGCCGTTTGAATTTCAGCCATGATACCGGCGATGTTCAGGGACGTAAAATTGATTTAATTCGTGAAATTTCTGCTGAATTAAATACGCCTGTGGCGGTAATGATTGATATTCAGGGCCCAAAACATCGTATTGGGAATTTTGAAACCGAAGATAAATATCCATTAACAATCGGCCAAAAATTTACATTTGATTCAGACCCCACGCCCGGTAATTCTTCACGTGTTCAGTTGCCTGATGCGGACGTTATGAAATCGTTACGGGTTGGTGACAGAATTTTATTAAACGACGGTAAAATAGAAATGGTTGTTGACAGTGTTGCACCCGATAAGATAGAAACAACTGTGGTACGTGGCACTGAAATCTGGTCGCGTCGTGGGTTTAATTTGCCCGATACCGAAATTGCAACATCCGTATTAACAGCCAAGGACCGTGCCGATTTGGATTACGCGATTACAAAAAATCCTGATTGGGTGGCAATTTCTTTTGTGCAAAAACCCGAAGATGTTTTGGAGGTTCGCGATTTCATCACCGCGCGTACATCGCACCCAATAAAAATTATCGCAAAGATAGAACGCCCCAACGCAGTGGCCAGAATTACTGAAATTGCGTCTGTTGCGGACGGAATAATGATTGCCCGTGGTGATTTGGCCGTAGAAGTCCCATTTGAAGAAGTCCCAGCCATTTCACGCCATATCATTCGTGAATGCCGCAAAATGAACAAGCCTGTTATTATGGCAACACAAATGTTGGGTACAATGGTAAACAGTGAATTTCCAACCCGCGCGGAAATTACCGACGTTGCAAATACCGCATATTTGCGCGCTGATTCAACCATGACATCCGAAGAAACAACCATTGGTATTAATCCGGTAAATGTTATTAATACAATGGATAAAATCTTGTCATATGCGGACGGCGACGCAATTGCAAATCCGTATGATTGGTCGCGTGTGGAAAATATTCCTGAAAATGATTGGTCGCGCAGTGTGGCATCTATGGCGTATTTAAACCGTGCATCTGCAATTGTTGTGTTTGCACGTGATGCGTCCGCCACAATGCAGATTTCATGTCGCAAACCAGATATTCCAATTGTTGCTGTTTGCAATGAACAGGTTATCGCAAATCAATTATGTATGTTGCGTGGCGTATTTCCGGTGTACAGTAATGAATTATTTGCCCAACGTGATGCATTTAATGCGGCGCGTAAATTTGGTGTAACCGCGGGCAAATTGGTTATCGTGGACGAAGAAAAAATCAGCCTGCGTACATTGGATTAAACCGAAAAAGATAATTATCTTTTTGTGTGGTGGCGGTAAATTGTATTGACCGCCACTGTGTTTTTTTACTATCATTAATTTTGATATGAAGGGAATACTGGGGATTATTCTTATACTGTTTACATTTATTACGCCGGTATGTGCCGCACAGTATCGGGCCGCTTTGGTGGCTGATATGGACACCGGCCGCGTGTTGTATCAGGAAAACGCCACCGTTCAAAACTATCCGGCCAGTTTAACGAAAATAATGACCCTGTATTTAACGTTTGATGCGCTGGAACATGGGCGTTTGCATTTGGATGATTATCTGATTGTATCAAAATCCGCCGCCGCTGCATCGCCGGTAAAATTGGGACTGGCCGCCGGCAGCAAAATAAAGGTAGAAGACGCGATAAAGGCTTTAACTGTATTAAGTGCAAATGATGTTGCACGTGTTTTGGCCGAAAATCTAAAGGGCGGGATGGAGGGCAACTTTGCCGACCTGATGACCCGCGTGGCGCGTGAAATTGGTTTGTCTGGGACTAATTTTGAAAATTCATCTGGCCTGCCGGATGATGACCATATGTCAACCGCGCGTGATATTGCGCTGTTGTCAATGGCTGTGTACAAGCATTTTCCACAATATTGGAAATATTTTTCAATTAAAACGTGGACATATAATGGAAAAACATATACCAATGGTAACCGTTTGTTGCGTACTTATGCGGGCTGTGACGGGATGAAGACCGGATACACAAATAAATCACGTTATTCATTGGTGGCAACGGCACAGCGTGATAATCACCACTTAATTGCGGTTGTGTTGGGCGCGGAAAATAAAGATGTTCGTGCAAACGTTGCAACAAATATGTTGGACAGGGGATTTGAAAAGGTTGGCGCGTCCCCTGTAAACAGTGCGCCTGCGCAAACTGTTACATATACTGCGCCCGCGTCACAACCCGTTGCAACATATACACCGCAGCCAATAACATATGATACACCAACGCCAACATTTGCGGGCGCATATAATGCGGCCACGGCACAGGGCTCACCTGTGGCTGATGTGTCAAATACTGCGTCCGGCACGGCGGGGGTACAATTCGGGGCTTTTTCATCACGGGGCGCGGCGGAAAGTCAGGTTGCAAATGTTCGTAATTCCGTGGGTGTTACGGCGGTCATAGAAAGTGCACCAAACGGAATGTTCCGTGTGCGTGCAAATAATTTGTCTGAATCCGCCGCCCAGAATATAAAAAATCGCGCACAAAATGCTGGAATTGATTGCTATATTTTTCATTAATGATATGTTGTTGTTAAAATGAATCCAAAAATAGAAAAACTTGTAAAACAATTTGCAAAATTGCCGCGTCTGGGGTCACGCGCGGCGGGGCGTATAGTATTGGCACTGTTACAGGATAAAACCGGACGTGCGGAAAGTTTGGCAAATGCATTGCTGGACGCGGCCACAACAATTCGGCCATGTCCGATATGTGGCGTTTTGACGGATGCGACATCGCAGTCATGTGAATTTTGTCGTGATGTGTCGCGTGCAAATGGCCAATTGTGCATAGTGCGCGACCTGTCTGATGTTTGGACATTGGAAAAATCAGCGGTATTTCATGGCCGGTATCATATCTTGGGGGGCTTGATTTTCGGTGCGGCGGGCACTATGCCGGATGATTTGAATATTTCATTCCTGCCACAACGCATAAAAAATGAAAACATTGCCGAGGTTATATTCGCACTGCCCAACACAGTAGAGGGCAAAACAACCCAGCATTATGTAATGTCCGTTATTGGTACTGATTCCGGTGCGCGTTTTTCAGAATTGGCGTCTGGCGTGCCATTGGGCGGTGATTTGGATTATTTGGATGATGGCACATTGTCATTGGCATTTGGTGGACGACGGGAATTATAAATGATTGCGACTGAAAAAATAAAATCTTTGCCACCGGTATCAGAAATGATGCGCGATGCGGGACTGGAACCTAAAAAACAGTTCGGCCAAAATTTTTTATTTGATTTGAATTTGACCGGTCGTATTGCGCGCAGTGTACCGAACCTAGATTCTGTACCGGTCATAGAGGTTGGCCCCGGTCCCGCTGGATTGACGCGTGCATTATTATTGGCCGGTGCAACGCGTGTTATTGCAATTGAAAAAGATAAAACAACCAAACCAATATTGGATAGGGTTATTTCCGCATCAGATGGCAGATTGACGGTAATATATGATGATGCATTACGGGTTGATTTTGCCGCATTGGGAATTGATGAATATGCAATTTGTTCTAATTTGCCGTATAACGTTGGTACTGAATTATTAACCAGATGGTTGGTGCGTATGGCGAATGGTGCACCGATAAAATCTATGACGCTGATGTTTCAACGCGAAGTGGCCCAACGTATCGTTGCCCATGTTGGTGATGAACAATATGGACGCTTGGCAGTATTAACATCATTGGTTGCAGATGCGCGAATTTTGTTTGATGTGCCGAATACCGCTTTTGTTCCACGCCCGCGTGTGCAAAGTGCGGTTGTGCAAATAATTCCAAATGCTGATAAAATAAAATCAGTTGGTGATATATCGCGCGTTGAAAAAATAACGGCCAAATTATTTGGTATGCGTCGCAAAATGATACGCGGAATTATTTCTGGGGTGGATTGGGAAAAATATGGTTTAACAGGCACCGAACGTGCCGAAGAATTGCATCCGGAAATATTTGCGTTGCTGGCGCGTGATTTGGTATAATATTTTTGTTGGGATTTAAAAGCCGAGAGAGAGAAAACATGACACTGCCCATTTTAATATTTTTTGTAATACTGTTCATATTGGTCTGTGTATTACGTGTGGCACGGATTGGCGCGTTGGTTGCATTTTTATTGGCCGGTGTTTTATCAGGACCATATGTTTTTGATTTGTTCAAATTGACAGATACATGGATGTTTTTGGGTGATTTGGGCATAATGTTTTTATGGTTTACGTTGGGATTGGAAATAAATATGCGTCGCCTGTGGGATATGCGGCGTACTATTTTTGGCTTTGGCGCGGCACAGGTTTTAATGGTTGCAATAATGTTGCTGCCGATTTTAATGGGCATAACACCGTGGACAATATTGGGGTGTATAATGGTGTCGTTATTACTGGCGATGTCCAGCACTTCCGAAGATATGCAATTATTAACCGACAGAAATCAGTTAAATACAAATATGGGCCGACAAACATTTTCCATCTTGTTATTCCAAGATTTATTGTCCATTCCATTACTGGCAATGTTACCGGTATTTGCCGGCAAAAGTTTTAATTTGGGTGCAACCGCAATTGATATATTGGTACTGTCAGTTGCACTGATTGTTGGCGTTGTGGTTGTTGGACGCTTTGTTTTAAATCCATTAATGCGATTGGTTGCGCGATTAAAATCCAAAGAGGCTTTTTTACTAACCATAATGCTGAATATAATTATTTGGGCATTGGTTATGGATTGGATGGGCCTGCCGGCTGGTTTGGGCGCGTTTTTGGCGGGTATGCTGTTATCTGAAACAATATATCGTCATCAAATCAGTGCGGAAATATCGCCATATTCAATGCTGTTTTTGGCATTTTTCTTTGTTGCGCTGGGGATGGGATTGAATTTACCGCTGTTACAGGAAAATTGGTATATTGTTTTGGCCGGTGTTGTTGGGCTGGTTGTGATAAAGTTTATTGCAATATTTATTGTTGCGCGTGTACGCCATGTGTCTGTGCCGGATGCTGCCGGAATTGCATTAATATTATCACAGGGTGGCGAGTTTGGTTTGTTAATGTTACAGACAATGAAAACTGCTGGCATAGACGCGTTACCAGATGCGCATCAGGAAATTTTAACTGCTATAATCATTGTATCAATAATGTTAACACCAATATTAATGGCGGTGTTTGATTATCTGCGTCGTCGTGGCAAGATTTTATCAGCATATCCATTGCGCACATTGGACGATATTGATAAAAGTGCAAAGCCTGTTGTTATAATTTGTGGTTTTGGACGTGTTGGTCAAATTGTCGCACAAATGTTAAGGGCTGAAAATATCCCATACGTTGCCATAGATTTGGATGTAAACGCCGTTATGTTGGGACGTGAATATGGTTTTAACGTTATGTATGGAAACACGTGCAGTGATGCGGTATTGCGTGATTTGGGACTGACCCGTCGTACGCGTGCGGTGGTGGTTGCGCTGGATAATGTTGCAACCGCAAAAAACACGATATTAACAGTACGAAACATTAATCCACGTGTAAAAATATTCGCCCGTGCCCGCAATTTGGCCGACACCCGTGAATTGTTAAAAGAGGGCGCAGTTCAGGCCCTGCCTGAAACCATTGAATCATCATTTTTCTTGGGGTACGATGTGCTGTCGCATTTGGGTGTGTCGGACAAAAAAATAAATAATTTATTGGAACAAATGCGTGCAGATAATTATGCAGGTGTTGAACAAACAATAGCAGATAAACACTAGGCTATCGTTAATATGTGATATAAATGTCCCGTTTGGGACATTTATATTTGATTTTATATGCGTGGACTGTTATATTTCGGAATATGGTGAATTTAATGAAAAACAAAATTTGGAAATATATTGCAATAATTGTTGCGGCAATATTTGCCGACCAATTGACCAAGGGGATATTATTATACTTGATAACTGGTTCTGTGCCACTGTTTGGGGCGGCGTGGGATTTGGTGCCAGTGCCCTATATAATGGCACAGGTGTGCAACTTCTTTAACATAATATTTACGTGGAATCCGGGGGCGTCATTTTCAATGTTGCGCACACTGGGCGAAGCGGCCCCGATAATCATTATAATTGCAACTGGGTTTATAATTGGATTTATTGCGTATTATTTATTTGCGCGTGCACCAAAATATGAACGTGCGCCGTTGGCTTTAATTGTTGGTGGTGCGGTTGGCAATTTGATTGACCGTGTTCGTTTTGGCGCGGTAATTGACTTTTTGGATTTTCATATTGGCGGCTGGCATTATCCTGCATTTAATGTTGCGGATATGTGCATTGTAATTGGTGTTGCATGGCTGATATTAAACTTTATATTGGCGCGCCGTCGTTGTGTACGTGCTGATAAATCAGATAACAATGGGAAATAGTTATGGTTAAATATATAAATAATAATTCTGGGTTTCAACAGTGGAATGCCGCGCGTGACGCGAATACTAAAAAATCAAGATTGGGCGGAATTTTATGGTGGTTTATTTTATTCTTGGCCGCGTGGTGGTTGCTGTCATGGTGGATGGCACCAAATAATACCAGCACGGTTTCAGATACGACAAAAACAGAAATGGTTAATGTATCCGCGGTGCCTGTGTCTGAAATATCATCTGAAAATTTAACTGCAAATGTTCAGGGTTTGCGTATATCTGATGTACGGTTGTTGAAATATGCCGCCGACGCATCAGATGATAATTCGGCCCCTGTTGAATTACTGGGGGCGGAAAACACATATGCGTTGGTTGGTATGATTGCAAACGGCACAGACGTACCGACCCAAACAACCATATGGAAGCAAAACGGTGACACATACACATGGCGTAATTCTGATGGTATTGAATTTACACGTACAATAACAATTGATGGCTATGTAATATCCGTGGCGGACACCATTAAAAACACAACTGGTTCAGACATTGCCATTGCGCCATATGCAGAAATCATTCGCGCAAATGATATGGAATCATCCGCCGGCGTGTATACAGGTTCTGTTGCATATGTAAATTCAGACATGGAACACGAAGATTGGCCACGCATTGCGGATAAATCTTTTGCATATTCCACAACCAATGGTTACGTTGGATTTGTTGACCAGTATTGGGAAACAGTGTTATCCGTTGCCAGTCCTGACCAAACAATGCGTGTGCGTCCATTGGGCGATTTGTTCAGTGCCGATGCCGCCGCCGCACCTGTTAACATTGCAGCGGGTGAAACCAAAACAATAACAACCAATCTGTATATGGGCCCACGTGACCATCGCATTTTGCAATCAGCGGATACATATATTGCGGGCATAGATGAAACAGTTGATTATGGGTGGTTCTGGTTCTTTGTGCGTCCGATATTATGGTTGCTGCATATATTAAATTCATTTGTAATGAATTATGGTGTGGCGATTATATTAATGACATTGTTGCTGCGTTTGGCGATGTGGCCGCTGACGCGTAAATCATACGTTTCAATGATGGCAATGCAAAAAATGCAGCCTGAAATGGCCCGTATTCAGAAACTATACGCCAATGACAAGGCACGTATGCAAATGGAAATAATGCGCCTGTATCAAACGCATAAAACATCACCAATGTCGGGCTGTCTGCCGATGTTGATTCAGATTCCAATTTTCTTTGCATTGTACAAGGCTTTGTTAATATCAGTTCAAATGCGCAGTGCACATTTTCTGTGGATATCTGATTTGGCATCAATGGACCCATACTTTATTTTGCCGATATTAATGGGTGCGACAATGTGGCTGCAACAGCATTTACAAACCGCGTCCACCACCGCGCAGGCAAATGATACGGTTGCCCAAACGCAAAAGATGATGAAGTGGATGCCATTGCTGTTTACTGTAATGTTTGCATGGATGCCGGCTGGATTGGTTTTATATTGGACCGTGTCAAATATATTCGGTATCGGCCAAATGTATTATATTAAAAAGATAACCCGCAAATAAGCAATACGATTAACCAGTTTATATAACGCACGTGGTGTTTGTATAAATGGTGCACGCAGGCCGATGGCGCATTTGCATACCGCAACACAGGAATGCAAATGCGCCATCCGCCACATAAAATCATGGGGCAGGGTGGCATTTAATAAAATAAAACGCCATCCATTTGTCCCCAGTAATTTAATGGCGCGATTGTTTAACGCAATTGGCGTAATATGCCCGCACCGTACAAATTGATACATCAGATATTTTCCACCGCCACGATAAATAATCGGCGCACAATGCAGTGGCGCACGACAAAATATACGTGGCAGTTTTTTTGTGGTATTTGGTGCAAATCCAATTATTAACATTTTTGTTCCTGTATGTTTTTATGTGTGCATCAGTTGTTGCGCAATTCTGTTGCGGCCACACGAAAGTAATTTTTCGTGTGGCTGGCATGGTGTTTTATTCAATCCAGCCACGTTCTGTGGCGGCCTGTTCAATTATACCCATTGCATCATTCCATAATTTTGCCGCATAATTTTCAGCCCAATTATATTGATGTGGTGCACGCCGCCGGTCGCCAAATTTTTTCATAATATCCAATTGCTGGTTGGATAATTGACCCGCCAAATACAGTTTGGTTATCAGTGTTTCTACATCCAGAACCTCGCAAACGCGTTTGGAATTTCCGCGATTTCGTGCAAATCCATTTTGCAGCGATTTTGAATACAGAAACCAGAACCACAATTGTTCTGCGTTTTGGAATTTTTCTGTTTGATATACGTTTTGGTGTTTTTGTGTTTTCATTTTCTCCACTCCTTGTTATAAGGTTGATATGCTATGGATGTATAATCAAATAATTGTATTCTGTAAAAGATTACAACCGATGGTTGAACAACGAATCAGAAAATATATTCATTGCTGGATTTTTTGTTTTAAGAACGAATCGCGAAAAAATCCATTTATTAAATTCAGCAAATAAAAAATGCGCACGAACGTGCGCATAAAAATAAAGTTGAATTATTTATAGTTCATATTTGATACATTTCAAGTCCCCTAATACTTAACCCGTTATTGCGCCCCGCGCATCCGCGCGGACAACATCTGTTCTCTGTACTCTGTTCTCTAACAAAAACGGGGCATTGCCCCGTTTTTACTGTATTGGTGGGAAACAGTCGCCACCGGCCTCGGGGCAACAGTTGAATCCCTGTTCACCCATATCAGTATAAATTTCCCCCGGACAGCAACCATATTCATCGGGCAGTGCGCCACCCTCGCACGTGATGACGGTTTCTGTTGTTGCTTCTTCGGCAGGTGCATCAACAAAAGGATTTTGTATCGCATCACCATCATACGTCAGTCCCAATATACCCTCGTTATAATCCTGATTGCCACTGATACCGGTTAATGAACCGTTGTTAAAACCACCATATTGGCTGTTGATATCGGCAGATGAGACCGTACCATAATTGGATTGGAATTGGTCTTTTTGGTTTTGATACAACGCATCCTGTTGGGCATTATTAATTGCCTGATAGTTCAGTGATTGACAATATGCCAACACCGTTCTGTAATCATAACCAGATTCTGCAATAACCTGTGCGGTCAGGGTTGGGTCTATGTCCCACATACCATCATCCGTTTTATTAGTGCAATACTGGTCCAAATTGAACGAGCGCACCTGACCTGTCCACGAACCGTCTGAATAATCAATTTTGGGTATCGCACTTTTACGCCAATCGTCTTGACGTATGTTGCGGGTGTCTGGGGCCTTCCCAGAAGCCGCAGTAACCGTTTCAACAGAACATTCCTTGCTGTTACCAGTACCACACGTGATAACCAAATCTTGTGGTGAATATACTGTTATACGTGTACCCGCGGCAATTGAAAACGGTGGAACGGTATTATCCAATGCATCAACAATTAATTTTTGTGCAACCTGATTCCATGCGGAAATAACCTCTTGCTTGGCCAATTCAGATGAACGAACCGTGCCACTTTGTACAACGGTGTTATTATCCAAATCAATTTGGTTTACAAATGTATCGGCAATTGGTGCAATCAAATTCACCGCCGCCGGCACAATGGCCGTCAGCATTGGCATAACCAATTGTTCAACGTAATCGGTACTGCCATGCCCCGGAACACCGGCACGTCCCTGTGAATCACCAGAAAACGGTGCATTTGCAGTACTGAAATTAAATTCCACACCACTGGGCAATATAAATTGATACCAATTTATTTGCATACGACCAATTGATTTATATGGTCCGGGTAATTCACCGGTGACATAACCCAACATTAATGTACCGGTTGGTATCACAACAGTGCGACCATCGTCCGAATAAACATTGCGGTCAACGGTGGCGCGCACAGGCAATGTTTGGCCAGAACATACACCTGCGCTGTTGCAACCATACAATGATGGATCGGCACGCACTTCGGATACAATTGTTGCCGGAATTGGCTTATATTGGCGCAGAACAAATTTTCTGTCAAACGGGTTAGATGAAAATACCGCCGTACCACTGGTGCCGATTATAACATCTGTTTGTTCTTTCGTTTTTAACTCAATACGTCCCGGAAAACTGGCACCTGTTTGGCCATTGGTTGATTGTGGCAACGGCAACGCATTTATTTCCGCGGCGGTTAATTGTGTCGCCTTGTTAACTGTTTTTGTTGTTGCCGGATTGGACAATTGCGGTAACGTGCCATTTTGAATTGTAACATATCCAATATGTTCGGCATCAGTTCCAATTTTTTGTGCAGGATTATCTATATCAGTAATCAAACCATTGTCTGGATTATAAATGCCTGTTGGATTTTCGCATTCTGTATCATCAAATGGGTGAAAATAGTACGAACCACCACTGGGGCGAATCCAACCACTTTGCACGCCGGATAAATTATATGCAGGCATGGCAAAGTCAGAACAGGCCTCGGGCGGGCGAACATATTCGGGTTCTGTTTCAATCACTGTTTTTGAAACGGTTGCAGGTTCATCAAATGCAAATGAATTTGATGGTGCAATTGATTCCACGTCATTGATAATTTCCTGTTTGTATGTTGGGGCAACCGGTTCTGGGTCTGGCATTACAACGGGTTCGGGTTCTGGCAACGGTTCTGGGTCCGATACTGGTTTCGGCACAGATACCTGTACAGGTTCTGGTTCTGGCAATTCTGGTTCTTTTGCGCCCAAAACCAAAACAACCTTGTCCGTGTTTTTCATAATATCAGGGTCACTGACCTTGCGCCAATCAATGTATAATTCCACGGCCCGTGCATCCGCCCCAGAGGTTGGTTTATATGTCAAAACCACAGAACAAGATATTTCTGAATCAATTTGTCCCATATTGGTACATGTTTGTTGTGGCTGTTCCAACCCATCAACATCAGAAGCCAACCGCACATCCATAATTTTGGCCGGCGCACTGGCTGAAATTTTAACGGTTTCAGTTTCAGATTCCCCAACCAAAACATTGGCCCAATCAATTGTATCCGGCGCAATTGTTAATACAGTTGCAATTTCATCTGTATTTTCCAGTTTTTCTTCTTCGTGGCGTGTCAACAACAATGTTAACAAAATCAGCACCACAACAAATGCAGCCGCCAACAACAGCCATTGAATATGCTTTGGTGTATTTTTACGTAAATCAGAAAATTGCTTTTTTAACTTGTTCATTCCGTATCCACAATTACGCAATCATTACTTTATTGTACCCGTACCACACTGCAACTGGTGCCACTGAATTGTAACAGTTTATTGCACAGTTCCTGTGCGGATGTTACATCAGATAATGGCCCAATACGCAAACGATACAGACGCGCCGCAGATGAATCAGCACCCAAATCGCCAACCCCCTGTTCGTCAACCGCAAAGAATACCATATCCTTGTACGGGGTCAGGATGCCCTGACCATCTTCGCCACTGAATTTAGCCAACAGGTTTGCCCAATAATCATCCAATGCCTTGACCGATGTGTCGGATTTTAATTCAACTGCAACACCGGTTTGATTGCTGGTAATTAATGGGATATTTGATTGCGGCAGGAATGAACCCGCTGTCAGGCGTTCTGTTGGAATCATTGTAACGCCACTGCCACCACCACTGGTTGTACCATAATTTGCAGCCGCCGGTATTACATACCCCGCCGGTGCATATGTGCCGGTTGTTGTACCCATTGGCATATTACCAACCATCATTGGTGTGGTTGTATATCCATTGGCAGATGCGTTAATCGCATTTACATCCGCGGTATACGCAATGTTGTTTAATGATTGGCCGGACATAATGGATTGTGCAACGTTTGCCTCGGCCAATGCCATAACAGATGCCGTATCCGCAATCAAGAATGGTTTTTCACGCTTTTTGATACAAACAATACGTTGGCCACTGCGCAGAACCATATCACCAACGGCCTCTACTATTAATAACCGACCATCTTCGCCATCGGTGCGGAAACCAACGGGGGATTCACCGCCCTCTATTAACAGGGACACCACAGGACGTTGGGTCATGGAAATAACCTTGTCCCCGAAATCAATGTATGTAAATATCTGGTCGCGCCACACACGTTCGGGTGCAATCACGTAATCATCAGGATTTGGTACAAATATATCCAAATCAAAGCGAAATTCAGATGGGTCAATTTTCATTGATTTAATCCAACCATAATCTTCGCCGTCAACGCCAACCGTGCTGGATGCGTTTGATACTTTCTTGAATATTGATGAAGACCCACCCGCCGCATTAACCGCGCCTGTTGCATTTGGCAATGTGGATGTGCCATCCAAAGTAACATCAACCTGTGAATAAGTAATTTCACTGGAATTTGATGGTTCGCTGCGCAGATAAAAAGTATAAACATTACCAGATTCACCGGTAACAATTAAATTTGTATCCGAACCCTGATTTGCAGAATTTGGGGTTATAAACATAGTACTGCCACCCTGTGCGGCATCAATTACAAACAGGCCGTCGTTACCAATAACTGCATCTGCAATTTTTTCACCATTTGGCAAAGTTATCAATGTGGTCATTCCGTTACGCAGTTTAACGGGTAAAACACTGCCCTTGGACCAAGTCAGTTGTGCATACCCCGGTTTCAAACTGCCCGATGCCATATTAGCGGTTGGATTATCCCACGCATTTTGCACACCGTAATTTGTGCTGGTTGCCGCCATTGCGCCACCACACAGCATCATAATGCATAACACGGATACATTTAACTTTAACGCCTTTGCAAATGTCATAACTTTTCCTTCCGTTTCTGTTACTGTTCTGTTTATTGGACATCAGTTGCCAAATAACCGGTATCCAATGGGTCCCCGTTCCCAGATTCAACCACATATTCTGAAACACGTATTCCCAACGGATTATTCAGACGGTCAACCCATTTCATTGTTGTCCCATCAGCCATATCCAATTTTATTTTTATTTTATACTCTTTTTTGTCCATCTGTCTATTACTATCTGAACAGAAATAGCGGAATTTGATGGCGTATTCGTTATTTTCTGAATTACGATATTCAATAGCCCCGTTTTCAAATTCCACAGAACAAGAAAAATCAAAATCTGGCACGCCACTCATCCACGCGTTCCACATATTTGTTTGTGTAAAAGCATTATAAATATCAGGCGTGGACCAAGCATACACAACCCCATCAACGTCATTATTCCATTTTGTACGCATTTCACGTGCGTCCGGCACAATTTCATTTCTGGCGCGAACATATTCGCGAATGAATGACAGTTTATAGTTTTCCAGATTTTCATCATTTGGCACCATTTCGGCCAAGACGACCCGTAAATCATTCTTTGGTGCAGACAGTAAAAAGAACACCTGTGGTCTGTCCAATGGGTACATATTATACAGCGTCACCCCCAATACGCCCAACACCACCAGCATTCCGGCGAATACAAAAATCATCAATCTGGACAGTAAAATTGGCGGTTCTACGCGGTGTTGCAACGGATTCCTCCCCATCTTATATAAAATGATTGTAGAAAAAAATAGTCCGCATACGCAAGTAAAAAGTGCACTAAAAACATAATTAAATAAAAAGGTTATTTGAAAATTTACTTGCAGAAAATAAATAAAAAAATTATAATACTTTTTACTTGCTTTTCTGTGTGTTTATGCTATCTTTACGCAGACTGCGGGGTCAGGCGGTATGACAGACAGGTAGTTTAGTGTATGTAATAGGGGCATAGTTCAACGGTAGAATATCGGTCTCCAAAACCGCGGATGAGGGTTCGATTCCTTCTGCCCCTGCCACGAAATTCGCCAAAATATGCGTGTCATATTTTGGGGAATTTAGATTACAGAGTGGGCAAAGGAATTGAACCCGAATAAATAAAATGTTGGGTTCGCATACGAGTTGGATTTTGCAAGCGTGGCGCGGCGAAATCCGTACGAGTGGTGAGGTGAAACCGAACTTTCCTTCTGCCCCTGCCACGAAATTTCGTTATTGGCAGCGCCAATTAAGAAATTTCAGTGCCCACCGAAGCGTTTCGCGAAGGCGGGCGATTGCAAGACATTGGGATATGTTTATATGAAAAAAATACTGGATTATATTAAATCGGTGCGCAGTGAATGGTTCAAAATTGTGTGGCCATCGCGCGACAGTGTTATTCGTGCAACTATTATGATTCTGGTATTTTCTGGGGTTGCGGCGTTGTTCTTTTTTGTTGTTGACAGTATTTTGAACGCGCTGATGGGCTGGATTTTCTAAACGGGCAAAGGTGTTGATTATGGAAGATAAAATGCAGTGGTTCGTTGTGAACGTTCATACCGGTTGCGAGGATAAGGTCGCACGTAATTTGCGTGAACAAATTGATAAACGTCGTCTGAATGCTTATTTTGGCGAAATTTTGGTTCCGACGCGCGAAATTACAGAGGTCAAGGCCGGCAAACGTGTAAAATCAGAAAAAAAGTTTTTCCCCGGATATATCGTTGTTCAAATGATTATGAATAACGAAACTTTTTCGTTGGTAAAATTAATGCCGCAGGTTGTAATGTTTCTGGGGGCAAAAAATAAACCAATTGCAGTCAGCGAAGAAGAAGCGCGCCGCCTGTTAAAGCAAGTAGAAGAGGGCAGCACCGTTACCGAAGATGTTACATACGATGTTGGTCAAGAGGTACATGTTATTGATGGGCCGTTTTCAGGCTTTAATGGTATCGTTGCCGAAGTTGATAATGTAAAACAAAAAATGACTGTGACCATTTTGGTATTTGGTCGCGAAACCAGTGTTGAATTAGATTTTGAACAGGTTGAAAGAGTTTAATCGGGTAACCGACGGGCGTGTGCAAGGCGCGCAAAATACGTGGTAGATGCGCCACATCGTACCACGAACACTAACCAAAAAATGGAGTGAAAAAAAATGGCAGCAAAAAAAGAATTAAAGGGAGTGGTCAAACTGGTCGTTCCCGCGAAGCAGGCGAATCCTGCGCCACCGATTGGGCCGGCGTTGGGTGCGGCTGGTGTTAACATTGCAGAATTTTGCAAACAGTTTAACGACAAAACGGCTGATAAAGAACCGGGAATGCCGATTCCATGCATTATAACGGTATATACTGACCGCAGTTTTGAATTTATTATGAAACTGCCACCGGTATCATACTATATTAAAAAAGCATTGAAATTGAAAATCGGCTCTCATAAACCGGGGCGTGATTTTGTTGGTACAATTACACAGGACCAAATCCGCGAAATTGCACAAAATAAAATGCCGGACTTGAATTGCTCTACCATTGAATCCGCGATGAACATCGTTGCGGGTCAGTGCCGTTCAATGGGCGTAAAGGTGGAGGAATAAGATATGAAAGTTACAAAAAGACAGCAAACTTGGGCTAAATTAGACACTGACAAGGTTTATTCAGTTGCTGATGCTATTGAAACATTGCGTGAATATGCGTCCAAGAAATTTGACGAAAGTCTGGAAATTGCAATTCGTTTGGGTGTTGATGTGACCAAGGCAGACCAAAACATTCGTGGTATGGTATCTTTGCCAAACGGTACTGGTAAAACAGTGCGTGTTGCGGTATTTACTGTAAATGCGACTGACGAAGCCAAAAAGGCTGGTGCAGACGTTGTTGGTGGCGAAGATTTAATTGAACGTGTTGCGGCCGGAGAAATTAATTTTGACCGCGTTATTGCAACACCGGATATGATGCCAAAAATGTCAAAGATTGCACGTATTTTGGGGCCCAAGGGATTAATGCCGAACCCAAAATTGGGCACAGTTACAAACAATGTTGCTGATGCTGTTGCCACGGCCAAGGCTGGACAAATTGAATATCGCGCTGAAAAACGTGGTATTATCCATGCCGGTGTTGGTAAAATGTCATTTGCAACAGATAAATTGGTTGAAAACGTTAACGCGTTGGTTGATCAATTAAAGAAAGTTAAACCTGCATCTGTCAAGGGTCAGTATATTTTGGGTGCGGCCGTTGCCACAACCCAAGGCCCCGGATTAAAGGTTGATATAAAATAATAAATCGCGGTGGGGCGCATGCCCCACCACGTACAGATTTCTGTCCAAGACTGATGGTGTTCGGGAAACTGGGCTTAATTTCCATCATAGACAAAGAAAAAATTCTTTGGGGCAGAATCAGGCCCCACCCAACGGCAACGTTGGATGGAAAGTTTAACAAAACAGGGATTTTGGGGTTAAACCTGAAATCTTGCAGATAAGGGTAAAGATATGAGACGCGAAGAAAAATCAGATTTGATTTCAGCGTTGCAATCGTCCTTGAAGGAAGCAAACGGTGTTTTCGTTGTTGAAAACCATGGTTTGACAGTAAAAGAATTTGAAGCCCTGCGCAATGAATTGCGTCCATTGGTTTCTGTATTCAAAGTTGTCAAAAACCGTTTGATGAAATTGGCGTTAAAAGACACCGATTTTGAACCTGTATCTGAAATGATGGCGCGTCCAACGGCTGTTGCGGTTGCAACAGATGGTTTGGCGGTAACAAAGGTTTTGGCCAAATTTGCAGATGAACATCCAAACCTGACAATTGTCGGTGGTAAAATGGATGCAGGTGTTTTAAGCAAAGACGATATTTTGCAATTATCCAAACTGCCGTCCCTGTTGGAAATCCGTGGCAAAATTGCGCGTATATTGGTTGAACCAGCGTCACGTTTGGCACGCGTTTCTGCAGAGTATGGAAAAAAGAATTAATACAAACCAGAACAGTAATGTTCTGATTATATAGGAGCAAAAAAATGGCAGACATTCAAAAATTAGTTGAAGAATTGTCAAAATTGACTGTTATGGAAGCAGTTGAATTGTCCAAGGCATTAGAAGAAACATGGGGCGTCAGTGCCGCCGCTGCAGTTGCAGTAGCCGCAGGCCCAGCCGCCGCAGCAGCAGAAGAAAAGTCAGAATTTGACGTGGTTCTGTCTGATGTTGGTGCAAACAAATTGGCCGTTATCAAGGCTGTCAAAGAAATGACAGGTTTGGGCTTGGGCGAAGCCAAGGCTTTGGTAGAAAGCGCACCAAAAACAGTAAAAGAAGCAGTTGCAAAAGATGAAGCCGAAAAAATGAAGGCTACATTAGAAGCAGCTGGTGCAAAGGTTGAATTGAAATAATTCATCCCGAACCGT
Organism: uncultured Alphaproteobacteria bacterium; assembly: GCA_944389465.1. Classification (GTDB taxonomy): domain Bacteria; phylum Pseudomonadota; class Alphaproteobacteria; order Rs-D84; family Rs-D84; genus Enterousia. The sequence continues at coordinate 69,817 of CALXML010000005.1, forward strand.
ACGGTTCAAAATATAAAGTCGTGATGAAAATCATGCAAACGCCGCCCATCTGGGATATTTTCTCAGGTGGGCACAAAGGCGTATAAATGTATAAAATTTGTTTCGTTTGCAAAACGCATAAAAAAAAGGATTGATACCAATGGCAGTTATCCAGAAATTCAGAAAATCTTTTGGAAAAAGTTTTTTGCAAACTCCGCTTCCTGATTTAGTTGAAATTCAATATAATTCTTACAAGGATTTCTTACAGGCTGATGTGGACCCACAAAACAGAAAAAATATGGGCCTGCAGAATGTTTTTTCATCTATGTTTCCAATCAAGGATTATGCGGGTATCGCAGACCTTGAATTTGTTGAATACACACTGGACAAGCCTGTATACACAGTAAAAGAATGTATGCTGCGCAACTTGACTTATTCCAGCAAGTTGAAACTGAAGCTGAGATTGATTTTGTGGGATGTTGCAGAAGATGGCAAAAAAACGCTGCGCGACATCAAAGAGCAAGAAATCTTTATGGGCGATGTTCCATTAATGACTGAACGGGGCAGTTTTATTGCCGCCGGTGTTGAACGTGTTATCGTGTCACAGATGCATCGTGCACAGGGTGTCGTGTTCGCCACAACCAAGGAAGCAAAAATTGCAGGCAATCCAATTACATATACTGCACGTATCATTCCTGAACATGGTTCGTGGATTGATTTTGAAGAATCCAAGGGCGTTATTTACGTCCGTATTGACCGCCGTCGCAAAATTCCTGCAACGGTTTTGTTACGTTGTTTGCCATCCGCCGAAGATGAAAAGAAATGGATTGCGGACCCACGCAAATCAACAATTCGTGGAATGGATGATGCAGAAATCCTGTCTGTGTTTTACAAACGCATTCCATTGAAATTTGATGGCAATATGTGGATTGGCCAAACCGCCAGTTTTGAAGGATTGGATAAATATCGTTTGAATTACGATTTGATTAATCCACGTGATAAAAAGCCTTTGGCGTCCAAGGGCGACCGTATGAATGCCAAACGTCTGAAACGCGTTATGGATGCATCCAAAGAATTTGGTATTGTGCCGGATTCCTTGATTGGTGAATATTTGTTTGACCCAATTTTGGATGCCGAAGGAAATGTTATCTGGCGTGCTGGCACTGAAATCACACCGGATGTAATGGCCGATTTGGAAAAAATGAATGTTCGTGAAATTTCATTAATTTCCATTGATAATACAACAATCACGGCACATATGCGTAATACATTGATTGCGGATAAAACCGTTAATCGTGAAGAGGCATTAATTGAAATTTATAATATCATCCGTCCGGGGGAACGCCCAACACTAGAGGCCGCGATTAATCTGTTTATGCGTCAGGGATTTGATGCTGCATACTATGATTTGTCCGCCGTTGGCCGTTTCAAGATGAACAAGCGTTTGAAAATAGATTCCGGTAAAAAGCCAGAAGACGAACGTTTGTTAACAAAATCAGACTTTTTGGCGGTATTGAAAACATTGACCAATATCATTGACCACAAGGATACCGTTGATGATATTGATAACCTGTCAAATCGTCGTGTGCGCACGGTTGGTGAATTGTTGGAACAGAATTTCCGCACAGGTATGGTTCGTATTGAACGCTTGGTCCGTGAAAGTTTGTCTTCACCAAACATTGCCAATATGCAGCCACAGGATGTTATTAATGTAAAGCCATTAATGTCATTGGTTTCTGAATTTTTGGGCACATCACAATTATCACAGTTTATGGATGCATATAATCCATTGGCTGAATTGGAACACAAACGTCGTATTTCTGCATTGGGGCCGGGGGGATTGAACCGTGACCGTGCGGGTATTGACGTCCGCGACGTTCATCCAACACACTATGGTCGTTTGTGCCCGATTAACACACCCGAAGGTGCGAATATTGGTTTGATTAACCATTTGGCAACTTATGCACGTGTTAATCCATATGGCTTTATTGAAACACCGTATTACGTTGTTGAAAACAGCAAGATTACCAATAAAATGGTATATCTGACCGCTGATGAAGAATTGGGACACAAAATTGCACAGGGTAACACCCCAACAACAGCCGCCGGCGTTCTGGCCGAAGATACAGTAACCGCGCGTGTTGATGGTGAATTTACCATGGTACCCAAGGAAGAAGTTGACCTGATTGACGTTGAACCACGTCAGGTGGTGTCCATTGCAACTGGATTAATTCCATTTGTTGAAAATGACGACGCGAACCGTGCTTTGATGGGTTCAAACATGCAGCGTCAGGCAATTCCATTATTGCGTGTTCAGGCCCCATTGGTCGGAACGGGCATAGAACGCGAAGTTGCCCGTGATTCCCGTACCGGTGTCGCGGCCAAGCACAGTGGTGTTGTTGAATCTGTTGATGCAAACCGTATTGTTATTAAATGTATGAACAGTCGCAATGTCGTGACCGGTGTTGACATTTATAACCTTGAAAAATTTGAACGCAGCAACAGTGAAACACTGATTCATCAAAAACCATTGGTCAAGGTTGGCGACCGTATTTCTGCGGGTGATATTATTGCCGATGGTTCATCAATGAATTATGGTGAATTGGCATTGGGACGCAACGTGTTGGTTGCATTCGTGCCATGGCGTGGATATAACTATGAAGATTCAATCGTTATTTCCGAACGCATTTCACGTGATGACGTGTTCACATCTGTCAAGATTGTTGAAAAAGAATTTAAGGTTCGTGATACCCAATTGGGCCCAGAAAGTTTAACGCGTGATATTCCAAATGTCAGCGAAGAAGCGTTAAAGAATCTGGACGAATCTGGAATTATTTACGTTGGTGCACGCGTAAAACAGGGTGATATTTTGGTTGGTCGTGTATCGCCAAAATCCGAAACATTATTAACACCAGAAGAGGCATTATTACGTAACATCTTTGGTGAAAAGGCATTAAATGTAAAGGATACATCCCTGCGCGTTGGCCCGAACGAAGAAGGTACAGTTATCGGGGTTAATGTTTTAACACGTCATGGTGTTAAGAAAGACGAACGTACCCAGATGATTGAACTGCAAAAGATTGAAAAAATAAACCGCGACCGCGAAGAGGAAACATCCATTATGGAACGTGGCTTTGCCGACCAGATTTTCCAAATCGCCGAAGGTATGGTTATTGACGCAGGTACGGGCAGTTTGAAACCATTTATTGGCAAAAAACTGACACAGGAAGTGTTTGAAGGCATTAAACCTGCTGATGTAAAGAAACTGGTTGTCAAGGATAAAGAGGCACAGGCAAAGATTGACGAACTGCGTGAACAGCACGTGGCAAAGTTAAAGGCACTGAATGAAAAGGCAGATGCTGAAATTGCCAAGGCCACCGAAACAAATTCTTTGGGTGCCGGTGTATTAAAGACTGTCAAGGTTTATATCGCACACAAAATGAAATTACAGCCCGGTGATAAAATGGCCGGCCGTCACGGTAACAAGGGTATTGTATCCAAGGTTGTCCCAATAGAAGATATGCCATATATGGAAGATGGGACCCCAGTTGATTTGGTGTTAAATCCATTGGGTGTGCCGTCCCGTATGAATTTGGGACAGATTTTGGAAACGCACCTTGGGATGGCGGCGCGTACATTGGGCCAGCAAATTGGTGCTGTGTTGGACGAAGTAAAACAAAAGCGTGCTGTGACGGACGATTTGCGCGGCATTATGGGCAAAATTTATGGCAAGGAAACTGCTGAAAAACTGGATAAAATGACAGATACAGACGTCCGTGCCGAAGCAGCCCTGTTGCGTGACGGTGTCCCAATGGCAACACCAACATTTGACGGTGCAACATCAGAAGACATCAGACGTATGTTGAAATTGGCTAAATTACCTGAAACTGGTCAATTCACATTGTATGATGGTATGACGGGTGAAAAATTTGCACGTCCGGTAACCGTTGGTGTTATGTACATGCTGAAACTGCATCACTTGGTTGATGAAAAGATTCACGCACGTTCAACCGGTAATTATTCTTTGGTAACACAACAGCCATTGTCTGGCAAGGCCCACATGGGTGGTCAGCGTTTGGGTGAAATGGAGGTTTGGGCACTGGAAGCACACGGTGCTGCACACCTGCTGCGCGAAATGTTGACTGTAAAGTCAGACGATATTGTCGGACGTACCAAAATGTACGAAGCAATTATTTCCGGCAGCAATGATTTCCAGACCGGCACGCCAGAGGCATTTAACGTATTTATGCGTGAATTGCGCGGTTTGGGTTTGGCGTTGACACCAAAGAAAGTAGATTAAAAGCATTAAATATCGGTTGCCAATAAATACGTTGGTAACCGATATGAACCCTTTTGAAAGGAGCAAAATATAATGACCAATATGTTGCAAAAGATATTTGGACAAATTGAAACCAAAGAACAGTTTGACGCGTTGCGCATCACCATTGCGTCACCAGAAGAAATTCTGTCTTGGTCACATGGCGAAGTAAAAAAGCCTGAAACCATTAATTATCATTCTATGAAGCCAGAGCCCGAGGGACTGTTCTGTCAACAGATTTTTGGCCCTGTCAAGGATTACGAATGCGCATGCGGAAAATATAAAAGAATTAAATTCCGTGGTGTTGTTTGTGAACGTTGCGGGGTAGAGGTTGGCTCTTCATCCGTTCGTCGTGAACGTATGGGACACATTAAATTGGCAATGCCTGTTGCGCATACTTGGTTTTTGCGTGAAGGCAAAATTGCAACGTTGTTAAACAACCTGCCACAGAAGAAATTGGAACAGGTTATTTCATATGATGCGTATATTGTTATTGAACCGGGGTTGACCAGTTTGAAACAATACGATGTCATCAGCGAAGATGAATATCAAAAGGCCGTGGAAGAATTTGGTGCGGATTCTTTCCGTGTTGGCATTGGTGCCGAAGGCATTCGCAGCATTATTGCTGATATGGATATGGGCGATGAACGCACACGTCTGCGTGCTGAATTGGCCGAAACAAAATCTGATGCCAAGCGCAAGGGCTTAATCAAGCAATTAAAGTTAGTAGAGGCGTTTTTGGATTCTAAAACAGACCCTGCATGGATGTTGCCTGATGTTATTCCGGTCATTCCACCAGATATGCGTCCATTGGTAACATTGGATGCGGGCCATGTTGCGGCATCTGACCTGAACGATTTGTATCGTCGTGTAATTATTCGTAACAATCGTTTGAAAAGATTTATTGAAATGCATGCGCCCGAAATCATTGTTCGTAATGAAAAGCGTATGTTACAAGAGGCCGTTGATTCATTATTTGATAATGGACACAAGGCGCGCCCAATGATGTCACAGAACCGCCGCCCATTGAAATCTTTGTCTGATTCATTGCGCGGTAAATCTGGTCGTTTCCGTATGAATTTGTTGGGTAAACGTGTGGATTATTCAGGGCGCAGTGTTATTGTGTCTGGACCATCACTGAAATTGCATCAGGTTGGATTGCCAAAAACAATGGCGTTGGAATTATTTAAACCATTCGTTTATGCGCGTTTAATGGCGGGTGATTATGCAAACACCATTAAAACAGCACGTAAAATGGTTGAAAATGGTGAAGATGTTGTTTGGGAAATTTTGGAACATGTTATTCATCAACATCCTGTTTTGTTAAACCGCCAGCCGACTTTGCACCGTTTGTCTATGTTGGCATTTGAACCGGTGTTAATAGAGGGCAAGGCTATCCGTCTGCATCCATTGGTCTGCAAGGGATTCAATGCTGACTTTGACGGTGACCAGATGGCTGTGCATGTTCCTATTTCATTAGAGGCCCAGTTAGAAGCCCGCACATTAATGCTGTCATCCAATAACATTTTGTCACCTGCGAACGGCGAACCTATGATTGTGCCGTCCCAAGACATGGTGTTGGGTGTGTATTACATTTCGTTAATTAACGGCGAACACACGGATAAATCACCGCGCTTTGCCAATATGGACGAAGTAAAAATGGCGTTGGAAAACAAATCCATCACGCTGCACACACCAATTGTTGCACGTATCAATGGCAAGATTTATAAAACAACCGCCGGCCGTATGATTTTGGGCCAGTTATTGCCTGAATCTGAAAATATGCCATTTGATTTGGTGAACAAGGTTATGCCAGTTGGCGAAATCAAATCATTATTGGCAACAACATACGAACGTTGCGGGGACAAGGCAACAATTCTGTTGGCCGACGCATTAAAAGATACTGGTTTTGAACAGGCTGCCCGCAGTGGTATTTCAATTGGTTACGATGATATTGTTATTCCAGAAGAAAAGAAAAACATCATTGAACAAACTGAAAAAGCAGCCGAAGAAATTGAACAACAATATCAAAACGGTTTGTTATCCAGTGGTGAAAAACACAATAAGTTAATTGACTTGTGGCAGAATACAACCGATAAAATTGGTGATTTGGCGTATGCTGCATTGGGCAAGACGACGGGTGACCATTGGAATTCTGTTTTGATGATGGCGTTGTCTGGTGCGCGTGGTTCAAAACGTCAGATTCAGCAGGTTGCTGGTATGCGCGGTATGATGCAGAAGCCCGACGGTTCTATTATAGAAGTTCCGATTATTTCAAACTTTAAAGAGGGTTTGACCATGGCGGAATACTTTACGTCCACCCACGGTGCGCGCAAGGGTATGTCCGACACGGCGTTAAAAACGGCTGACGCGGGTTACCTGACACGTCGTTTGGTTGAATTGTCACAAAATACCGTTATCACAGAACACGATTGTGGCACTGATGAATATATTACCGCAAAGCCTGTATATCAGGGCAGTACATTATCCGTGCCATTGGGTGATGTCGTTCTGGGGCGTACCGCGGCGCATGATATTATTCACCCAATTACCAAGGAAGTAATTGTTCCTGCCGGTGAATTGGTGACCAAGGCTGCCGCCCGCAAAATTAATGAATCTGGTTTGCCATCTGTTGATGTGCGCAGTGTTTTAACATGCCACAGTGATGGTTTGTGTGCAAAATGTTATGGTATGGATTTGTCCCGTCAGGCACTGGTGCACGTTGGCGAAGCCGTTGGCGTTATCGCTGGCCAGTCCATTGGTGAACCGGGGACCCAGTTGACTTTGCGTACGTTCCACATTGGTGGTGTTGCATCTGGTGGTGCAGAAAGTCATTACATAGAGGTTCCAGTTGCCGGTACAATTAAACTGACCAACGTTGAAACAATTAAAAATTCAGCCGGTCGTGTGGTTGTATTATCACGTAATGGTGAATTGGCTGTTATTGATGCCAAGGGCGAAAAATTGTTCGCAACAAAACTGCCGTATGCTGCAATGATGATTGTTAACGACGGTGATACTGTTGACAAGGGGGCCAAGGTTGCAGAATGGGACCCTTATTCCAATACAATCATTGCCGAAAAGGATGGTATCGTTCAATTCCAAGATTTGATTGAAAACGTATCTTATCAGGAAGAGGTTGATTCCACAACCGGTATCACTTCGCGCAAGGTTATTAACTGGAAGGCAAATACCAAGAAAGCGTTAAACCCTGCAATTACATTGGTTGATGACAAGGGTCAGGTTATTTCATTGGGCGGTAAAAAAATCGCAGAATACCTGTTGCCTATGTATTCAATTTTGAATGTTGCAAATGGTGCAACGGTTGCGGCGGGTGATGTATTGGCGCGTATCCCTGTACAAACAAAACGTACGGGCGATATTACCGGCGGTCTGCCACGCGTTAATGAATTGCTGGAAGTTCGTCGTCCGTCCAACCCTGCATTATTGGCTGAAATTGACGGTACAATTGAACTGGAAGATGCCAAGTCCAAGATTATTGTTCGCATTATGCCAGATGATGGTACTGCGCCTGTTGAATACGCCGTGCCAAAGGGTACAAACCTGTTGGTGCGCAGTGGTGATGTCGTTAAAAAGGCCGATAAATTGGTTGATGGCGACCCCGTTCCACAGGATATTTTACGTATCTTGGGCCAGAAAGCATTGGCAACATTTATGGTTGAACAAATTCAGCAGGTTTACCGTCTGCAGGGTGTGTCAATCAATGACAAGCATATTGAAATTCTGATACGCGAAATGACACGCCGCGTGGAAATCACAAATCCGGGTGACACAGGATTCTTGATGGGTCAGGTTGTTGACCGTGTTGATTTTGAAGAAGAAAACGCGCGTGTTGTGCACGATGGTGGTAAACCAGCCGAAGCATCACAGGTTCTGGTTGGCTTGACCCGTGCATCACTGACCAGTCGTTCATTTATATCAAACGCATCGTTCCAACAGACGACCAAGGTTCTGGTGGACGCAGCAATCAGTGGTGCAACCGATAAATTGGTTGGTATCAATGAAAACTTGATTGTTGGCCGTTTGATACCGGTTGGTACGGGTGCATATGTGCGCCGTGTACGTGAAATTGCCCGTGAAGAGGAAAAGGCAGAAAAACTGGCACGTGATGGCAATGCCCAACAACAATTGTTGGATATTTAATCCGTGTCTGTCAATCACAGCCCAGTTGTTATTGCGGTAACAACTGGGCAATTTTGACGAATATGGGGAAAATAAAGTTTTTCTTGCAAATGCGCCAGATTTTAATAAAATACGTAACTGTAAATAAAAGGATAATAAAATGGCAACGCCAAAAAGTAAAACAAGTAAAGCACGTTCAGCCCAGCGTCGTTCACATGATGCATTGTCTGTAATGCCATGCAGTGTGTGCAAAACCTGTGGTGAAAAAAAACGCCCACATCACGTATGTCCGGCGTGTGGTGCAAAATAATAAAACCAAAGATATAAAGGCAGAACATGGCGCGTGATGAATGTAATGTGCCGTTCTGCTTTTTTAATATGATATTATGACAGCAGAAAAGAAAATCATAGCAATTGACGCAATGGGTGGGGACAAGGGCCCCAATGCGGTATTGGGTGGAATGAACCAGTTCCTGTACCAAAATGGCGAGGACAAGGTATTTTTCCGCCTGTTTGGTCAAACAAAAAAATTAAACCCGTTGTTGGCTAAATATCCACGTGTCGCCAGAAATTGCGAGGTTATAGATTCCCCCAATGTAATCAAGGGCACGGATAAAGTGCGCGACGTAATTCGTCATGCACAGGATACATCCATGTATATGGCAATCAAGGACGTACGCGAGGGTAATTCTGCTGCGGTTGTCAGTGCCGGTAACACAGGGATTTTAATGTCTTTATCAAAATTGGCATTAAAAACAGTTGATGGAATTTCACGGCCTGCAATTACAACAATGTTGCCATCTGGGGGTGGTGATTCACGTGTGGTTGTGTTGGATTTGGGGGCAAATGTTCAATGCGACGAACGTGATTTATTTGATTTTTCCATCCTTGGCAGTGTTTATGCCGAAGTTATCGGTCATATGTCCAGTCCAAAGGTTGGGGTTCTGAATATCGGTTCCGAAGAAACCAAGGGCAACGAAGTTCTGCAAAAATTGAACAAGGTATTAACCGAACACAGGGATGAATTACCATACGAATACATCGGATTCGTAGAGGGTAATGATATCGGTGGCGGTAATGTTCAGGTTGTTGTAACAGACGGCTTTACCGGTAATATCGTTTTAAAAACCGTAGAGGGCACTGCAAAATTAATCAAACGTGTTTTGGTGGACAATCTGAAAAAATCAGTATTGGCGATTATCGGGGCGTTTTTCTTGGTGCATGTGTTTAAACGGTTAAAGAATAAAATTGACCCGCGTTCTTATGCTGGGGCGACATTCTTGGGACTAAAGGGTTTTGCCGTAAAAACGCACGGTAACAGTGATGCGCTGGCGTTCGCTAATTCTATTAAGTATGCGGCTGATTTGACGCGTGCTAATTTGAATGATGTTATTGCGGCGCGTGCGGCGGCGGCATCAAAAATTCGTGATGAAATTGTAAATCAAGAATAAAAATATCTTCAGAATAAAATTACCGCCGTTATGGCGGTTTTTTATTGGGAATACGTACGTATTGATATAATTTACGTTTTTGCAAACCCTGTTTATATAAAAATGGGGGCACAATATGTATTTAAAAACATCTGTATTAACAATTGTTGGAATTTGTATGACGACATCGGCATTTGCTGCGGATGCGCCAGATTTTAATACTTTTTACAGTTTATATAAAACGCCATCTGAACAAAATGATATAACTGTTACTGGTGATTTAACAGCGTTACGCTTATTAAGTGTTGCGGGTGGCAGTACTACAATAATTAATGGCGGTGGATTTGATTTTAACGGGTCTGGACTGAATGGATTTACCGTTTCAGATGGATATACGTTCAGTTTGGAAAACGGTGGCGCGTTTAATAATTCTGATTCTGTGACAATCAGTAAATCTTATCATAACTTTGTCAGTCCACAGGGCGCGGTTATTGCCAATCTGGGTGGTAATGTAACGGTAAATAATGTTGCGTTTGCAGAAAATTCATCCACATATGGTGGTGGCGTAATGTATCAGAATAATTCTGGCACAATAAATGTTTCAAATTCTGTTTTTGATTCAAATCAGGCCACACGTGGTGATGGTGGGGTTTTATATAACGAATACGAAACAACAGCCACATTTAATAATGTTGTTTTTCAAAATAATTCTGCGCGTGATAATGGTGGTGTTGCGTTTAATGATGGCACATTAAATATATCGGACAGTACGTTTATTGGTAATTCAGCATCCAGCGGGGCGGGGCTGTATAATTCAAACACAATGAATTTAAACCGCGTTAAATTTGTTGATAACAGCGGTACATCTGATGCCGGTGCAATTTATTCCACAGGGCAAATGAATTTATCGTACGGCACATTTGAAAATAATACCGGTGAAACAGGTGGGGCAATTGGTAATTATGGAATTATTGGTGATACGTTATATGCGAATATATCAAATTCACAATTTACCGGCAACAGTGCAACATATGGCGGCGCAATTTATAACTGGGACGATATTTACGTTATTGATACTATATTTGAAAACAACAAGGCCACAGATGGTGGTGGTGCAATATTTAATTTGTCAGAATTGTATTTAATCGCGGATAATACAGATGTTACATTTACTGGTAATACATCGGGCGATATATCAAACGCAATTCATTCCACTGGCACAATCAGTATGAATGCATTATCAGATAAATCAATAATTTTTAATGATGCGATAACTGGCACTGGTGAAATAATAATAAACAGGCCATACATTTACAATACGCAAAATGTTCCAACCGGTGGCACAATTGAATTAAATGCGGATATGGGCGGCTTTTCAGGTGATGTGACGGTATATAATGGCACGGTAAAATTATCTGATAATGGCGCAAAATTTTTTGATGCAGATAATTTGCATATGGTTGGTGGTACACTGGATGTGGGAACGGCAAATATTGCTGTGTCCAATGCTGTATTTGATTCGGGTTCCGCATTACAAATAACGGTAAATAATGGGGACACATATGGTTCAATAACTGCAAACAGTTTTGATATATCAACAGGCGCAAATTTAAGTGTTATTTTAAGTCCGTCTGCAATGGATGATACGAAATTATTGCGCGTTCAATTGCTGCGGGGGGATGCGCCTGTAAATGATACTTTTACCCCAACGATAAATAATAATATTTATATGTTTACACAAGCGGGAAATGGCTGGTATGAAATTGCCAAACAAAATGATTTTTATGACGTTATCAACGGGGCGGGTGGCACGCAAAATAATATAAGAACCGCGGCTGCGTGGCAAAATGAACCGGCGTTGCCAAATTCGTTGGAATATGATGTTTACGCAAAAATGGATGCTTTATTGCAAACAGACGCATTGTCTTATATTCGGTCTTTAACAGCACTTGCGCCGTCACCCGCACCAATTATACAAATTTTGGGAACATCATATACATCCCGTTTTGCGTCATTAATATCAAATGACACGTCCACCAGAAATTATCTGGCAAATGGAAAATTGTGGTTTTCTGGATTTGGTGGTGGCGGTAATTTACAGGGCACAACCCAATACGCTGATTTTGATATGTATGGCGCGGGTGCTGCTGTTGGTGGGGAATATACGCGTAATGCATTAACATTGGGCGCGGTTTATATGTATCAATATGACAGAATAAAAAGTTGGGCACGCACAATACATGCGCCAACACACGGTGGTGGGGTGTACGCAAATTATACACCGTTTAATATAGAATGGCGGAATGCGGCAACCGTATTTTATACCGACGCCACAGAAACGAAAAATGTGGCTGGCATCCAGATAGATAATGACCCGACTTTTTATACGTATGGCGCGTGGTCTGATTTAGGATACAGATTTTCCACAATTAATTGGGATATCAAGCCCTTTGCCGGTGCAAAATATACATTAATACACCGCAATGAATCCACAGACGCCGTACATCAAACAATGTCAGATAATAATTTGCACTTTTTAACGGCATATGGCGCAGTATCCGTGACGCGAAATAATTGGGCTGTTGGTAATATTGATTTGATACCAGAAATTCAAATAGGCGCATCATACGATATTCGCACAGAATCAGATGGGGCATACGTATCTGTGAATGATACATCATATCGTATAATTGGCGAAACATTGCCACGTTTTGCATTAAACACAGGCCTTAAATTGCGTGCCGTATTTAATCCAATAACAGAATTGGATGTTGGTATCAATGCAGATTTGCGTCAGGATTATACAAATTACAACGTACATTTACGTGGCGTATTCAGGTTTTAATTTCAGCATATTATTTTTGTGAAAAATAAATCGCCGGCAATTACTTGCCGGTGATTTCTCCCCTCCTTCTGGTTTCCCAGAAACTGTTTTGAATGCCCAATGGACCGCGCGGGCGCGCAGATGTTAAGCAGCGCGTGCAATTTTTTCAGATTGCGTATTGTCGGCGGCATCCATAATTTTTTTTGCCTCGGTAAAAACCATTTCTTTTACACGCAGTGCCAAAGCCTTGGTTTCCAGTGATTCTGCGGCAACGTCAAAATTGTCAGTGCGAATTTGCAGTGATACATATGCCCCAACCAAGGAAGGACGTGGTAAATCCTCTATGGCACGTGGCGCATTGTTGTGACCAATTTGTAATTCGTCAGCCAATGAAATGATTTGTCTGTCTTCGTTAACCCAAACGGTTGTTGTTAAAACTTGGTTCAGGGCAATCATAATTTCTTTAATAGATTTTGACATTGTGCGGTCCCTCCTTTCGGGTTTTTGGTGAAAAATCAATTATTTTTTGTATGTACACAGGTATTTACAAAAAACAGATTTAATTTTTCGGTTTGATTTTTGTTTTTGCCGGAAATCCGGAATTTTCGCGGAAATCTGGGGCTTTTAACTCTTTTCTCCTTGTCTATACAAACATCTTAGAACAAAAACGAATCGCAGGTCAAGCATAAAATGAAAATTTTTTAATTTTATTTAAAATTAATATGAATATATTTATAAAACCATAAAATCCCATAAAATAATTATAAAATGTCATTGACAACCATAAAATGGCGTGCTAAATTTTCTGTGAAGCCAAGGAAGGAAACACGGGCGGATGCCCAAAACAAAGACCTGATAAATGTCATTGTTTCTCTCATCTTATGAAAATCGTTTGGATACCAAGGGGCGTATATCTGTTCCTGCTTCCTTTCGGGCTTCGGTCGCATCTGAAAAATTTCTGGGTGTTGTTTTATATCGTTCTTTTACCCATAATTGTATAGAGGGGCTGTCCATGTCCCGTATGGAACAGTTGGCGTCCGCCACTGATAAAATGGGTGTTTTTGACAGTGAATTGGATGATTTATCTGCAATGTTATTTGCAGATGCACGTCCATTGGCATTTGATGTAACGGGGCGCATAATTATACCGGCCGATTTGCTGGCGCATGCTGGCATTACGGATACGGCTGTTTTTGTTGGCCGTGGGAACAGTTTTCAAATCTGGAATCCGGACGCATTCCGCGCCGCACAGGAACAGGCATTAAGCAACCTGCGTGCCGTCCGCCCGAATTTAACACTTTCATAATATATCACAGAAACAGTAACAGAAAGTTCTGCGCAAATGACCTCAACTGGCATGTCAGAATTTCTGCAGAACAAGAT
>CALXML010000006.1 GCA_944389465.1 uncultured Alphaproteobacteria bacterium
CTGACATTCGTATAATATCGTGTTAGTATGAATAATGCAAGGGGCATTTATGTCCCGTTTTTTATTCCAATACTTGTTTTTGTAATTCGATTAATTTTTTGCACCCATCGGTGGCCATATCCATTAACTGTTCAATCTGGTCGCGGTCAAATGGGTGTTGTTCACCAGTTGCCTGAATTTCGATAAATTTACCGTCACCAGATACAACAAAGTTTGAATCCATTTCAGCGACACAATCTTCGTCATAATCCAAATCCAATATCAATTCGCCGTTCCACAGACCTGCTGAAATTGCGGCAACATAATCCCGTATAGGGTTTTCGCGTATGCGTCCCGCATCAATCAGCCACCGCACTGCCAGCACCAGTGCCACGTACCCGCCAGTGACCGCCGCGCAACGTGTCCCGCCGTCGGCCTGAATCACATCACAGTCGATTGTTATTGTGTGCCGCCCCAGTTTTTCCATATCAACGACACTGCGCATTGCACGGCCAATCAGGCGCGAAATTTCCGCGCTGCGATGATCCTTCATCAAAGTTTCGCGACCCTTGCGCGTGCCGTTTGCGCGCGGCAACATTGAATATTCTGCCGTAACCCAACCGCCGGTTTTATTCTGTATTCGTTTCCAAAGTGGCTGATTCATTTCAACTGATGCGGTGCATAAAACCTGGGTCCCGCCCATTTTTATCAGGCACGAACCTTCGGCCCACTTGTTGACACCGGTTTCCATCGAAACGGGGCGAATTTGGTCGGTTTTGCGCATAGATGGTCGCATCATAAATAAATCCTTTGTTTTTGAATTGCTGTATACTATATAATAAAGGGACAGGATTGCAATGCTTTTTGCATTTGCTTTTTTACTGCTATGCGTGTATCCTGTCCAGTCGGTAAAAGGATTTTTATGTCAGCCAAGGCAAAACGCTTGTTCAAAAAGTTAGTTAGTTATTCAGGCATTTTTTTCTTTGCACTGGCCGCCTTTATGTTGTGGTGGCAATTGCGTGAATACAGTTTATCAGATATTTTTCATGCATTGATAAATATACCTGTGATTAATTTAATTGCGGCGTGTATTGCGTGTGTGGCGGGCTATGTTTGCTTGTCTATGTATGATTTTTTGGCATTGCGGTATATTGGCGCACGTGTTTCGTGGTGGAAATGGATGCTGGCGGGGATGCTGGGGTTTGCAATCAGTAATAATGCCGGTAACGCTGTGGTCAGTGGTGGCGCAATTCGCTACAGATTATATACACGGTGGCGCATCAGTGGCGGCGACATTGTGAAAATGATAACTTTTTCGGGGTTAACGTTCTTTCTGGGATGCTCTGCCATTGTTATAATAGGATATTTTTTAGTCCCATCACGTATTTTGGAACAGTCTGTCGGGGCCAGTGTCGGCATAAACACGCTGTTTATCATATGCGCTGCGGCCGTATTGGCTTATTTTGCGGTAACACTGTTTTTCAGCAAAAAAAGCATAAAGGTTGGCAACATAAAATTCCAAGTGCCAACAACAAAAACGGCGTTGTTTCAAACCCTGTTGGGCGCAACAGACAGTGTTTTGGCCGGACTGGTCCTGTATTTTTGCCTGTTGCCGTTTGTGCAAATTCCATTTGGCACGTACATCGGATTGTTTGTAATCGCACAGGCAACGGGTGTTTTCAGTCAGGTCCCCGGTGGAATTGGCGTATTTGAAAGTATATTTTTGTTGGCATTGCCCGATGGTGTGGACAAGGCGGACATATTTGGCGCATTGTTGGCGTACAGAATAATATATTACGTATTACCACTGATTGGCGTTGGGGGGCTGTTTTTCATATATGAAAATTGGCTGCGTTCGCGGATGAAGCGTTGGCTGGCCGAGGCCAAGGATAAAATCCCCCATATCCCACACAAGGTAAAAAAATCCACCCCCAGAAAAAAATAAATACCTTGCTTGCGCGGGCCTGTCATGTTATGCTGATGGGTAACGTATGAAATGGGGTTGATATAAAGTGTTTATATTATCACTATTTTTTCTAATTCGATACGCGCTGATTGTTATCGTGGCGCACTCTCTTGGCATGGGCTGGGACGCCCCACAGGGACGGATTATTGCCATTCCATACGCATATAACATAAAAGGATTACTAAATGTCAAAGAAGATTTATGTGGACGCGGTCCACCCAGAGGAAACCCGTGTTGTGGTGGTGGATACTGCCACGAACCGTGTTTCTGATTTTGACGTTGAAACAACCACCAAACCCCAGATAAAAGGGAACATTTATCTGGCCAAGGTTATTCGCGTTGAACCTTCCTTGCAGGCGGCATTCGTTGATTATGGTTCGGGAAAAAATGGATTTCTGCCGTTTTCTGAAATTCATCCGGACTATTATCAGGTAACCCCAGAACAAAAGAAAAAGTTACTGGAATTGGCGCATGCCAACATTGTTGACGACGACGACGACCCCGATGACGAGGCTGATGAAGTCGCCGAATACGATGACCACAGCGCGGGCGAGGATAACAAAGAACTGGTCAAACGTTCGCACGAATTTAAAATTCAGGACGTTATAAAACCAAAACAAATCTTATTGGTCCAAGGGGTCAAGGAAGAACGCGGTCAAAAGGGCGCGTCTATGACAACATATTTGTCATTGGCGGGACGTTTTGCCGTGTTAATGCCTAATTCCCGCAAGCGTAACAGTTACGGTATTTCCAAAAAAATTTCGGACAAGGCCGAACGTGCCCGTCTGCGTGAAATTTTGCACGATTTGAAAATACCCAAGGGCATGACTGTCGTCCTGCGCACTGCGGCAATGGGCGCGAATCCGGTTGATATTGCCAAGGATTATGATTATCTGGTAAATCTGTGGAATGAAATTCGTAAAACCACATTGGAATCTGTTGCGCCGGTTACCATTCATACCGAAGATTCCCTGTTGCGTCGCGTTGTCCGTGACTTTTTGTCTGACAAGGATGATGTTCTGATTATTCAGGGCGAAGAGGCTTATGACGCCGCCAAGCAATATTTTCAGCAAATGTATGGTCGCGCGCCACGTAAACAGTTGGTGCAATATCGTGATGCCGCCGTTCCATTAATGGTCAAGGCCGGCGTTGAAAAACAACTGGAGGGTCTGCACGGCCCATACGTCCAATTGCCATCCGGCGGTTCATTGGTTATTAACCAGACCGAGGCAATGGTTACAATTGACGTTAATTCATCACGCGCGATAAAGGAAAAAGATATTGAACAAACGGCATTAAATACTAATCTAGAGGCCGCCGAAGAAATCGCCCTGCAATTGCGCCTGCGTGATTTGGCGGGCATTGTCGCGATTGACTTTATTGATATGGAAGAAGAAAAGAACAATCGCAAACTGGAAACCAAAATGCGCGAGGTTATGAAGCGCGACCGTGCACGTACACAGGTGGCAAAAATTAATAACTTTGGCGTGTTAATGTTGTCGCGTCAACGTCTGCGCAGCAGTTTTATGGAATCGTCGTATGTTCAGTGCCCGCACTGTATGGGGGCGGGGGTTGTGCCGTCTATTCAAACATCGGCCATAATACTGTTCCGTCATCTGCAGGAAAAATTGCTGGCCAAAAGTGCCCAGAAAATCATTATGACCGTTCCAACGGACGTTGCGATTTATCTGTTAAATCATAAACGCGCGGAATTGGCCGCAATGGAATCTGAATTTGATACGGAAATAGTCATTGTTGGGGACGACAGTTTAATGAATATTGAACAATATTCAATTCAGCGTGTCGCACCCGAACAAAATAAAACCGAAGATTTGCTGGGTGCATACGCACCGTCAACAGATGCGAAAAAGAAAAACGCCCAGCATGCGGATGCGAAAAAAACAACAATGAACGCACCCCATCGCAAGCGTAAAAAGCAACCATCCAAACATAAAACCATTTGGCAAAAATTGGTTGGGTAAAAAACGGGGCATTGCCCCGTTTTTGTTAGAGTGCAGAGTACAGATAACAGAGAAAGTTACTCGTGTTTGTGTACAGTCCACCGTCCTTGTCATTGCGAGCCACGTCAGTGGCGTGGCAATCCATAAAAACGCATTTGCGGACGCAAATAAGTTTATATTAACTGGATTGCTTCGCTTTGCTCGCAATGACAAAGGTGTGGAATGACAGCGGTCATTCCAACGGGCATGCGGACGTATATTCGTATGTACCGGATGCATCCGTATAACTGACACCGGTTGGCGCAAACATTATGCATGAACCGGACGGACTGGATACCAAACAGCTGTCCGCCGTGCCGGCGGATGTGTATCCGGTGGGGCAATTATAGGCCTCCGCAATAGTCATATATTTCTCTTCTATTGTTACATAACCCGATGGACACGATGTTGATGGTGCGACGGCAAATGATGCACACGGCGCAATGGCCATAATTAAAACAAAAATTCTTTTCATATTTGCCCCCACATTTAATCGGACAGATAATTGAACAACCCAGACCGGAAAGACGCATTGGACGCTGCGAAGTCCGCACAGTTGATCGCGCAACGGGAGGCACAAGCAGACGCCGTCCCGCGGGCGTTGGCGAACACCCAAGACGACACGGCCGGTGATATCATTTTGCACCAGCAATACTTGTCATCAGTACCGCCACTAACTTCCAAAGACGTCGTTGTTTGGTCAGCTGAACTGCCACTTGTGCTGGAACATTGACTTATGCCCCTTATTGCAACACTCGTCCCACTGGATGTACAATTTGATGTCCAGTCAACAACATTACTCTCGGGATTAAGATAGGAACACGTTGTTGATGATGTTAATTTTACGCATTTGGTAACTTGGGCTGCCGGTGCGGGTACCGCGTTGGCCGGTGGAATTGTGGCCACACAAATCAGGCCGGCAATTAATATTTTTGATTTCATTGTGAACTCTCCTTGTGTTTGGGTAAAACAAAAACCACCGAAATTAAGGTGGTTGGAGGTTCATAGCTATATCAGGTATAGTGTGCTTATTCTATATATTCGCAGCCCTCCAACCCAAAACAGTTGGAGCATTTTTACATCTTGATTTGATGCCTGAAAACGGGCTATGACACCCCATCAATGGAACACCCATTGACAAAATAATTCTACAGCACGCGCCCATATAATGCAAGATTAAAACTTTTTATTATTGCCATTTTTGTATATTTTGACTAATTTTATAGTATATGAGGCGCGAATTATTTGAATTTTTAAATACTGACCTGCAGTTTATCAAGGGCGTTGGCCCAGTTCTGGCCACGCGGTTTAATGATGTGTTGGGTGGCCGGCGCGTGTTGGATTTTATGTTGCATACGCCCGCGTATATTCGCGCACGCGGAATTACTGAAAATGTGGCCGATGCCAATGCGGGTGACATTATAACAATACCCTTATTGGTTAAATCGCACAGGGCCGGCGGCACATTTCGTGGTCATCGCCGTCCCACGCAAATTACATGTGCCGACAAAATGGGCAACACTGTAATTTTACAGTTTTTTAATGTGAACTTTCTGGATTATTGGCTGAAAAAATTGCCAATTGGCGAATGGCGTATGGTCAGTGGTAAATTGGAACGCAACCCGCGACCGACGATAAATCATCCTGATTTCATAGAAGAAATGCAAAACGCAAATAAAATACCATCTGTTCAGGCGATTTATCCCGCAGGCGAGGGATTAACACAAAAAACTTTTGCCAATGTGCGCGACCAGATTTTTAATATTTTGCCGGATAAAATTTCCGGCGAACCGGATGATAATGTTCGTGAATTTTTTGATGCGTTACGTCATGTGCATTATCCTGAAACGGCCGATGATTTATCACCAAATTCGCCATATGTTGTAAAACTGGCGTATTGGGAATTATTGGCGCACCAAACGGCAATTGTAATCAGCCGTCGCAATCGCACCGATGTGCGCAATCATCGCACTGTGCGGCCAAAGAAGTATGATTTAATGGGCAAATTTTACGCGGTGCTGCCGTTTTCAATGACGGGGGCACAAACGCGAACTTTGCGGGAAATATTTGCTGATTTGGCGCGTGACGTACCAATGATGCGTCTGGTTCAGGGCGATGTGGGCAGTGGTAAAACAATTGTCGCATTGGCGGCGGCGGTAAAAATGGCTGAATCTGGGGCACAAACAGCATTACTGGCCCCCACAGATACACTGGCCCAGCAACATTATGCAAAAATAAAGCCGATGTGCGATAAAATGGGTATCGTGTGCGATGTTTTAACCGGTCGGGACAAGGGCGCGTCCCGTCGTGAAAAATTAGTATCGCTGCGTTCGGGTCGCACAAAAATAGTTGTTGGCACTCATGCGTTGTTTTCCGACGATGTTGAATATCGTGATTTGGGTTTGGTAATTGTTGATGAACAACATCGCTTTGGGGTTTCCCAACGCGAAGCATTACGGGCCAAGGGCAATAATCCTGATTTGTTGGCACTGTCCGCAACGCCGATTCCGCGTACTTTATCCATGACAATATATGGCGATATGGACGTATCGGTTATAAATGAAAAGCCCGCCGGCCGATTGCCAATTATCACGACCAAGTTACCAATTGCGCGTATTAACGAATTGATTGCGCGTCTGCGTGTACAAATAGATTCTGGTGCAAAGGTTTTCTGGGTCTGTCCATTGGTGGATGAATCCGACACGTCCAATTTAACCGCTGTAAATGCGCGATATGATGAATTACAGAAAATATTTCCGCATGCGGGGTTGGTGCACGGCCAAATGGATAAAAAGCAGCGCGATGCTGTAATGGCCAAATTTGCAGATGATAATTCAGATATGCGCCTGTTGGTTGCCACCACGGTCATAGAGGTTGGCATTGACGTCCCCCGTGCAACAATAATTGTTATTGAAAACGCGGAACGGTTTGGTTTGGCGGCGTTGCATCAGTTGCGTGGGCGTGTGGGACGCGGGAATTTACAGTCGTATTGCATATTACTGTATGGGGGCAACATCAGTGAAATGGGACTGAAACGTTTGGATGTATTAACAGAAACAGATGATGGCTTTGCCATTGCAGAACAGGATTTAATTATGCGTGGCACGGGCGAATTATTGGGCACGCGGCAAAGTGGTTGGATAAATTATCATTTTGTGGATTACGCACGTCATCGGGATTTATTCAAATTGGCGGCGGCCGCTGCACGTGATAATGTTGATATAACAAACGACACGTGGACGCGTGATTTGATGTTTATATTTGACCGTGGGGTGACAATCGGTGCGTAAAATATTTGTAATTTTATTATGCGCAATATTTTCAATATCCGCACACGCGGCATCATTGATTAATGATACAGAAACAGAACGCGTTTTAACGAAATTAATAGAACCTTTGGCGACCGCGGCGGATATCCCATCGGGGCGTCTGCGTGTGCATATTATCGGCAGTAATGAATTTAATGCATTCGTTATGGGGGGCGAGGATGTATATGTTTACACCGGATTGCTGACGCAAATAAAATCCCCAGATGCATTACAGGCCGTTGTTGCCCACGAATTGGGCCACACGCTGGGCGGGCATATGGCGCAAATGGCCGACCGGATGAGTGCCGAAATGACACGTACTATGTTAATTCAGGCATTGGGTGTTGGACTGATGGCGTTGGGTGGCGACCCGTCGTTGGGGGCGGGTGTATTGGCGGGTTCCAGTGGCGTTGCCCAGCAATCTATGTTGGCATTCACACGGGACGAGGAACGCATTGCTGACGATATGGGATTAAAATTAATGATACGTGCAAAATTAAATCCAGATGGTTTTATTCAGGTTTTTGAACAAATGGAACATATGACGGGCGCGTTGGAATCACGTATTAATCCAAACAGAATAAATCACCCGCTGACCGCAGAACGGTTAAGCAATGTTCGGGCACATATTTCTGAAATGGATTCTGATTACAACGCCACAAATGCACCAACAGATGCGCAACGCGCGGAATATGAATTGGTGCGTGCTAAACTGATTGGGTATTTGGACAGTGCCGCCAATGTCGCAACCGCATATCCAAATTCTGATACATCCGATGCTGCATTATATGCGCGTGCAATCGCGCGTATGCAGGCGGGCAATCTGGACGATGCACGTGTGGGAACATTAACATTAATATCCCGAAATCCCGACAATCCGTATTTTTATGAATTGTTGGGGGATATAGAATATCAATTGGGGCACTATGATGACAGTGTGGACGCATATGAACACAGTTTGGAATTATTAAATGATAATGCGCCACAAATTGAAACTGCGCTGGCACTGGTATTGGCCGAACGTAATAAAACGGGTGACCGCGACCGTGCAATTGAAATGTGTAAACGTGCATTATTGACCACGCCAATGCCGCTAACTTATTGGGTGTTGGCGCGTGCATATGGCGATGACGACGGGCGTGCAAATTGGGCGCGTGCAGAATATTATAATATGATTGGGAAACCAGAACGCGCGCGTGAATATGCACGCCGTGCCCAAAAATTATTAAAACCAAATACCCCTGAATATATCAAAGCCGGCGATTTATTATAGGAATTTATCGGGTCGTATGCGTTGGTGTTTCTGTTAATGCATTCCCCAATAATTGTTCAAAGTGCATTGATGCAAACGCATCTGAATCCAGCCAATCTGTGATATGACCCAAAATATTTTTTATATATTTTGCAGCGATGCGTTTATTTTTTCTGAAACTGTGTTCATTAATTAATTGGGATATTTCGCGCATTATTGTTGCCACAGATTGTATTTCATCAGCAGACAAAACATTTGCATTTGAATTATGATAAATCAATTCGTTCAGTTCATTGTGTACCGCACGCAATGCTGTCAGTGAATTTTCCGTTATTTTCAGGTGTGACGCAATATAATTAACACTTAAATCGCCCATATTATTCAGTGATGTAAAGGTTAATTTTCCACGTTGTCCTGTTATTTGTCTGATTATCATTGTTAATTTTAGTAATGTTACACTGATTTTATCGCCCATATTATCAGATAAATTCTTTTTCAATTGTTTGGATACGCGGTAATTAGAATAATCATACAATAAAAACACCAATGGTATGGATAACAATGATGCAGAAATATTGTTTATTAAATCTGCCACACTGGGGTTGTGAATATCGTCTTTGGTAACAATAAATAATACCAGTCCGCCGGCCACAGACAAAACATACGGTATCATTTTTAAAATTGTATTACGCAGATTAATTTTCATACCGATATTTTAATCAATCGGATATGATAAATATATAGGAAACTATGCCTTGCCCGCGGGATGCGTGGTTTTAACGGCACGTGCGCCAATAGCGGGTGTCACAGCGCATTTGTCGCGCACAAACAACAGCGACCACAATCCAACACCAATTAATATTAATCCCAACGCGCAAATACTGTAACGCCAACTGCCCAGCATGCCACCCAAACCGATAACCAAGCACGTCCCTATATAAATAATATTATCGCCAATGCTGTATAACGACAGTATAACAGAACGGTAAGTTGTCGGCACAAAATCTTGGAAACGCGAATACAGTAAAACATTCAATCCGCTGAATAAAACATACGCCAATCCCAATGCCAATAATCCAGACAGCGAATAAAACAACGAAAACAGCACAAATGCCGCGCCACCGGCGCAAATCAGACTGTATAAAATCCAATCGCGAACACGTGAAAAGCGATACGCAAACGTTTGCCCCAACACCGCACATCCCAAAATAAAGAATTGCATCATACCAACAAATTCAACCGGTAAACCTATTTCCAAACCAATTGGACTTAAATAATCATCCAGATACGCGACATTTGCAACCAGCAAACTGATAATCAGCATTAACAAAATGCATGGTGTTTTTGCGCAAATACGAACACCTGTTTTGAACAATTTCATAAAGTGTGTTTTACGCACACGGCGTTTGGTATTCGGATGTGATTTTATTTTTATGCGCATTATGCATATCGCAGACAAAGCCAACGAAATTAACGACGCAAACGTAATCCAACCGTATCCTGCAAACATTAACAGTGAACCAAATGCGGACAGGGCGGTTCCAGCGGCCTGAACGTTGTAACGCACCCCCAGAACTTTGGAATAAATTTTTTGATGATGTCGCGCCCGCAGTTCATCGTACACCATACTTTCAAAAGATACATTGAAAAAGGCCCATTCCATACCCCATAAAAACATACCAATGGCAAATCCCCAAAATGTTGGCCACACCAGCCACAGTACAAACGCGATTGCCTTTAATAATTGTCCCAATAATATGGCGGGCTTTACACCCAATTTGTTCGTTATCCATGTAACAGGAATTTGCGTTAAAAAAGTGCCAGCGGATAAAACCACAAACATTAATGACAACTGCATATCTGTCAGGCCATTTTCCTGCATAAATACGGCATAAACGGGTGTTAACAGTATCAGTTTATTAAAGAAAGAATATCCATAAACATTACGTAAAAACCGACGTAAATCAGATTTTTTATTCATAAACGTTCCTTTCCCATTACGATGGGAATTATAGCGTAAATATTGATTTTTGTCAAAAAAAGCACTATAATAATATGGGTATACATGGGGCGAAAATATGGCAAATATGAATGAATTTTTATTGCAGTATTATATGCAACGGCGTTTTAACAATATGCCGGCTGAGGTTCGTGCCCAATTTGATGTATACCTGTCGTCTGATGATTTCCGTGGAAATATGAAGAATTGGAAATCAAAATTAATGCATCAGGATGCCAATGGCAAATGGGTTAATAATGATATGCCCGACCCCACAGATGCGAATGGCAACTGGTTTATGGATGACAAAGAATGGACCAAATTTTTTAATGCGTTTCAGGACGCATTCCGTGAAATGTCCGCGTCCAAGGACAGTTTCAAGGAAAATGCCAAGGCCACCAGTTTCCTGAACGAATATTTTGGCGACCCTGTAACGCACCTGTTTTCAAACGCAGTTGCCAACCCCACGGCCGAGGCATTAATTAACGGTGAATTTAAAAACTTTTTAACCACGCATAAAAATGGTTTGGAAATTTATTTTAAGCAGTGGGGGTTGGTTGATTCTGATTTTTCTTATTCAGATTTATTAAGTGGCATTGATTCTAAAAAATATAATACATCGCCGAATTTTCAGAAAAAAATAAAAACTGTTGCACAATATATAACATTCTATGCGCAACAGGCAGAATTTCAACAGGCCATTGGTCTGACGGGGCAACCAATTCCTAATTTTAATGATGTGGAAAATGGCTTTGACACCAGTACCGTTAACCCAAATAAATTGGATTATTTCAAGCGTAACTATAAATCATTGTTAAATACGCTGGCCACCGATTCCAAGGTTTATGATGTATTCAAATTATATGACCGTGGCAAAATATCCAAACATCTTGATGCGTCGGTTACCAATGTTGATTATGCCAATTCCGACAGCAAGGATTATGTTCCGCCAAAGCGCAGTGATGAATTAACCCCGTGGCAACACCTGAAGGATAATGTCAAAGATACTTGGACCGATTATATGGATAAGTATATCAAGTTCAAGGGTGACCGCCTGTTCTTTTCTAATTCCGCCCAATTGATATTCAAGGCATTAACCGGTGCAAAATTCAAGCCCACCGACGGGTTGGCCAAACTGGTTGACAGTGCCGGTGATATAAAAAAGAATTTGATGTATAAATCACCCCGTGCGGTTGACCATTTTGATTGGATGAATAAAACACTGGGTGAATTAAAAAATACTATGCCGCGGGCATTTGCCGGTGCGCTGAAAACCGGTCGTCAAATGAAAGCACTGGTTTCCGAACTGGTTATCAAGGCCGTCCGTGAAAACAAAATGGACGAGGCTAAAACCGCGATGGAGGTTTTATCCGTAATTAAATATGGTTATACCACCAGTAAAATTATGGATGTATTGGGAAAAGAAAAACTATCTATCTTTTCCGATGGTGGATTATCGTGGAATAAAAATCAGGCCGTGCAATTTGTAACAAATGCAATGGACAAAAGTATCAAGGCCGCCTTTATGGGTATCGGCTATTTAATAACAATTGGTGGAAATGCAATCCGCCTGAACGGCAGTAAATTTAACGGTAAAACGGGACGCATAAAGAATGCCCGTGATACTTGGATTGCGGATACAGCGGCGCAAAAAAACGTCACCCAGCAACAAAAGGCATCAAACGAAACACAAAAGACCAATTTGGAAAATGATTTAACGGCAATGCGCAACCGTGGCATAACGGAACAGGCATTGGATGCATCAATTGGGCAATACAGACAGGATATTTCCACATTAAATCAAAATCTGGACATTCAGGTTAAAAATTTGATTCAATGGGTTCAGAACAATCAAACGCACCCTGATGCAAACAATGTTGCAACATATTTAATGCAAATGCAGGCGGGGCAAAATCCCACGCCCCCAACTGTTACCGACCCCGCAATTCAGACACAGTTGCAGGCCGTTGTCAATTCCCAGCACGACATTACGGTTAAAACCAAACAAATGGACAGAAAAATAAATAAACGTCAGGAATTTGAAAACGCAACACAAACAATCCAGATGTTATCTGACCAAATTACAAAACAAACCGATACGCTGAATAATTGGGACAGTAATCATCAGGATAAATATCGCGAATTAATGGCGTATTGGGATATGCTGGAATCTGGCCGCGACAGTCATACCGGCAAAATGTATTCTTGGATGTTCGGCAACGCAAAAGACAAGCAAAAGAACTTTCACAAGAAAAATCCAAACACCGGCATTTCCGTTGCTGATAAAATAATTTTGGACAATTTGAATAACTATTCAATTGCCGCATAATGTTCACCGCCATTGGCGGTGTTTTTTTGCACTTTTACTGTTGAAACACGACGGTGCGTGTGTTATGCTGACCCCATAGAAAAAGGGGTTATTATGTACATACTTGCTTTGAACTGTGGTTCGTCTTCATTAAAATATCAGGTTTTTGACGCTGATTCAAAAAAATACGTTGTTGGTGGAAATGTTGAAAAAATTGGACTGCCGGATTCTTTTATTACTCAAAAATATCCGGATGGCACAAAACAGCGCAAAGATACAGAAATGAAAAACCACGACGAAGCATTAAATGTCGTATTATTTATGTTGCGCGATGCGTCCATTGATATGAATGAAATTGGCG
This sequence comes from uncultured Alphaproteobacteria bacterium, assembly GCA_944389465.1. Lineage (GTDB taxonomy): Bacteria > Pseudomonadota > Alphaproteobacteria > Rs-D84 > Rs-D84 > Enterousia. Next base: position 13,174 of record CALXML010000006.1, read on the forward strand.
GCGTTGGACACCGTGTTGTTATGGGGGGCGATAAATTTGCGTCTTCGGTTGAAATTACTGATGAAGTAATGCGCACTATTGATGAATTGTCACCAATTGCACCGCTGCATAATCCATCTGCATTAATGGGTATTGTTACGGCAAAACAATTATTGCCAAATGCAAAGCAGGTTGCCGTGTTTGACACCGCTTTTCATCAGACTATGCCGGATTATGCATATCGTTACGCTGTGCCACATGCGTGGTATACTGAATTGGGCGTGCGCAGATACGGTTTTCACGGAACATCACACCTGTATGTTTCTAAACGTGCGGCAAAAATGTTGGGTAAACCGGCCGCGCAGTGTAATTTGATAACATTGCATATTGGGTCGGGCGCATCTGCCACTGCAATTAAAAACGGTGTATCTGTTGATACATCACTGGGGATGACGCCATTGTCGGGATTAACCATGGGAACGCGTCCGGGGGATGTTGACCCGGGGGTTGTGCTGTATGTTATGGAACGTCTGCATTTAACACCGGACCAAATGCAAAAGCATTTGAACAAAGATTCGGGCCTGATGGGGGTAACGGAATGCTTTGTTGACCGTCGTGATGTGGAACAAAACCGCGAGGTAAATGATAAATGCCGTTTGGCCATTGAAATGGAGGCCCACAATGTAAAAAAATACATTGGTGCATATATGGCTGAATTGGGGCACACGGACGCATTGGTATTCACGGCTGGCGTTGGTGAAAATGATGACTACCTGCGTGAAAAATTCTGCAGCGGATTGGAAGAATTGGGAATTAAATTGGATAAAGAAAAAAATGCCGCCGCATTGGCACGCAAGGGCGTTGATGAAATGGAAATTTCAGCCCCAGACAGTCGTGTAAAAATATTTATGATTGCCACAAATGAAGAATTAGTTATCGTAGAGGATACAATCGCAATTATGAATGGCACATATAATCCAAATCATCTGGTAATGGATTATTCGTTCGCAAAATAAAAAAAACGATAAAAACGGGGCATCGCCCCGTTTTTGTTAGAGTGCAGATAACAGAGAATGTTACTCGTGTTTGTGTACAGTCCACAGTCCTTGTCATTGCGAGCAAAGCGAAGCAATCCAGTCATTATAAACTTATTTGCGTCAGCAAATACATTTTATTGTGCAAATTTTGTGCAAAAAATGTGCAAAATTGTGTCAAATTGTGCAAAAATATGACAAAAAACGCAAAAATTTTGTGATTGGATTAAATCACCCAAAAACAAAAATCCCGCGGGAATCCGCGGGTTTATCTTGGTGGGGACACAGGGACTCGAACCCTGGACCCAATGATTAAAAGTCATTTGCTCTACCAACTGAGCTATGTCCCCAAAACTGAACCTGAAAATAATGCACATGACATTATTTCCAACGTTCGGGCTCAATTTTGCCATATAAAAAATCAAAAATCAAGAAAAAATACCACAAAAATTGTTTTGGTTTATAAACACCCCCACCGACCCCAACCAACAAATTATGATACAGGTAAAAAACTGTATAATCAGGTTGGGCAAAGGGATGTTTACTTGCCAATTCGTTTGTATGTGACGTTTTCCTTGGACTGCATAATATTTTCGTCCAACAAATTTCTGTAATCCAATATAACTGTTGGGCGGCCAAAGGTTACAGATTCCAATTCTTTGAAATCGGGCCATTCTGTTAGTATCACGATTATATCAGCATTTTTAATGCATTCATGCACAGATTTTTCATATACGATGTTATCGCCCAATACCTGTGATGCGTTTTTCATTGCCTGCGGGTCATACGCATAAATTGGGTTATGGTGTATATTTTTTATAACATCAATTGCAGGACTGTATCTGACGTCATCCGTACCGTTTTTAAACGCCAATCCCAACACAGCCACGCGTGCATTTTGGCCAACGGATTTAATTTGTTCGTTTATACGTTCTGCAATTCGGAATCTGCGGTCATAATTTCCTTGGATAGTGGTGGATACAATTCCCAACTGTACGCCATATTTTCCGGCCATATACGCCAAAGCATTGGTATCTTTTGGAAAGCAACTGCCCCCATATCCAATGCCGGCGTTTAAAAATTTGCGTCCAATTCTGGAATCTGCACCCATACCGTTGGCGACGTCGTCCACATTTGCGCCCGCCTGTTCGCATAAGTCGGCTATTTCATTTATAAAATGTATTTTAGTGGCCAAAAAAGCATTTGATGCATATTTTATAATTTCTGCAGACCGGCGATTTGTATGAATAATTTTTTCTGGTGCAATGTGCGGTGCATATAAATTATAAATTTTATTAAAAGCATCCATACTGTCGGTGCCAATTATAATTCTGTCTGGGTGAAAAAAATCATACAGGGCATAACCTTCGCGCAGAAATTCCGGCATAGAAACCACATCCACATTTGGGTTATCTATAATGCGTTCAATTTCATCGTTTGTTCCCACCGGCACTGTTGATTTAGTCGCAACAATTGCGCCATTTTGCAAGTAAGGCTTTATTTCATTGGCGGCGGCATAAATGTATTGTAAATTTGCAGAACCGTCATCTGACATTGGTGTTCCGACGGCCAAAATAATTAATTCAGCATTTTGAATATCAGACATATCGCCAGAAAATCTGATATTGCTGTTATTGGATTCATACAATTCCTGTAATCCCTGTTCAAACAACGGCATATGGCCAGATTGCAATACCGCCAGTTTTTGTTCATTATTATCAATGCATATAACATTATGACCAAAACTGGCCAATCCACAGGCTGTTGGTAATCCAACATATCCAGAACCAATAACTGCAATATTCATATTTATACTCCTTGGCTGTGTATAACAGGAATGAATACATTATTTTTTTTATTAATTCAATAAATAATAAAACTTTGCAATATTCAGAATAAAGATTTAATATTTTCAGTATGAAATTCATAGATTCACATTGTCATCTGCAGCAATCTGGGGATGTGGCGGATATTTTGCACAGGGCCACTGATGCTGGCGTTCAGTATTTTATTTGTAATGCAACGTCACCAGCAGATTGGGCGAATGTTATTAATACAGCAAATAATTATGATGCCGTGCGTGGCTGTATTGGTGTTCATCCGTGGTATATTAATAAATTGCCGGTAAATTGGGCCGACACAATGAATACAGAATTATTAACAAATCCGGCCTTGATGGTGGGCGAAATCGGGATTGATATCCATCATCCTGATATTTCCGTACAACAGGCGGTCTTTGCCACGCAATTAAGTATGGCGCATAAATTATATCGCCCTGTATTTATACATTGTGTTGGGGCGTGGGACCGCATTTTGCGCATTTTAAAATTAAACCGCGGCAATTTACCGCCGGTTATGGTTGCGCATTCTTTTTCAGGCAGCACCGACATAATGCAACGTTTGGCATCTGAATATAATATGTATTTTTCATATTCACCAATGATATTTAATAAAAAGCGTACCGGACTGATGCGCAGTGTTTATCAAACTCCATCCGACAGAATTTTGGTTGAAAGTGATGGCATGAACCCGTCTGTTGTTGTGGATGTTGTTGGGCGTATATCTGAAATAAAATCAGTTGCGAACGATAAAATGGCGGATATCATTTATAGTAACACCATTGGAATTTTATAAGATTATGGACAGATTACACAGAACACGTTTATTATTTGGCGATGATGCGATAAAAAAACTGAACAATGCAACAGTGATGATTGTCGGATGTGGTGCGGTTGGTTCTTTTGCGGCCGAGGCTTTGGCCCGCACCGGCGTTGGCAATATAATATTAATTGATTCTGATTTAATAGAAAAATCAAACATAAATCGCCAGTTGTTTGCGCTGGATTCCACCATTGGCCGGCCAAAGGTTGACGTGGCCGCCGCGCGGATTCACGATATTAATCCAGATATTCGCGTGACAGCCATGCAAATGTTTTTTGATGAAAACACCCAATTAAACATCACCCCAGATTTTGTACTGGATGCCATAGATACCGTTCAATCCAAAATGGCACTGTATAAATGGTGCAGGGCGCATAACGTCGCATTTATATCCAGTATGGGGGCCGCGCGTAAAACTGACCCGACACAAATCAAGATTTCAAAAATATCAAAAACCAGCGTTTGTCCATTGGCATCAAAAATCAGAAAGTTGTGTCGCGATGAACACTTGCCAGATTTCCCAGTTGTATATTCAACCCAGCCCGCAGATAACAATGTTAACGGCAAAACGTTTGGTTCGGTTATAACTGTGACCGGAACATTTGGATTGTATTTGGCCAATTACGCCATTGACTTTATCATAAATAATCAATAATACAGTTGCGGCAATATATACCTGTTTTTATTTCGTAACATATTGATTTTACAATATAAGAACCTTTTCCTAAATGCGTTATTGCCATTGCAAGTGGTTTTAAAAACAGTTATAATTCGCTTGTCTTTATACAAGACATATTAAATCTGCAAAAGGAGAAAAAGAGATGAGAGGATTGACAACCTTTGTATTAATGCCATTGACGATTATCGGGGCACTGAATTGGGGACTGATAGGAATCTTTGGTTTTGATATTGTCGCGTTTATCTTTGGTCCGGCCACGATTGCCAGCAGCATTGTGTACAGCATAATTGGTATTGCGGCATTGGTCTGGGTTATTTGGATGTTCATAGACAGACCACGTAATCGTGATGAACGCTGATTCAGCATTCAGTATTTTCATGTCAATTCGCCCCAAACGGGGCGTTTTTGGTCCGCGTTTATAACAGATATATTTCTGAAACGTATAATTTATTGTCATAACCACAGGAGTATAAAATGGTATATGGCTATATACGCGTCAGTACGGACCACCAAGATTGTGAAAATCAAAAATTGGGTATAGAAAACAAAGCGCGTGAATTGGGACTGCGTATTGAAAAATATATCCAAGATTCCGGCGTTTCCGGCACAAAAGAACCAAACAAGCGTGCATTGGGGCTGTGTTTACGCCGATTGCGTTCAGGTGATGTTTTAATATGTTCAGAATTGTCACGTTTGGGGCGAAAAATGTTTATGATAATGCGAATTTTGGAACATTGTATGAATGTTGGTGCGCGTGTTTATACTGTCAAAGACGGATATGAACTGGGCGATAATATTCAAAGCAAGGTTTTGGCATTTGCATTTGGCCTGTCTGCTGAAATAGAACGTGATTTAATCAGCCAGCGGACCAAGGAAGCATTGGCCCTGCGTCGTGCACAGGGGCACAGATTGGGGCGTGCATACGGCAGTCGGAACAAACATCACAAAATGGACGGTAAATACAATATTGTGCAACAAATGTTGGAAATGGGACATACAAAAACACAGATTGCGCGTAACTGTCATGTATCGGTTGCAACGGTTTCGCGTTTTCTGCGTTTAAACGAATAATTTTTCAATCAAACGGTGGTTAGTTTGTTTGTAATTACAATGCCTTTATAATACAAAAAATAATCGTTCAATCAAGTTATTTTTCTTGCATTTTAACCACCGTCAGTTTACATTATATTAACCACCGTTTGTTTGCACACGTGTTTTTACCATAAATACGGGGGATGCGCATATGCAAAAAAAGCGGGAATTAATAGTAAAAAAAGACATGGATGTGAAAAGACTGTTTTTGTTTGCCGCATATGACAAACAGGGTATCATAGATAATACCTTGCTGCACTATTTGCGCGCATTGTCGGGGTTGGGCGATATCGTGTTTGTTATGGACAGTGATGTGGCTGAAGCAGAATTTGCAAAATTAAAGCAAATTCCGAATATTTTACATGCTGTGGCCACGCGTCATGGTGAATATGATTTTGGTTCTTATAAACGCGCATATCAATGGGCCGACAGCAGGGGATTACTGCAATCATATGATTGGATTTATTTGGTCAATGACAGTGTATATGGGCCTTTGTTTGATATTTCCAGAATTTTGGCGGATTTGGAATCGCGTGGCGTTGATTTGACCGGTATGATTGATTTCCAAAACAAGCAAACCCCAGTTCAGGTTCAGTCTTGGTTCGTGGGATTAAGCAGCGATTTGGCAAACCAGAAATTCATACGCAAATTTATGGATGGTGTTCGTACACAGGAAAACAAACAACTGATTGTGTTAAAATACGAAGTTGGCCTGTCAACCATTGCGTTACAGCACGGATATAAAATGTCCACCTTAATAAGTGGCGAGGTTGGCGATGACAAGCATCGCATATACGATTGCCCGTTAACAATGTTAAAATGTGGTTTGCCGTTTTTGAAAAAGAATGCGGTGGCAAATTTACCGGGGCTGCAGTATTTGTATCCATATACGACGGTAAGTTTTGTTGATGACATATATCATAATTTGATGCGTTCCGGATTGACAATTGCGGTTACGGAATCAGAACGCCCCAAATATCAAAAAAGTTACAGATTGACATGCCTGTCAATTCCATTGGTAACCATTTATCGCCAGCGGCATGCTTCGTCTGCATTAACGTGTTACAAGGTGGTTTTATTTGATTTCATCCCAGTGTTCAAGATTTTAATACATAAATAGTCATAAATGAAAAAAATGACCAAAATTTTAATTGCGATTATATCAATTGCCATTTTATGTTTGGCGGGATGGTATATGTATAATCGTGAATATCAAAAAATCTTGCTGGCGGATATTGCGGGGACTGCGATTGATAAATCAGTGTACAAACCATATATTTTGGGCACAACAATATCCTTTGCACGTGGCGGCAACAGTGCAGAATATATAAATATATCTGATGGCTGGGGCGGGCAAGAGGATTTACACAGATGTGCCGTTGGAAAAACGTCCGTTATTCGTCTGTATATTCCCGATGGCGCACACAGAAATTTGCGTTTAACGGTTAATGGGTTTGGTGTATGGAATCAAAAATTATCCGATGCCCAGCAAATAACAGTTTATGCCAATGACACGCAATTGGCCATATGGCAGGTTGGCGGTGTTGCCCCGTATTCAGTTATTATACCTGATTATATAATGGCTGATAACACGCTGGTTTTGCGGTTTGTCGCCGCCCAGCCACATTCCCCACCCCCAGATAAAAGAAAATTAAGTATGGCGGTTTACAATATCGTCATAGATAAAGTTTACGGCGCAACCGTTAAACGCCAGATAGGTATTTGGATAAAAGATAATTTGATGGATGGCGGCGTACCACAAACATTTGATACAGATGTGGTCGCTGATGAAGATTGGTCATAGTTGTACAAAGGGTTTGGTTATGGGAACGGACAAGAAAAAAAGTGCCAGTGCATTGGCCCGCAACGCATTTGTAAAAAATTATCGGCGTATGTGGCCGTATGTAAAACCATATTGGGTCCAAGCATTACTGTCTGTATTATTGGCAATGCCCATTGGCGCACTAGAGGGCGTAATCGCCATGTCATTAAAACCATATATGGATTTGGTAATGATTGACAAATCATTACAGGCGGCGTGGTACATTCCTTTTGTAATTGTTTTGTTTACTTCATTACAGGGCGCACTGACATACGCGGCAAATTATTTAAACACGTGGGTTGGCGCAAAAATTACAAATTTATTAAAACTGGATTTGTATAAAAAGATGCTGTCTTTTGATACAAATTTCTTTAACCGCAAAAATTCCGGCGATGTGTTAATTATGTTTAATAACAATGCTGATATGGCGTGCGCTGGATTACTGACGAATTTAAAGAATTTTGTGCAAAAGATTTTTACCGCTATATCATTGATATTTGTGCTGTTTTATAATTCGTGGCAATTGGCATTGGTGTGCGTAACCATCCTGTTTGTGGCCTTTTTACCAATGACTACACTGAAAAAGAAACTGCAGTCTGTGTTTAATAATACATTGGTTGCAGATTCCACAATGATGACCGCATATAACGAAACATACGCCGGTAATAAAACCATTACGTCATATAATTTGGCGGATTTTCAACAGAAAAAGTTTAAAAACATTTTGGACGGTGTGTTTAACCTGCAAATAAAAATGGTTCAAAAAACGCGTTGGTTAACGCCGGTTATGCATATTATTTTGTCTGTTGGTATTGGTGCGGCCATATGGTTTGGTTCTTATTTGGTATTAAACGATTATATTACCAGTGGTGGTTTTGTATCGTTTTTAACTGCATTAATAATGTTGTATAACCCGATGAAAAGTTTGGGTTCTAATTATAATGCAGTATTAATGTCGTTTATGGCAATTGAACGTGTGTTTAACATATTGGATACAACACCCGCCATATCAGACCGACCAAACGCCCGCGAAATGCCGGCAACGCATCACACAATTGAATTTAAAGATGTGTCATTTGAATATAATCGTGGCGTTCCAATCTTGAAAAACATAAATTTAACCGTGCAACAGGGCCAGATTATTGCATTGGTTGGTAATTCTGGGGGCGGCAAAACAACATTGGTCAGTTTATTGCCACGCTTTTATGACCCGACCGGTGGTGCAATATTGATTGATGGCACAGATATTCGCGATTTCACATTAAAATCATTACGCGAAAACATAGGTGTCGTATTCCAAGATAACTTTTTATTCGCGGGTTCAATCCGTGAAAACATTATGTTGGGCAATGAAAACGCCACGGACGCACAGTTGCAAAATGCGATAAAAATGGCGTGTCTGGATGACTTTATCGCCAGTTTGCAAAACGGATTGGATACCCAGATTGGTGAACGTGGAATATTGCTGTCCGGCGGTCAAAAACAGCGTGTGGCAATCGCGCGCGCATTTTTGAAAAATGCCCCCATATTGATTCTGGACGAGGCCACATCCGCACTGGATAATAAATCCGAGGCCGTCGTCCAACGTGCCATAGAAAACCTGATGCAGGATAAAACGGTGTTTGTAATTGCGCACCGCCTGTCCACGATACGTAACGCATCCAAGATAGTTGTTGTAAATCAGGGTCAGGTTGTTGAATCTGGCACTCACGAAGAATTAATGCAAAACGAATGTGGCGCATACAGAACGCTGTATGATATGCAATTTAAATGTCGTACAGAAAAATAAACTTTGAACAGGGATACAAATTATGAAAAAATCAGAAGAACAGCGTAATGAAATGCATGAATATCGTTTAATTGCAAAATCTGCGTTATTCAACAAAAAATGGTATTTACAGGCATATCCAGATGTTCGTGATGCCGGATTTGACCCTGTGCGTCATTATTTGCAGTACGGTTGGCGCGAAGGCCGCAACCCCAGCAGCAAATTTGACACGGCGTCATATTTAAACGCAAATCCAGACGTTAAACAGGCTGGAATTTGTCCATTGGTCCACTATTTACAGTATGGTGTGCATGAAAACCGCACAATGAACGCCACGCATCATAATTTGTATATTGATTTAAAACAAATAATGCGACACATAGAATCCCAGATATCAGATGCGCGCATCCAATACGTCAGTTTTGATATTTTTGATACCCTGTTGGTGCGGCCCGCCATTGACCCACGGGATATATTTTACCTGATTGCGAAACGTGTTGACCACTTGTATAAAGTTGATTTTATGGCCATGCGTTATAATGCTGAAAAAGAAATGAATAATAAATACGCGTCTATTTACGATATTTATGATTTCATTCAACAGCGGTATAAATTAAAGAAAAACGTGGCGCGTGCCATAATGAATTGTGAAATAGAATGCGAAACACAATTATTGTTCCCGCGCCCAGATGGTAAAAAATTATACGATTTGGCGGTAAAAAATAACAAGCATATTATCGCCGTATCTGATATGTATTTACCATCAGATGTGTTAAGAAAAATTTTGGATAAAAATGGATATGATAAAATAGAAAAAATATTCGTATCCAATGAATTTCGTGGTCGTAAATCTGACACCAGATTATTCCGCGCTGTCACAGGAAATTTAAAAACATCCCCCAAAAACATTTTGCATATTGGTGATAATTATCAATCTGATTATGCAATACCACGGTCACTGGATTTTAACGCGTGTCAATTGCCATCTGTATTGGATGTTGCACTTTCACATTCTGCATATGCGTCTGTATTTGGTAAAAATGTGTTCAGCCACGATTTTGGCACACGTATATTAATGGGATTTGCATTTAATTTTGCCTTTGGCGATTCAGACGAAAATAACATTGATAATTTCAGAAAATTTCCGAATTTATCAGTATTAACCAATTTGTATATTGCACCGGTATTGTTTTATATTGGTTCACATATTTTAACTGACAAAGATATTCAGAAAAAATACAAACGTGTTTTATTTGCGTCGCGTGATGGTTGGTTGCCCAGTTGTGCATATGAATCTTTGCGTTCTGTGTTTGGTGGTGTGCCATCTGAATACATATATACCGGACGTCGTGCATACTATGTGGCGCGTATCAAAAATTTCTGGGATTTTTTGCAGTCTTTGACCTTTTCAGCCAAGGGCATATATACATTACAAAATGTCATAGATTGCTATATTTTGGATAAAAAATTACACGACAAAATAATTGCCGGTATATCCAGCGATATATTGAATTTGGATTTTGACCAGAACAAGCGCAAATGTATTGCCGAATTGCGCCGCTTTGATACTGAAATTTCCAAACACATTACACAATTAAAAAATAACGCCATAAAATATTATAAATCGCACACAACCAAGGGCAGAAATATAATATTTGATTGTGGATATGGTGGTTCTGTGTCTGATGCGCTGACCCAAATTACCAAACAGCCATTTGATAAAATTTACCTGTGGCAAAATGCAGACAATATTAAAATGGATAAAAAGAATAAAACAAAAACATTTGTTTTGTTCGGTGAACAATTTGCCTATCCACAGGAACACATCATTCTGGAAGAGTTATTTTCACCATTATCCGGAACGTGTGTTGGGTTTGATAAATCCGGTGCACCAATTTTGGAACAATTGAATTTTTCTGATGCGATGCAACAGGATGTTTTGCAAATTTCTGATTCCTGTACCGCATTTTTTGACGCGATAAAGAATTTATTTGGTGATTGGTTGCCATTGCTGGACGTATCAGATGGTGACGCATTACGCAAAATTCCAACCGCTGCGTTCAAGGCAATGGATTCGGTGGACAAATCGTTATTTCATAACATTGTGTTCCCAGACAATATGTTTTATGCCAATGCATTGTCATTGGAACAAAAATTAATGCCGTATGTAATAAATAATAATGCCACCGATGCCAGACCCAGAATTTTATTGGTGTCACACGAAATGACTTATTCCGGCGCACCGCATTCATTATTGCGTATATGCAGGGTATTAAGGGGGACGTATAATTTAACCGTTTGGACGTTAAAGGCGGGCCCATTTGAAAGGGAATTTAAGAATCTGGGCATAGATGTAAAATCCATATCAGTTGCTGATTTGTCAAACCCAGAAATTATCAAGGAAATAAAAACATTTGATTTGGCGATATGTAATACAATTGCCACGGATACCATATGTGCAGAACTGGAAAAATATGTGCGCTGTATTTGGTATATTCGTGAAGCGCACAATATCCCCAAATGGTTAAATAATAATAACCAGCGTTTCTTTGAAAATCATAAAAATACAGATATTTATTGCGTCAGTGAATATGCCAAACAATTCATAGATAAAACATTTAACACAAACGTTGGCGTTTGCCATAATTGTGTAGAGGATTATAACGACGGATATAAAAAGAAATTTTACAAAAACGGACAGTTAAATGTTTTGGTTATGGGGAACTTTGAACCCAGAAAGAATTTTGGCATTGTCATAGAGGCCATAGAAAAATTACCAGAAAAATATAAACAAAAAATTCATTTAAATATTGTTGGGCGTTCTTTTAACGGACCGTGCAGCACCAGCATATTATCTGCGGTTAACAGAAATGCCAATATATCGTATTTGGGTGAAATCAGCGACATAAATGACAAAATAAATTTGTACAAGGAAACAGATATTGTCATTGTTCCGTCCACGGACGAAAGTTGCTCTTTGGTTGCACTAGAGGGCATAATGATGGGCTGTCCGATTATTGTCAGCAAAAATGTTGGTGCACAATATGTTGTTGATGATAATGTTGGTTGGATATTTGATACAAACAGTTCAGATGAATTATGTAATATATTCCAAGATGTTCTGGCCGGCCATGCAAATTTACCAAAAATGGGAATTGCGGCACGTAAAAAGTATATGGAAACATCCAATATGGACATATACCAACAGAATATTTTGAACATCGTTCAAAAATCTATATCGGCGTCTGTGACCCCAAAAGTGTTGGTGCATTTACATTTGTATTATGATGACCAATTGGATTATATGTTATCTAAATTGTCCAATATTTCGGGGTGTGATTGGGATTTATTCGTCACAATGCCCGATACAAATAATCATAATGTTATATCAAAAATAAAGCACCTGAAACCAGATGCGAAAATCATAACAGTTGATAATATCGGATATGATGTTTGGCCATTTATTCAGGTTTTACAATCGGTTGATTTGGATGAATATGATTATGTCTTGAAAATCCATACCAAGGCGTTCCAACAACAACCAAACGCCTTGGGCAAGACTGGATTTTGGTGGCGTGATGAATTGATTGACGTATTGTTGGGCAATCCTGACCAGTTTATCAGAAATGTGAACTTGTTCAAATTACATGATAATATTGGAATGATTGGCAGTAAACTGATGTCACGTGTCGCATCACGCAACATCCCCGAAGAAACAACTTTGTTTAACAAAGAATTTCGTCGGATAAAATTTAACACATCCAACAGACAATATATCGCCGGCACTATGTTTATGGCCCGCGCATCTGTGTTTAAATTTGTTCAAAATGCGGGATTGACGGCTGATATGTTTGCGGGGAAATCTGAAACACATGGTTCTGGAACGCTGGCACATGTATATGAACGTATATTCGGTGTTGCCACCGCACAGGCGGGATATGAAATATATCCACAAATCCAGCACAGGGAAAACCAAATAATACCGGTGGTGTATGCGACGGATAATTCATATATGCCGTGCACGATTGTTTCAATACGGTCACTGTTTGCAAATAAATTGCCAGATACCAAATATGATGTAATCGTACTGTATGCATCTGATATCAGCAAAAAATATTTGCGCAAAATATCAAAAATGGCCAAACGAAATAATTCAATGGCACATTTCTATAATATGCGCGATTATTTCAAAAATGCTAAATCTTCAATTGCGCATATTTCCGTGGTTACGTATTACAGGTTGATGTTGCCCAGTTTATTGCCACAATATGACAAATTAATATGGCTGGATGGCGATACGATTGTATGCCGCGATTTATCTGGATTTTTCAATACAGATATGGGTGACAATTATATTGCTGGCGTTATCGCCCCAATGGCCAAGGATACAGATTACGCCAAAATTTTAAATATACCAAATATGAATACGTATATAAATGCGGGCGTATTATTGTGGAATTTGGATGCAATGCGTAAAAATAACTTGGAACAGCAATTTATGTCATTGGTACCCATAAATTATTTATTGGCAGACCAAGATATTTTAAACACCGCCTGTTTTGGCCGTATTATGCTGTTGCCATTGCGGTTTAATATGATGAATAAATTGGTTAAACCGGTAAATAAAACAGACGCATTAAATGCGAAACTGTATTCATTACAGGAATTTGATAATGCTGTATCTGCACCGGTTATAATACATTATTGCGACGCGCAAAAACCGTGGAATACCCCAAACAGTCCAATGTTTGATAAATGGGAAAAATATTCCGACAAAAAACCACGTCACCATTCCCGCACAACCCCGCGTTCGCGACGGAATTGGCGTCATTGGTTATTTGATGTTAAACATGATAATGGCGAAAAAACATATACGATATTGGGCGTGCGCTTTGTGACCAGAAATCAGTACACAATTATAAAGAATATGATTTATGGTCATGAAAAAACGTTTATATCAAAATATATGGATTTGGTTAATCGTATAAATAATATGAATGCAGAATTAAATAATATAAAAAAAGAAACTGCATCACAAACCACGCAAATAATAACGGGGATAAATTCAATTAACCAACCAAAAACACAAACAACAAAACGCCGTAAAAAATAGAACAGGGGGGATTTTCCCCCTGTTTATTTCAGGCGCATACAATCAACCGTTGGAAATGGATGGTTCTTAACGTTGGGACGATTAAATTTAATGCTTGGTTTTTTGAAACGGGCATTAATACGGTTGTTTTACGGCCCTCGGTTACATCTTGGTTATATATGGTTTTGCCGTTAACGTTGTATATTTCAACAGTTCCATTCACATCAGGGGTAAACATCGCGGATAAAAATCCATTATTCGCAGGAATATATTGATGTGCCCCTGCGGTCTTTTCCAGAAAATCCAGTTCTGTGATATCGCCAGACGGAAATCCCCATGATGCTATTTTGTTTTTGCCATTTGTTGTAAAATTATTTGCGTTTTTCAATGCGCTGATATCATTTTGCACCTGTTCCAGATTGGGCAGTGACGCAATTGAATCATAATTTTCTGTCAATATGTCAATTTGTTCGTGGACATCTTTTAATAATTCTATTATAAAAGAAAAATCTTGGTTTAATGCCACCGTGTCAATTGGTACGGTTGGTTGGTAATCTGTGATACGCGATAAATTCAAACTGCGATAAATGGTAATTGTGTCGGTGCTGGCCGGCGCAGAATCAAATATAACCGTTCCACCAGAAAAAGGAATGTCTGCATTTGCACCCTGACTGACCGTGGTAATTTCGTATCCTGTGTTTATTATTTCGTTGTTTTTTTTGACTTTTATATCAGACTTTAAAAAAAATGGAAAAGTAAATGAAAAATTTGTGGTTTCACCGTTGCCAGTATATGTGATTTTATTCATATTAATCCTTTTGGTAAAAATAAAAACAGCAGGCAAAACCTGCTGTTAATGTTTACATATTATATCATAAATTGACCACAAAAGCAATATGTTTAGATATTGCCACAAATACAAATCCCCCCGCGCGTAAAAAAACAATGGGGCAGGGCGCGGACTATTTTTGATTTTCGGCGATTACGTGTTCAAAATCTTGCTCGGACCATATGGTTATGCCCAATTGTTCTGCCCGTGTTAATTTAGAACCCGCATCCGCCCCAGCCAAAACGATATTTGTTTTTGCAGAAACACTGGATTGCACGTGCGCGCCCATTTGTTCCAGAATTTCACGTGCCGCATCGCGTGTATATTTCGCCAATGTTCCGGTCAGTACAATCTTTTTACCGGCCAATGGACCATCTGGCGCGGATTCTGTGGCGTGATTTTCAGATATTTTAACCTGTGCCAGCAATTCATCCAATACCGCATTGTTATGTGAATCAGCAAAGAAAGATACTATTTCATCGGCCATAATATCCCCAATGCCGTCAATTTGTTTCAGTTTCCACAGCGGGGCATTCCGCAAATCACTTAAATTACCAAATGCCCGCGCCAGTATTTTCGCGGTTACTTCGCCAACCTCTGGTATGCCAATGGCAAATAAAAATCTGTGTAATTCAATGCTGCGGGAATTTTCAATGGATGTATTCAGGTTCGCAACAGATTTATCCCCAAACCCATCCAGTTTTTTTATATCGTCACCATGACGGGCAATCAATGTGAATATATCTGCTGCATTTTTTATCCATCCACACGCAACAAATAATTCCAGTTGCTTGGTTCCCAAACCATCTATGTCAAAACCCTTGCGCGAAACAAAGTGTTCCAGTTCGCCAATTCGCTGGGCAGGGCAACTTAACGTATTTACACATCTGCGTGCAACCTGACCGGATTCCTGTATCACATTGCCACCACACACGGGGCATTTGTCTGGAAATACAAATTTAGGGGCGTTTGGGTTATCTTCGGCCACACCAACAATTTGCGGAATAACATCGCCGGCACGCTGAACAATTACTTTGTCACCAACATTTATCCCCAACCGTTCAATTTCATCGGCGTTATGTAATGTCGCGCGCGAAACCAAAACCCCACCTATGTTTATGGGGCTTAATTCCGCCACAGGTGTTAAAACACCTGTGCGACCAACCTGAATTGTGATGCCCGTTAATTCCGTTATACCACGCGCAGCAGGGAATTTGTATGCAACCTCCCATCGTGGGCTGTTGGCGCGTGCGCCCATACGTTTCTGTAAATCAACATTGTTTACCTTTAATACCAAACCATCAATGTCAAATGGAATGTCGGCACGTATTAACATAGTGTCATTATACACACGCTGAATATCATCAACACTGCTGGCATGATGTGCCCATTGTGCAGTGGTTTTAAAACCCCATGATTCCAATTTTTCAAAATATTCAGATTGCGTTGCCCACGTGCGTTCTGATAATTCGCCATATGTATACGCGAATGCAGATAACCTGCGTGATGCGGTAATTTCTGGATTTAATTGCCGCAAAGACCCCGCCGCCGCATTACGTGGATTGGCAAAAACCTTGTCCCCTTTTTCTGTGGCGGATTGGTTCAGTGCGATAAAGTCAGACCGCAACATATATACTTCACCACGAACCTCTATTACATCTGGGAAATCACCGGCCAGTTTTAATGGTATATCCGATATCGTTTTTAAATTTTCTGTTATGTCTTCGCCGGCCACCCCACTGCCACGTGTCAGCCCGCGTACCAATACGCCATTTTCATATCTGGCGGCAAAAGATACCCCATCAACCTTTAATTCAATAAAAATGTCTTTATCGGCCAGTTTGTTGAACCAGTCTGCAACTTCGTCCTCGTTAAACACATCGGATATAGACAACATTGGCACACTGTGTGCAACCGATTTAAATTTGGTTGCCACCGCCGCCCCAACATGGACGGACGCCCCGTTTTTCGCCAGTTCTGGATACTGTGATTCTATTTCCAGTGCCCGTCGTTTTACGGCATCATACGTGGCATCATCAACAATTGGGTCATCATTTTGATGATATGCAATATCCCATTCGTTTAACTTTTTTATTAAATCAGCGTGTTCCGCCAGTATCAGTAAATCAGGTGTCTTGTTCATACCCGTGATTATAAAAAAATAAGCCCCCTAATACAATATGAAATATATACTTTATTGCCGCCCATTATCACGTGGGAAATAGTCCGCAAAATCGCGCCAACTGGTATTGGTCGCATTCATTATTTTTACTAAACTGCCAACAGACATCCAATGTGGTTTTCCATCATTACCGATACGTTTACTTTTGTTTAATGCAGTTAAATCTAAACCACTTATTTGTGCCAATCTGGAACAAGAAATATTGTGTGCTTCTGCTAAATTATCTATTGCTCTCCAAAACATATAATTGGTCAGTTTTTTCATCGTATCCCCCTTACCGGCCTTTGTATGTACGAACATATTCTAATTATGATTGTATTCTGGTATAAAATCAATTGCTTTTTGTAGGAAAACATTCGTAATAAATTTGTACAAAACACGTACAAAAAACTGCATAAAAAAGCATACAAAAAGTGCACAAAAAAATCCCGCCAGTATACATGGCGGGATGATTTTTTATACGGTTAAATTATTGCTTGTTTTGTTCATCCAAACCCTTTAACAGAACTTCTTTCAAATCGTTTGGAATCATACCAGTTGTTGAATAACCGCAATCTACGTGATGGATTTCACCGGTTACTGCGCTGGACAGATTGCTGAACAAATAAATGGCCGCGCCAGAAACGTCATCTAATGTCATATTGCGACGCAGCGGTGTTTGTTCCGCATTTAAACGCAACATAGATTTCATACCGCCAACACCGGACGATGCCAATGTCATAATAGGACCCGCGCTGATTGCGTTAATACGAATGTTATCGCGTCCCAAATCAGATGCCAAATAGCGTACACTGCTGTCCAATGCTGATTTTGCAACACCCATTACATTGTAATTTGGAACAGATTTTTCACCACCGTAATAGGTCAGGGTAACAATACTGCCGCCGTCTGTCATTAATTTAGATGCGCGACGTGTCAAATCAACCAATGAATACACAGATACGTCCATGGTGTTTTTAAAATTGGCACGCGTTGTATCGGCATAGCGACCCTGTAATTCGTTTTTATCAGAAAACGCAATCGCGTGTAACATACCGTCTAATTTGCCCCATTCACGTTCAATATTTTCAAACAAAGAATCCAACTGTTCATCGTTTTGAACATTGCATTCCTGAACGAACTTTGCCCCAATGGATTCAGCCAATGGGCGTACACGTTTTTCCAAATTAGGCATTGCATAAGGCATTGCGATTTCAGCACCTTCTTCGTGTGCACGGCGTGCAATAGCCCAAGCCATAGACCAATCATTTGCCACGCCAGTAATTAAAATCTTTTTTCCTTTTAATAACATTTTTTAATCCTCTATTTAAATCCTATTGGACGGGGAAAATATATCACTAAAAAAGCAAAATCGCAATAAATAAAAAAACACTTGAAAAGTGATAAAAAGTGTTATATTATATGCGGGCTGTTCGGGCATAGTTCAGTCGGTAGAACAACGGACTGTTAATCCGTATGTCACTGGTTCGAGTCCAGTTGCCCGAGCCACGAATTCAGCGGGATTCAGCAGATTCCCGCCTTTTTTATTCCCTGCTTTGGGACACATTTGGGACACACCAGATAAACGAATATAAAAACCCACAACACAATTCACATTAAACCAGCGCACCAAACCATCGGATTTGTGGCAAGTTTTGTTTTCCATATCCCACCAGTGTCCCACGAACAAAATGGGACGCACAGGAACCCTTGAAATTCTGCTGGATTGACCTATGTTGACAAACGGATTGTGATTCTTATTGCCAAAAAAACAAGACGATATGAAGCAGAATAAACGACATTGTTTTGACCAGTTAGTCAAACAACCAAAGGAACAGAAAAATGGCAACAATTGAAAAACGACCATCAAAGAAAACCAACAAAGTTAGTTATCGTGCAAGGGTATGTGTATTTGGATATCCAAGGGCATCAAAAACATTTCCAACCAAGACCGCTGCTGAAACTTGGGCAAAAATGACCGAAGCCAGAATGTTGCAGGGTGCGAATCTTGCGGTTATAGAAGCACAAAGGCACACCGTGGCTGAATTGGTCGACTTGTATGAAAAACATTTGCAGGCCAACCC
The DNA here is from genome assembly GCA_944389465.1 of uncultured Alphaproteobacteria bacterium. Lineage (GTDB taxonomy): Bacteria > Pseudomonadota > Alphaproteobacteria > Rs-D84 > Rs-D84 > Enterousia. The sequence goes on from CALXML010000006.1 coordinate 32,375, forward strand.
AAAGAAAGCGTCTGTTGACACCATCAGACATATCAGAATGTGGAAAACAGTATTGGGCCAATATGCTTTATCCAGTTTGACCCCGTCCTTGCTGATTCAAGCACGCGACCAAATTTCAGAATCAAAAGATGCCCGATTGCAAAAGAAAAAAAGCAACGCAACCATTAACCGTTATATGGCCGCATTATCTGTTATGTTATCGTATGCTGTCCGTGAATTGGAATGGTTGGAAAACAACCCTGTAACCAAGATATCCAAATTATCTGAACCACGTGGCCGTGTCCGTTATTTAAGCGATGAAGAACGTGAAAATTTGCTTGCTGAAACCAAGAAAGCCAACAACCCTTATCTGCATCCTGCTGTGTTAATTGGCATAACCACTGGTGCCAGACGAATGGAAATAATGTCGTTAAAATGGCAAGACGTTGATTTGAATGCAGGTCGCGCAATATTACAAGATACCAAGAATGGTGAAAGACGTTATATGCCATTGGCTGGGCCTGCATTGGCAGAATTGCGTAAATTATATACCAACCGCAAACCAAACGACATTTATGTATTCCCAAGCCACGATGGCACCAAACCATTTGATATCCAGCGCAGTTGGTATAAAGCAATGGCAGATGCTGGTCTTGAAAACTTTCATTTTCACGATTTGCGACACACTTGTGCATCATATTTGGCTATGAACGGTTATTCAATGGCCGAAATTGCCGCTATTTTGGGCCACAAGACCCTGCAAATGACTAAAAGGTATGCACACCTGTCCGATGAACATTCACAAACCATTGTGGAAACAATGGCCAATAAAATATTCGGGGAAACAGACTAATGAAATTCAAACCATTAACCAGAAAAGATTTTGCAGACACAACCAGTTATAACGCATTGATGCCAATTGCCACAGATATAGACCGTCAATTGCACAAAAAACTGCCAAAAAAACGCAGTTATGCGACAATTTTAAATGAACTTGGTGGTTATTTATTCCAAAATTTTGATTATTCCAACATAACCAAACCACAATTAACAGAATTAAACAGGTTGATTCAATTAGGCAAACAGATAATGGATACATATATTCCAGAACAAGAACAACCAAATATAAATTTGGCCACATTCCCTGTGTATTTATTCAGGGCCGTCCGTGAATTCAATGTACCCCACGTATCGCCAGAACGTTTAAAAATGGCGAGACGTAATGAAGATGCCAACCATTATGGCAGACAGTTAAAATATGGCCCACGCGTTTTCCTGCATTCTGGTATTTGCCCCGATTATTTGCCCCGTCAGATTAAATCCCAAGCGCGTGACGCATTTAATAAAGAATATGGTGTATATCCAGAAAACATCTTTATTGCCATAGTGTTTTACATAACACCTTATGTTCTTGGTATTAAACCAGCGCAGCCAGGTTGTGATGTCGGTTTGTTGCGATTGGTATTAAACAATGTGAGTTCCACACTGCATAACAAACAATGCGGCACAGCCCAAAAGAAATCGTGGAAAAATTATGCTGATGGGCTTTTTGAATTCTTTGAAAAGTGTATGCTATCTGGCAAATATCGTGGGCAATCCGCCCTTGAAATTAAATTGAGCATTCGGGCATCGCATAAATTGCGTGACGATATGGTTTCACGGTTCAACAAAAAATACAATTTGAAGCGCATAACTGATTTTTACAAACCTAAAAATTAACCTGTATTTTTATTCAAAACCCCTGATTCTTGCGCCACACAAAAGCCAAAACCTGCTTTGGCTCGGCGGGGACGATATTATTCTTGTTATCACTTATATTCCTAGTAACAGATGATAAAAATCTGCAAAACCAATTAACACAAGGAGTAAAGTTATGGTTGATAATAATCTGTTACAAACACCGCAACAATTCGTTGCGAATAACCCTGCCTTCAAAATGGGCGGATTGCGTAATCTTCTGTTTTTCAGAAACACGAATGGTTTGGTATCCAGTGGTGCCGTGTGCAACATTGGCCGCAAACTGCTAATCAACGTTCCCAAGTTTTTGGCTTGGTTGGAATCAAATCCACAACCAAAGGGGGTGAACAATGATAAACAATAAATGGGGCGCCATCGCATTAACGAATGGCACCGATATACACGATGTTAATTATAGTGTTTATCCCCTAAAAAAACAACAAAAAACAACCCCTGTGCAGTTGTATTTCACCCAAAGATTTCTTTGGCTTCCAACCAAAGGCGGGACAAATGAGTAAAACTGCTGCAAATATGAACAACAAAACCAAATTCAAGAAGATTAAAGGCGGTTTTGTGATATTCCGTTGGGACGTTATAGATTCACCCGCATTTGCTGATTTGTCGGGCCGTGCAATAATTGTGTTTGTTTTTCTAAAACGCGAATTCAACGGCAGTAACAATGGTGAAATCCTAATGTCGTGCCGAATGATTAGCAAAAGAACACGAATGTCACGCGCAACAGTAAGTCGTGCATTCGTAGAATTGCAGGTTCACGGTTTTATCAGGATAACCAGACCAGGGTTATATGCTGGTCACACCGCAACAACGTGGGAATTAACCGACACATATAACCGTATGACCTTATGTGAAGCCAAAGATTTATGGAAGCGATGGGAACCTGGTATAGATTGCAGGACATTAGACCCCGATTATTGCGGTATGGAACCATTAGATGCAATTCAAAATAAAGTCCCACCTATGCAACCAAATGGCAACGACGTGAATCCAACACGCGCTGAACTGGTTTCACAATCTGACATAGGTGTTTCACAGGTGTGATGATGGCGATGATGTTGGGTGTATTTCTGGTTTCACAAATGGGACATACTATATATAATATACCATATAGGGGGCGACAGCCCCCGTCTATCTGCACCTATAAACAACACTTCATCATTCCCCATTATATTCCCCCCCACTATCAGCCCAATACCCCCACCCCTGTGTTCATTCATCACAGCCCCCCACCACCCCATTTTCGGGTTGCCTTTATTCCCAAAATTGCTGTAAAATATCCGCAGGAAACAAAAGGAAAAATATGTCAAAAGAACAAGAACGCGCCGAATTGCACCGTATTATCTGGAAAATAGCCAATGACCTGCGTGGTTCAGTGGACGGGTGGGACTTTAAATCATATGTTTTGGGTATGTTATTTTATCGTTACATATCTGAAAGAATTGCCACAGACGTGGATAAAGTTGAACATAAAGCAGGAAACACGCAATTCAGTTATGCAAAAATTTCAGATGCGGATGCAGAGAATGGACGTGCAGATATTGTGGACACATATGGTTTCTTTATTGCACCGTCTGAATTATTCGTGAATGTTCAAAAACGTGCCAGTACAGACGATAAATTAAATGAAACATTGGCCGCAGTATTCAAACACATTGAAAATTCGGCAATTGGCACCGAAAGCGAAAACGATTTCAAGGGCCTGTTTGATGACATAGACGTTAATTCTAACAAATTGGGTGCCACGGTTATTGAACGTAACAAGAAACTGGTCAAGATATTGGATGCAATTGCTGATTTGAACCTTGGTGAAATTCAAGACAGCACCATTGACGCGTTTGGGGACGCATATGAATATTTAATGACAATGTATGCGTCCAATGCTGGTAAATCAGGCGGTGAATTCTTCACCCCACAAGAAGTATCCAAATTATTGGCAAAAATCACCTTGGTTGACCGTAATCAACCAAATAATATGAAAACCGAAGTGAACAAGGTTTATGACCCTGCGTGCGGTTCTGGTTCGTTATTGTTGCAATTTGCCAAGGTTCTGGGTCGTGATGCTGTTCACCAAGGGTTCTTTGGCCAAGAAATCAACATAACAACATATAACCTGTGCCGTATAAATATGTTCCTGCACGGTATCAATTATTCCAAGTTTGATATTGCCCACGGGGACACATTATTGAACCCCCAACATTGGGATGATGAACCATTTGAAGCCATCGTGTCCAACCCACCATACAGCACAAAATGGGAGGGTGATTCAAACCCATTGTTAATAAACGACCCACGTTTTTCACCCGCTGGGGTTTTGGCACCGAAAAGTGCGGCGGATTTGGCATTCACAATGCATATGTTATCTTGGTTATCAACCGATGGCACTGCGGCAATTGTTGAATTCCCTGGGGTGTTATATCGTGGTGGCGCAGAAAAGAAAATCCGCCAGTATTTGGTTGATAATAACTTCGTTGATTGCGTTATTCAATTGCCACAAAACCTGTTCTTTGGGGTAAGTATCGCAACCTGCATCATTGTGTTAAAGAAAAGCAAGAACGATAACCACGTCCTGTTTATTGATGGCAGCGAACAATTCATCCATTCGGGCAATAAAAACAAATTATCGGACAAAAACATTGAAACATTGCTGAACGCATATATCAAACGTGAAAACGTGGAACATTTCTGCAAATTGGTAAAGAAAGACGATATTGCCGAAAATGATTATAATTTATCGGTATCCAGTTATGTAGAAACCAAAGACACACGTGAAGTTGTTGACATAACAGAATTGAACCAGCGCATCACAGGTATCGTTGCACGCCAAAACGAACTTCGCACCAAAATTGATGCCATTGTGAAAGATTTAGAGGGCTAATAATGCGTTTAGCAGAAGTGCTATCTTCGCCACAAACTAATACCTTTGTGCAAGTAGATTCTTTTTTGGACCGAAAACTTGCCCCTGGCAGACAAAAACGTGTTGATATCGGCAGAATCCGTTCAACATATTTTTGTAATCACTGTAATGATTTGATGACTTTTGCCACTCGAGAAAATGGGAAATTATATTGCGTTGGTGTATCTGATACACAGGTAAGCATTGATTGCGTATTGGAATGTGCAATATGCAAAACACCCGTAAAAAAATGGTTTTTAATAGAGAGCAAAGACAAAATATATTATCCGGCCCCCGAAGTACATATATTAAAGCAATCAGAACATTTGTCTGACGATGTAATGCTAGAAAACAGATGCCCTGTGTCAATTGGTGTATTATTGGATAAAGCACAACACGCATACTATGAAAAACTTGGTGCTGGTGCAGCGATTTATTTAAGAAAAATTTATGAACAAATTACAGTTAAAGCCGCAGAAGCAAAAAATATTCCAACAAAAAATGCTAACGGACATAGAAAAAAATTTGCTGAATTATTGAAAAATGTAGATGTTATTGCACATATTGTACCACACGAGTTTTCTGCAAATGGCTATAGATTGTTTGGCGAATTAAGCGATATTTTGCACAATGATTATGACGAATGTATTGCATTGGAAAAATATAACGATTTGCGTAGATTAATATGTGGCATTTTAGATAACATAAAAAACAATGAAGAAATGTTGAAATCCCTTGAACGATTGGGGTGGAACGAGGAGGATAACAATGTCCAGGATTGATGAACTTATTGCCAAATATTGCCCGAATGGTGTTAACCATAAAGAATTGTGGAAATTAACAACCTGGGATAAAAAATTCAACGGTGTTGATAAATCAATGCAACCAAAGGTTATAAAATATCCATATTTGTTAGCAGCAGATATGAATACATTGGAAACCGAACAAGGCAACGTCAGGTTATTGGCAACAGGTATAGGTGCAGAAAAATATACAACAGAAAAATTAGCGGGCAGTAACTTATGCGAGGGAGAAATTGTTGCAATCCCCTGGGGTGGAACACCGAATGTAAAATATTATAAAGGAAAGTTTGTCACAGCAGATAACAGAATAGCAACCTCCAATGATACAACAATATTAAACAATAAGTTTTTATATTATTATCTTTGTGCAAATTTGGATTTGATAACTTCTTTTTATAGGGGCGCAGGGATACAACATCCACATATGAAATCCGTGCTAACAATGAAAATCCCTGTTCCGCCACTGGCTGTGCAGGAAGAGATTGTTAATATACTAGATTCTTTCACATTATTGGAAGCGGAGCTGGAAGCGGAGCTGGTGGCCAGAAAAAAGCAATATGAACATTATCGTGATAAGTTATTGAATTTTGCTGATATTTCACAGGGGGGGGGTAAGGACGATGGCACTTTGTGAAATAGCAAAAATTACAATTGGAGAATTTGTTCATAAAAACAATCAAACATCAGATGGCTTGTATCCTGTTTATAACGGTGGAACCAGCAACACAGGTTTTTATAATGAATATAATCACACAAGCAACAATATTATAATAAGTGCAAGGGGAGCAAATGCTGGGTTTGTAAATAGGGTTTTTGTAAATTATTGGGCAGGAAATAGTTGTTATAGTGTTGATGTGATAGACAGAGAAAACATCAATTGGACGTATATTTATTATGTATTAAAAAACAATCAACAAAAACTTATTGGTGAACAACAAACAGGTAGCATCCCTGCTATTTCAAAAAAACAGGTGGAAAATTTTAGAGTTCCTATTCCATCACTTGCTGAACAGGAACGTATTGTTTCCATATTGGATAAATTTGATGCGTTGGTGAATGATATATCTGATGGTTTGCCTGCGGAAATAAATGCACGTCGCCAACAGTATGAGTATTATAGGGATAAATTATTGAACTTTGAACCAATTGCTGCATAAAGGAGAAAAAAATGGTCAAAACAAACAAAAAATGGTCTATGAATAAAATATTGGTAACAGCATTGTTATCATTGTGTGTTGTTTATACTGGTGTTGGTTTGATAAATCAAGCAATTAAACCAGCACACGCATTTGATAGTTGGGATTTAAAAAATGCCATAGAAGATGTCGTGTCAGATAAAATATCCGCATATGATTATGATTTTAAATCCGCCGTAAGACGTGTTGTTAATAATAATTGTTCAGTATCGTGTTATGAATCTTATGGAAGTGTTAGTTGCAGTATAGATTGCTAAACTTTGAACCAATGGCTGCATAACAAAAGGAATGATTATGGTAAATTATAGTGTTGTTGCAGAAAATAAAGAATCCACCGTTGTGGCACAATATAAATCCACAAATGGCCGTGAAACAACATACCAATCCGAAGCGGAATTGGAAAGGACCTTTATCAAACAATTGGAAAAACAGGCATACGAATATCTTCCTATTCACAGCGAAGAAGATTTAATAAACAACCTGCGTCACCAATTGGAATTGCTAAATGACTATAAATTTACTGATAACGAATGGGCAAACTTTTTTAAACAAAACATTGCCAACCAGGCCAATGGCATCAAAGAAAAGACCGCAATGTTGCAACGTGACGGGCATATTCAATTGCTAACACGTGATGATGGCACCACCAAAAACATTTATTTGCTGGATAAAAAAGACATTCACAATAACCGCCTGCAAGTTATCAACCAATATACAACCGATGCTGGGGTTCACGAAAACCGTTATGACGTAACCGTATTGGTTAATGGGTTGCCAATGGTGCATATTGAATTAAAACGTCGTGGGGTTGATATCAAACAGGCATTCAACCAAATCAACCGTTATCAACAAGATAGTTTCTGGACAGGTTGCGGATTGTATCAGTATATCCAGATATTCGTTATATCCAATGGCACATATACAAAATATTATAGCAACACAACACGTGACCTGCATATAAATGAAGCCAAGAATAATTCAATCACACCACGCAAGAAAACCAGTGACAGTTTTGAATTCACATCTTGGTGGGCCGATGCCACAAATATGCCAATCACTGACCTGATGGACTTTGCCAAGACATTTTTTGCCAAACACACCATTTTGAACATTTTAACCAAGTATTGCGTGTTTAACACCGATGACCACTTGTTGGTTATGCGCCCATATCAAATCGTTGCCACGGAACGAATTTTGAACAAAATCAGAGTGTCTTCAAATTACAAGAAATATGGCACGATTGATGCTGGGGGGTATATCTGGCACACCACGGGTTCTGGTAAAACGTTGACCAGTTTTAAAACCGCACAATTGGCCAGCGCAATGCAGGAAATCGACAAGGTTTTATTCGTTGTTGACCGTCGTGATTTGGATTATCAAACAATGCAGGAATATGACCGTTTTGAAAAAGGTGCCGCCAACAGTAACACCAGCACCGCTGTATTAAAACGTCAATTGGAAGATTCCAATGCCAGAATTATAATCACAACAATTCAAAAACTGTCCCTGTTCATTGAAAAGAATCCAAAGCATCCTGTATTTGATAAACACATTGTTTTGATATTTGACGAATGCCATCGTTCCCATTTTGGTATTGCCCACGAACAAATTGTCAAAGCATTCAAAAAATATCACCTGTTTGGCTTCACTGGAACACCTATATTTGCACAAAATGCCAGTGCTGGTGGCAAAGCACATTTGAAAACCACAGACCAAGCATTTGGGGAACGTCTGCACGTGTATAGCATTGTGGACGCAATTCGTGATAAAAATGTTTTGCCATTCAAGGTTGATTATGTTGGAACAGTGAAGTGCAAGAACGCAGAAAACATTGAAGATAAAAAGATAAGTGACATTGACCGTGAAAAGGTTTTAATGGCCCCAGAACGCATTTCTAACAACGTAGGATACATATTGAACAATTTTAATACAAAGACCAAGCGGAACGATAAATCGTTCTTGTTCAGTATTGTAACAAACGTTGAAAAGGTGGCCAGCGCAAAAGACCGTAACAAGATTGAAAAAGTTAAACAAGCAATTCGTATGTCTGGGTTCAATTCTATATTTGCGGTGCAATCCATTCCAATGGCACGTCTGTATTATAACGAATTCAAAAAGCAGATGGCCGAACACCCTGAAAAAGGGTTAAAGATTGCCACCATATTCAGTTTTGCCGCCAATGGTGACGAATATTCTGATGACGGTATGTTTGATGAAAATCCAGAAAACACAGGTGCATTGGATGCAACGTCACGTGAATTCTTGGAATCTGCTATTGACGATTATAACAAAATGTTTGGCACCAGTTATGACACGTCCAGCGACAAATTCCAGAATTATTATAAAGACGTTTCACTTCGTATGAAAAACCGTGAAATTGACCTGCTGATTGTGGTTAATATGTTCCTGACAGGATTTGATGCCACGACATTAAATACGTTGTGGGTTGATAAAAACTTGCGTATGCACGGTTTGTTGCAGGCATTTTCACGCACCAACCGTATATTGAATTCTATCAAGACACACGGGAACATCATTTGCTTCCGCAATCTTGAAAAAGCAACCAATGAAAGTTTGGCTCTGTTCGGTGATAAAGATGCTGCAGGTGTCGTGTTATTAAAGACATTTGACGAATATTACAATGGTTATGAAGACAAAGGAAAACAAGTCCCAGGGTATAAAGAATTGGTTGATGAACTGTTGGAAAAATTCCCAATCGGACAAATGATTCTTGGCGAAACCGCAGAAAAAGAATTCGTGCGTTTGTATAGTGCAATTATCCGTTTAAGCAATGTTCTGGCTTCGTTTGATGAATTTGCGGATAAACAGATATTAACTGAACGTGATATCCAAGATTATGCCAGTATGTATATTGAAATGCACAGCAAATATATCAGAACCAAGGAAGCAGAAAAAGAAAATATCAACGACGACTTGGTATTTGAAATGGAACTTATCAAGCAGATAGAAGTGAATATTGACTATATTCTGGCCTTGGTTAAACAGTACCACGACAAAAATTGCCAAGACAAAGAAATCAGGGTTTCAATTGAACGTGCAATAGATGCCAGTGTTGATTTGCGTAACAAAAAAGACCTGATTATGCAGTTTATAGATTCTTTAACACCAGATTCTGTTGTGGATAGAGATTGGTTGGTGTTCGTGAATGAAGCCAAAATATCTGAATTGAACAAGATTATTGACCAAGAAAATCTGAACAAAGAAGAAACATACACGTTCATCAGGAATTCGTTCCGCAATGGTTCAGTGCAGACAAATGGCCAAGACATTGAAAAGGTTTTGCCACCAATATCACGTTTTGATAAATCTGCAAATCGCACCCAGCGCAAACGCAATATCATAACACGTCTGCTGGAATTCTTTGACAGATTCTTTGGCATATCTAATGGTGAATTTTAATCAAAGGGGGAAATTGACAGATGCCGTATGATTGTTCACTTAATTCTGCACACGCAGTGAACGAAAAATATAAACGCGAAGAAGCCGCGAAACAGGTGCAATTGGTCAAAGAACAGAAAAAAGATGCCTATGATGCAGAAATGAAATCATTGGCTGAACAGAATTTGCAGGCCGCGATTAAAAACCAGCACATCGCAAATAAAACTTTCTGGGTTGCTGTGGTTTCTGGTATAATTGGGTTGATATCACTGATATTCAAATAAAGGGTTAATAGAGTTGGGTGAAATAATAAAATTTTTACAACAAAATGGTGATTGGATTGCTGGTTTGGGAATGGTGTTTTTTGCAGGCGTCCAAGTTTGGTTGATGTTTTCACAAAATCGTCAGCAGTTGTTATTAAAACGTCTAGAATTGCTCCAACAATTTGATGAAATAGCAATCAAGTTTGACGGTTCAATAGAAACAGCAATAGAAATCCAAGAATGGTTAAGCAAACACCAAAGTGTTTTTGCTGTATTATTAAAAAAGAAAGATGTTAAAACGGTGGAAAATTTGTTTAATTTTTTGATGGGCATTCGTAAATCCCCGAAAACCAACGAAACACAAGTGCTTATACAACGTGTTAAAGATTTCAATATTATTGCCAATAAAGTCACGCTGTGTTTAGGTAAAGCCCGTTATGGAATGACAAAAGAAAACTTGATTAAAATCAAATAAAAAGCAAACACATTATAACCCAGTGGGTATCACCCCACCCATAGATGTCACGTTAAATTCTGGTGCCACATAAAAAGAATGCTTTTTTTATTGTATCGCTGTTTGTAATAAACTATAATAATGCGTGAAACCAGACGGCAATATCCCAAAAAACATATTGTCGTTGAAACAGTGAAACCAAAGGACTAACAAAAGAACAAACAATTTTCTTGGGATACCAGTGGGATTTATCAAATCACAATTTATAAAAATTGCTGAAACTTGATAAAACATAACCTGTTGATTTATGTGTTATATTGTGTGTTGGTATCTTATGTTTTTTTATCTGGCCAATGCTGTTAATCCGTATGTCACTGGTTCGAGTCCAGTTGCCCGAGCCAAGGATTTTAAGGTCTTCGGTATGAAGACCTTTTTATATTTTATGCATTGGTTAATCGCAAAAATTTAGGCAATTATTCAGCCATAGGTTGAATTTGTGTTTTTTATACAAATTTTGCCCCTAATAGAAAAACTTTCTAAATTGAACAATATTTCTATTAGACTGCTTGTGATGTCGGTTTAAGAAATGTTATTCTGGAGTTGTGGAATATTACCAAGTGTCCAAATCCACATCAGATGAAAATGTTTTAAGACGGGAACAGGCTTCATTAGATGCCATAAAAGGCAGCTATCCTAAATACCTGCTGACTATGGATTTGGGTGGTGGCAACCATAATGGCATAGAACACAAGAATATATTGGATTGGCTGGTGGCAAAATAGCCACTGCGACCTTTACCCATTCAAATAATTATATATGTCAGCAGAATTTCTTTTCTTGTATTTCGGTCAAAAAGAGTCTATAATTAAAAAAATCCCGCGGGTCACCACTCCCCACGGGGTTTTTTATTGCGTGTTTTGCCCAATCTTTATGCAAAATTGACTGTCTATACCAAGGGCTGCAAAACGTGCCGCCAGAAGAGGGCGGCAGTATGATAATTACAATTCAAAAACAGTTATTTTGGCTGTTTATCTATTAAAAAAGTCTTTTACTTTATCCAGTGCGTTTTGCACAAAAGACTTCTTTTGTGCCAGACCATGGACTTTTTTTGTTGCTGTTGTCAAATTCTGTACTTGTTTGGTATAGAAATAATCATAAAAGGCTTCAATGGGCACGCCAATTCCACCATTATTATCCGCAGAAATAAATACACCGGTTATACCCAAATGTTTCAGTTGTTCCTGTATACCCTGTGTTGTTTCCGCGCCGGTTCGGGCCGCCAGCTGGCTGGGTACGGGGGAAAACCAAACCACTTTATCTTCTAGGGTTGAATTAGCCATCAAATCTGTTTTGCGAATTTTCCCCAATGTGTCAAGTTCGTGAATCCGTAATGCGCCACTTGTAATTTCCAGAAAATCTTTTGGTGCGGCCCGCCATGCATCAATTATTGCCGGTAAATATATTATATGATTTCTGTAGTATTGATATGGACTGCGTTCATTATATGGCATTCCTTCTGCAAATTCACTGTTAGCAGATTGTAATAATGCGTCTATGTCCGCGGCGGGCAATTCCATATTTAATGCGCGCTGTTTAAATATTGCCGCAGGATACTTTTTCTCTAACATTTGGCAAACCAAATCCAATTCTGGATATGGATTTTTATTCATGTCCGGCATTTTATTCAACCAACCGGCGTCAGAAATTCCCTGTAACGGATACCATTTGCCAGACGCGATTCCGTATTCTGCTTCCTTGCCAGATAATCCGGACGATACATAAAAAGGCAAACGATGACCATTTATAATTACAACAGCAATCGCGCGGCCCCCACGACCAACAATGCCAGACACTTTGCCGGACTTGGTCGGGATTAATTCTAAATAGACATTGTTACCATGAACTTTGCCTATGGGCTGGGTTTCCGTCAAATCTGTAACACGCCCCCACATAATATTTTCTATGCGATTTTTATCTAATTGATTTTGCAAAACAATAACCGACACGTTACCGTCCGGATATTCCAGACATGTATAGATAACATTTGGTCGTTGATTTAATTCGCCGGCAATTCGGTGGTATTCACTATCGTTGGCGCATTTGTGCTCGTAATATTTTACACCAAACTTATTTTTATCCGCAGGAACAAAATTAAAATCAGCACCTGATATACGATTTAATTTTTTTAATTGTGTTTGTTGCATATCGTATCCTTTGCGTCAATTATACTATATTTTCGCAAAGATATCTATACAATTGGCGCGGGACGACCGCACCGAACAGTACCTATTATTTATGGCGCACGCCACAACACACGGCACAACGCGCGGCAATAAAACATACGCGGTGATTGGATGAACCGCCGGCCCCAATAATGATTGGCGGCGCGTTGACGCGCCTGTGACGCCGCAAGACACAACCAGTGGTTGAATACACGGTTGATTTTCTGCCGGATATAACAGCCTATGACTTTGCATTTTTTCAAATCACGATTACCGCAACACAACCACAGGTTGAATATTTTTAAAAATTCAACCAAATATGCAGATTACATCCGAACGGTTAATGTTGAATATGTTGTATTTTTGCCATAATGCTTGCGATATTAATACCAAATACAACCGATGGTTGAATTTATTGCGACGCTCAACCAAAATAATTGGACGATTATTGAATTAAAAGAACGATTTCGTTAATGCCCCAAAATGGCAGGACAAAACACAACCTGTGGTTGAATATACTGCAACATTCAACCAATAATGACGCTGGCGAACCCCGAGCCACGAGAAGCGTTTTCAGCAACGCCCAAGATTAACAAGACTAAACACAACCTACGGTTGATTTTGTTGTAATATTCAATTAAGTATAGATAGCAAGTAATTGTATAGGCAGTTGTTTTAATATTTTGCTACAGTACCAAGATTAAATACAACTTGTGGTTGTGTTTATTGCAGTATTCAATCAAAAAATAATGTGCCAATTATTGGATTAAGAGAACAAATTCATCAATGTCTGAAACAGCGTGGAAAAATACAACTTACGGTTGAATTTGTTGTAACATTCAACTAATGGCAGTGCGTTAGACTATTAGATTATGCCCCCCAAGTTCAGTAACGTTTGGATTATAACCGTTAAACACAACCTGTAGTTGAATAATTTATAAAATTCAACCAAATACGCAGCTCTATGCCAAAATGCCTAACAGAAATTACATTATATTTTGCTACAACCAGTACAATATTAGCATCAAATACAACTTCTGGTTGAATTTATCATAGCGTTCTGCTAACGACGGGCTCTGTCATTAAATTACAGATAGCGTTTTGCAATAATGTCCAGATTATCAAGAATCAATACAATCAGAGGTTGAATATTTTTAACAATTCAACTAAATATACAGGTTTATGTCCAAATAATTAGTGAAAAATATGTTATATTTTGTTGTCATAAGCGCAATTTTAACGCTAAATACAGCCTACGGTTGATTATATTATAATATTCAATTAATCATAGGCGACAAGTGATTAGATTACAAACAGTAATTTTACCAACGTCCTATATTATCAAGCTCAAATACAACCTACGGTTGAAATCGTTGATATATTCAATTAAATACACTCCCAGCCAATTGCGCGGATTACCAGCATCAATTTCAACCTACGGTTGTATTTGATACATTCCGCACACCGACAGATAAAATGCAAACGGACACGATTTCAACTATAAATTCAACCTGTGGTTGTATTGCTCTTTGCATTTACGGACTTCTAATGAAATGCTAGACAAATGTATTTCGCAGGGCAATTAATAGACAATCCCCGACATTATGCATAATAATTCAACCTACGATTGTATTTAACCTTGTGTTTCTAGTATAATTCCAACCAGATAAACGTAATTAACTACTAACTTACCGAATGTAATTTTTTACTCATGGATACAACCTGTGGATGTATTACATTTGCACAAGTGCAGACGAGCGGATAATACGAGAATTTAAACAAAGTTTCAACCCTTGGTTGTATTGGGCTTTGCGTTTGTAATGTTTTACTTAATATAACAAGATAAGTTGCAAACAATCGTAATTTTGATAAAATACGATAATTTTTTACAACAATACAACCTATGGTTGAATTTGTTTTGATGTTTCCAGTATTTGCATCTATAAGGTTGGCAAACGTCTATAATCAGCGGCAAAATTGTTGACAACTCTCATTAGCGACATTTGCCGGTTTTGTCGCCATAAATTCAACCATAGGTTGTATTGTGGTTCGGGTTTTCCGCAATTTTTCTGTGCCGCCCCCAAAAGCATCAACCAAGCGACTACACCGCACAATGTAACTATTTTAAAAGTTCAATCCACATTAGGCACAATGACCAAATACAACTATGAGTTGAATATTACTTCTGATTTCTGCCGATTGTGCGAGCGTACAAGTTACACCGTCCTGTGTGATGGAATAATGTTTTTTCTGTTCTCCAATTGTCTGTTACGAAATTTGAACACTTTCGGAAGCCCGACCAAGTAAATTGCTATCTAAATGACTGATATGCATCGCCATGTGTGTAATATCAATACTAAATACAACTTGTGATTGAATTTGCTAACGTATTCAACCAGTTATAACACGGTCAGCACATCCGGACTTTTAATGACGATTTGATAAAACATCTAGCTTAACCCACATGAATACAATCTATAGTTGTAAGAAATACAAATTTCTATTCTTTGTTTTGTCGCGGGGACACATTCTGTCACAATCCGATTTTTTCTAAATTATCGGTGCTCAATCACTGTATTTTTATTCTTGCATATATGATGGCGTACACGGGACAATTTTTAGTCTTTTTGACTAGAAATATTTACAATATTCAACTACTGGTTGATTGCTAGTGCTGAAATCCGGTACTATTTTAGAAAACAATTAATGCGTTAAGAGCCAATACTTTTACAGAATGTAAATATACTACCTTGGATTGAAAAGTTTAATAAATTCTATCACTGGTTGAAGCGCATAGCTAAATATCAGCGTTTTTAACAAATTAATAAAATACAAAATTTTAAAAATGCTGCGTACAATGATGGGTTGCAACTCTGAAAAAACGCTAAATACTAACATAAAATTCAACCAATGGTTGAATTTTATTATTCTGTCTAGTTTTTTATTGGGGCTTTGATAACCAAAACATCAAAAGGTTGCTTGCTAGTAATCAGCAGGACAAAAAACGTAAAATATTAAACGTAATTTCAACTGTGAGTTGAATTTTATTGGCTTGTCTTGTCTTTTTTTGATGAATATAAAAAAGTATTCAACCATAGGTTGATTTTACGCCCAATATTGTAGTTGTTATCATAGATTTAGAACCAAACACTCGGATGGCGCGCACTTATGTAAATTGGGGTGAAGTGTTTAACAAATACAACCACAGGTTGAATTTTGGTGTAAAATACTGCGGACTACCGTTAATTATCGTGTCAATCAAAGAATACATGTGTCCGACGAACATCCAGCAAAGCGTAATAAATTCAATACGAAATTCAACCAGAGGTTGTATTAGATTCTTTTCTATTGTACATAGGTGACCTTATAAGATGTATGCAAGTGGAATTTTATACTAAAACCAACCCTAGGTTGAATGAGCTGGCGTTAATGCAGGATATTGGTGGGGTGCTATCCGTAATCCAACAATCAATGGCATTATTATAAGTTGAATATATTTGTAAATTCAACCGTCGGTTGTATTTATGTCTTATTATCTCATATAAATAATGTTTTATAATGATTGTCCAACGGCTGTTGCAGATAATGATACAGCATATGTAGGCTGAACAAATTTTATTGTCATTACAGGTTGAATTAATGTCTGCAAAATCGCCTGTACCGCCATTTACAATTATGTTTTGTTTGCTATTAGTCTTCCTTTGGTGGTGTTTTGGGGTGCACGGCTAAAAAATGTAACATCCACAACCACAGGTTGAAATTTCTGCTGTAAATCTGCACTGTTTCCGAAGTTATCCCCAATAAGTCAATAATTGGGTATATGGGTTTTGATTAATTGAATAATACGATAGTTTCAATCATGGGTTGAATCTGTGTGCTTAATTTTGCGTTTTACAGCGGAGTATTGAATTATGAACAATATTTTTCAGCTATGCTGAATTTGTGGTGACGATATATGTTGGTGGTTGAATAAATGACAAAAAAACAACCTTTGGTTGAATATTTATCCGTATTTTATAGACGTGTCGGATAAATGCTTTAAAAATACGAATTATAGATTAATCATTGGTGCTGTATATTTGTTGTCAAAATATCGGTAAAAATACCGAATGCTGATTATATACCAGAAGAAATACTAGGTAATAACAGACAAAAACACCATACAAAATTTAACCATAGGTTGTACCCATGAGTAATAAATTACATTCGGTAAGTTATTAATAGTTTTAATTATAGTTATATGGTTTGTGTTATGTCAAAACACGGGGGTGAATACAACCATAGATTGAATCGTTGCGCAAAATCCCGCAAATTTACTTATTAAAATTTCTAATAATTCAGACAACTCATTTGCAACCAATGTAATTAAAGTAAAATACAACCACAAGTTGAATTATGACGCTATTTCTATTATAAGTTGATCATTTGTGTTAAGGTGTCTGAAGTGGAGAAACTTACATCAAAATCAACCCTAGATTGAATTTAGTGTTGGTATTTGTTTGTATAGAGCATTTGATTGTAGGAAACGGTTAGATTTTTCCAGATTAAACTTTTGTCATGTATAACTACTTGAACTCTCAATCACTCTTGTTATTAATATTAAAGTTGCCAAAACACTGAACGCAATACAACCACAGGTTGAATTTATATTTAAAATCGTGTCTGTTTGCACTTTATCTGTCGGTGTGCGGAATGTATTAAATGCAACCGTAGGTTGAAATTAATGCTGGTAATCTGCGCGGTTGGCAGGAAATGCATTTGGTTGAACATATCAATAAATTCAGCCGTAGGTTGTATTTGGGCTTGGTGATATAGGGTATTAGTAAAATTACTGTTTATAATCTAATCACTTGCCATCTATGATTAATTGAATATTATAATAAATTCAACCACAAGTTGTATTTAAACCTGATAAGAAAGGAGTTTCAGAAATTGTAGATTATAATCCATCTATTGATAGTGTTGTCATTGGTTGAATGTTCTGTCAAAATCAACCACAGGTTGTATTTTTATGCCGTTGTTTCAGGCATTGATGAACTTGTTCTCTTAATTCAATAATTGGCACATCGTTTTTAATTGAATATTGCAACAAAATCAACCATGGGTTGTATTTTTGTGCCGTTGTTTCAGGTATTGATGAACCTGTTCTCTTAAGCCAATAATTATCCGCATCGTTTTTTTGATTGAACCTCGTGATAAATGCAACTACAGATTGTGTTTAATACTGGTAATCTAGGATGTTAACAAAAATTGTTAAACCAACTGTTGATAGTGTCGTCATTGGTTGAATGTTCTGTCAAAATCAACCACAGGTTGCATTTTGTCTTGATAATTTAAGGTATTATAAAAATCACTGTTTGCAATCTATTAATTTAATTGAATATTATGCAAAATTCAACCACAGGTTGTGTTTTATCTTGCTGTTTTGGGGCATCAATGAAATCGTTCTTTTAATTCAATAATCGGCCAATTATTTTTTAATTAAATATCGTAATAAATTCAACTATCGGTTGTATTTAATATAAATATCGCAAGTGTTATGGCAGAAACGCAACATATTCAACATTAACCGTTCGGATGCAATCAGCATATTTAGTTGAATTTTTAAAAACATTCAACCTGTGGTTGTGTTGTGGTAATCGTTATTTGAAAAAAAACGCAAAGTCATAGGTTATTACATCCGGCGGAAAATCAACCGTATATTCAATCTGTGATTGTGTCTTGCGGCGTTACAGGCGCGTCAACGCGCCGACAATCATTATTACGGGCCAGCGGTTCAGCCAATCGCCACGTATGTTTTATTGCCGCGTGTTGTGGCGTGCGTCATAAATAATAGATACTGCTCGGGCCGGTCGTCCCGCGCCAATTTGGTGGCGGGATTATAAAATGTACCATATATTTAAATGCCAATTCGTCATACGACTTCTTTCACTTGTCTTGTTATAAATATCGTGTCGGCGGGATTTTAGCCGTTTGTTCAACCGGTGGTTGGATTTGCCTTGGGTATATTCATTTGCGGGCGGGTGGGGCGGTCACGTTGTGGCCTGATATTTCGCGGTTATTGGAAATCGCATAGTCATTATTGCATAATCATTATATTAAATATCGTCTATTCCCCATCGTTTGCG
Source organism: uncultured Alphaproteobacteria bacterium (assembly GCA_944389465.1). Classification (GTDB taxonomy): domain Bacteria; phylum Pseudomonadota; class Alphaproteobacteria; order Rs-D84; family Rs-D84; genus Enterousia. The sequence continues at coordinate 51,467 of CALXML010000006.1, forward strand.
TTCGTTGTGTTGCCAGTGGCGGGGCGTGCCGTATGTGTCGGGACGTCACATCCATAAATTTGCCAAAACGCCCAAATGCCAGTGGCCACGTTGTCCATATATCATAATAATTCATCGCCTTGATTTTTCTGTGTTAATTTTTCATCTTGCTTTGCGGTACGATGCAGGATAACATAATTTATGTTGATGGGTGTTCCGTCAATGGGGTGTGAGAACCCGTGCATACGCGTCGGAATATTGGGACGGTGCGGTTGTGCCGACCGTGTGGTATTACGACGAAAAATAAACTCCTGATATTTGGTCAGGAGGGTCGTGAATATAAAATAAGCGACACAATTCGTATGATTGTTCTCAACCTCCTGACCACCAAGTTTTTGGTGGTTTTTCGTTAAGAAAAAACAGGAGTTTGAAAATGAAAAAAACATTATATATAGCACCGCTTATTGCGGGCTTGTGCAACAGTGCTGTTGCTTGGACGGCTGGTCAACAGTGTGCCGCCGATTATGATATGTCCACATATTATCAATGCGATTGCCCAATAGAAGACAGATTGGCCAGTGGCTGGATTGTTGGGCCGTGTGATTCTTATGAACAAATCTGGTGTTATGATACGAATGGCGTTTGTGCCGGTGACGGTGGCGAGGGTGCATGTGGGGTATGCCACTGCACAGATTCTGTTGGTGATTGGGAAAAAATGACAGACCCGTTTATCGGCGAATTTATGCAACGCGTTATCACGACGTACAGTCATTCAGATAATTATTATATATGCAAGGCATCCACCCAGCGTGAAAAAGCATGTTTGGCTGGGTATTATAAATCTGGTACTTCTGGATTAAACTGTCGCTTGTGTCCGTCATTTAATGGTGTGGCCGGCGCATCAGATATTGGTGCCACCAGCATAACAGATTGTTATATAGCATCCGGCACAATATTGTCAGATACCACCGGAACGTACACATATACACGTGATTGTTATTACAGTAACCAGTAATTACAAATAAATACCCCGCCGTTCGGTGGGGTATATTTATCAATATTGGTTTTGTTACAGTCCAAATTTGTATGCCGCGCCAATGTATAATTCTGTGGCGTCAACCTCTACTGAAATATGGTTGCCGGCGTCGTCACTCATTTCAATATCGCCATAGTTTTGATATTTTAATCCTATGTTTAAATCTATGCGTGTGTTTAATGCAAAGTTTACACCAACCATTGCGCCCCACGACATATCAGCGGTTGAATCAGACATATGCATTCCGCCACCAACATCGCCCCAAATGCCTGAAACACCAATGCCCAATCCGGCATATGGTTCAACCGCGCCACCAAATTGCTGGTACACGTACACATTCAGCATATTTGACCATATGTTAAAATCATAATCATTGCCGTATTTTTCTTCGCCGCCATATGTGTATGCTGTTTCAAATTCTATTTTTATATGGTCTGTTAATCTGTTTCCGATATTCAGGCCAAAACCAAAACTGTCATCGCGCAATTTAGTATCGTTGCCATCTTTAAATTCAACACCAAATGCCAAGTGTTCATTTTGGTGCAATCTGATACCGACATAGTTATCACGACGTGGTGCATTGCCATAATCATAACCATATCCATAATCATCGGCCACAGCGGGCAGGGCAGACAATCCCAAAATGCTGCATAATATAATAGACAGTTTTTTCATCTCTTATCCTCTGTTTTGTGTGTTTAGTAATTATAGTTTTAATTTATGGAAAAAGGCAAGTCGTTTATGATATAATTCCATAACGGTTGGAGATTACTGCATTGTTTCGCACAGAATCAGATGTTCACAGTCGTGATAAAAAAAATCAACAGCGCGCCCCGTCGCGTTGGGTGCGTTTATTGGTTTGGGGCATAGATTTATTTATGTTGTGCTTGGTTGGTGTTGCGATATATGTGGTTGTCATATTTTTGCAAATGCCATCACTGGATGCGATTTTGCATGAAACGCGCCCCGCAGCAATAGTGTTTCTGGACAAGGATGGCAATGAGTTGCGTTCATCAAATCGCATAATGGGTGTGCCGGTATCTGTGGAAACTTTGCCGCCCCACGTATGGCAGGCCATTGTTGCAATAGAAGACAAACGTTTCTTTGAACATGGGCCGATTGAAATTCGTGCCATTGCGCGTGCGATGATTTCTAATTTAATGCATGGGCGGTTGGCGGCCGGTGGTTCAACAATAACACAGCAAACTGCAAAAAATATATTCTTGTCCCGTGAAAAAAAGATTTCGCGCAAGGTTCAGGAATTAATTTTATCATATTGGCTGGAAAACAGATTTACTAAAAATCAGGTTTTGGATTTATATATGAACCGTGTGTCTTTGGTTGGCGGAATGCGTGGAATTGACGCGGCCGCGCGTGTTATGTTTCAAACATCTGCAAATAATTTAACAATTGCACAGGCTGCACAAATCGCCGCAATGTTAAAAGCCCCAACAACATACAGTCCATTGGTAAACCCCGATAAAAATATCGCACGTGCCCGCACTGTATTACAGGAAATGGTGCGTCAGGGATATATTTCATTAAATCAGGCGCGTATTGCGGCACGTCAATTACAACCTGCAACCCCCGCACCAAATACAAATATATACCGTTATTGGACAGATTTTGTTCTGGACGAAGTTGAATCCACAATAGGTACATTGGAAACAGATGTTTATGTATACACCACAATGGATATGGAGTTACAGGAACATATTGCCGACATATTACCCACGCGGGTTGGTGAATATCAGGGGGCGGTTGTTGCCATGAATACCGATGGTGCGGTGCGTGCAATGGTTGGTGGCACTAATTATCAGGAAAGTCAATTTAATCGCGCATTGGCACTGCGTCAACCCGGCAGTTCGTTTAAGCCTGTTGTTTATCTGGTTGCGTTGGAAAATGGTATGACACCCGACAGTTATGTTAATGATTCCCCATTTTCAATTGGCGATTATTCGCCGCAAAATTATAATAAACGTTATTATGGTGATATAACTTTGGCAACAGCGTTTGCAAAGTCTGTTAATTCAGTGCCATTAAAACTGACACAGGAATTTGGTATTGACAGTGTGCTGAATATGGCGGGCCGTTTGGGTGTGGGCAATAAATTGCGTCGTGAATATTCAACAGTGTTGGGGGCGTCTGAAATGTCGCTGTTGGATTTAACGACCATTTATGCGGTTATTTGGAATGATGGGTATTCTGTGCGTCCCTATTCAATTACAAAAATAACAGACCCACAGGGAAATATAATTTATCAACGTAATCCATCAGAACCACTGCAAATTTTAATGCCACAAACTGTGGAATATATGACGGATTTATTGGCAGACGTTGTCGCTGTTGGTGGTACGGGACATCGCGCAATGGCATCCGGTGTGCTGGGTGGCAAAACCGGTACCAGTAATGACAACCGTGATGCGTGGTTTGTTGGTGCATGGCGTGATTTGATAATAGGTGTCTGGATGGGCTACGATGATTTTACATCAATGTCATCAAAAATAACCGGTGGCACAATCCCAGCAACCATATTCCATGAAATAGTGAAATAAAATTCATCAGTACAGAAATAAAATCTGTTTTTATTGTGTTGGATTTTGTGATATAATATATGGTATGAGAAGTAGGAATCTGCTGTTTTTACCAATTGTTTTATGTGCACTGGTTACGGGCACGGCCCGCGCAAATTGGGAATATTCCGGATATTATGTGGGGGATGGTGCGTATACTGATGACGGCAGTCGCTTTATCGTATCTGTGCGTGGCGGTGCATCAATTGGTATGGGGGCAATTAAAAACGAAATTGGTGAATTAACCCCGTTGTATTATATGAGTCCCGATGGCAGCACCATTATGTCTGAATTGGGATATTATCAGTGTCAGGACCGTGGTGAATGCATGGACTTTATTCCCGCCGGTTATGTGAATTTGGGCGATTTGCCCGCGACCAAGGATTTTGAATCATTTGGTTTTGCGGCCGGTGCCAGTGTTGGTTGGACAATTCCAAATACGCCCCAATGGCGTGTTGAATTGGGCTGGGACCATATAATGAAAAGTGAATATAACGCATCCCCATTCATAGAGGGCGACGCCCCATTATTCAGTGGCGATGCCGCTGGCGCAATTGCAACAATTTCCAGTGGTGCGGTTCAATCATCTGTTGAAACGGATATTATCAGCGTAATGGCGTTTTACGATTTTTACGATGGTATACAAAAACCCGCACGTCAGGTTATTCCATACATCGGATTTGGTGTTGGATATGCGGATATAAAAACAACATTGAATTTGTCTGACCCGTACGGGGATTTGTCTGGCATATATGAATTATTACCATACGGGGTCAAGGAACAGTCTGATGATGTAATTCAATTTTATCGTTCTGAATTAAGTTCTGCCAATATTGCGGGATTGTTATCGTTGGGCCTGTCGTACGGCATAACAGAAAAAATGTTTTTTGATATTGGTGCACGTGTCGCATATATTCCACGTATTCGTTGGGCCTTAAGTAACGAAGACGCCAGTCAGCACCGCGATTGGTTCAGTGCAGAAAACGCAATATATGCAAATATTATGTTAAGCCTGCGATTTGAATTTTAATAAGAATCCGCCCAAATGGCGGATTTTTTATCGCACCCCGTATTTTCCGCGGTTAATTGGGCGGTATGATAATGCCTCGGCTAAATCCGGCATTTCTATGTTTATGCCGCCACGTAAATCGGCAATGGTTCGTGCCAGTCTGCGAATGCGGTTATATCCGCGTGCAGACATACCCATTTTTTCGGCGGCGGTATTTAAAAAGTTTTTCAATTCGTCCGATAATTGTGTAACGGCGTCTAAATCCGCACCATCCAAATATGCGTTTGGTTTTCCCTGACGTTCAATTTGGCGATTTCGTGCGGCAACCACACGTGCCCGAATTTGTGCAGACGTTTCAACCGGCGCGGTGTCTGTATTATTCATTTCCCATGGATTTACTGGGTCAACATCAACGTGCAAATCAATTCTGTCCAACAGTGGGCCTGAAATCTTGTTTTGATACGCCTCGGCACAGCGTGGCGCACGGGTGCACGATAATGCTGCATTTCCCAAATGGCCACACGGACACGGGTTCATCGCAGCGATTAATTGAAATCGTGCCGGATATGTGGCGGTGCGTTTTGCGCGTGCGATGGTTATTTCGCCGGCCTCCATCGGTTGGCGTAATATTTCCAGTGTGGTTCTGTTAAATTCCGGCAATTCGTCCAGAAACAAAACCCCATTATGTGCCAAAGAAATTTCCCCCGGACGTGCGCCCGCGCCACCACCTGCCAAAGATATTGCACTGGCCGTATGATGAACGCTGCGAAATGGTCGTGTGGTTATCAAAGATTTATCATTTAACTGCCCTGCAATGGAATAAATTATGGATGTTTCCAAAATTTCATCTGGTGTCATTTCGGGCAATATTGTCGGCAGTCTGGACGCCAACATAGTTTTTCCGCCCCCCGGTGGCCCAACCATTAACATTGCATGGCCACCTGCCGCCGCAATTTCCAGTGCACGTTTGGCAGCCGCCTGTCCATGCACATCGGCCATATCAATGTGGTAATTGTTTTGTACAATATTTGATTCCATTGCCGGCACAGGTAATATTTGTGTGCCCTTGAAATGATTAATTAAATCCAGCACATGGGATGGTGCAATTATATTTGTATGTCCGGCCCAGCGCGCTTCGGCCCCCTGTACAGATGGGCAAATTATACCCATATTATTTTGTGCGGCCCAAACACTGGTTGGTAACACACCATTTGTTTTTACAATTGCGCCGTTTAATCCAACTTCGCCAATAATTACATATTTGGCCAGTTCGTTTTCAGGTAATACACCAATGGCGCACAGTATTCCACACAGAATGGGCAAATCAAAATGCGAACCTGTTTTTTCAACATCGGCCGGCGACAGATTCACGGTTAACCGCTTTGGCGGCAATGACAGGTTTAATGCAGATAAAACATTTCTGATTCTTTCGGCAGATTCTTTGACCGCGCGGTCCGCCAAACCAATGATGTTAAATTCTGGTTTTGCCAGTCCAGCAGATAACTGAACCTGAACGTTTATGGGTGTTGCGTCCATCCCATTAAATATTATTGAATTTAAAGAAATCATATTTGCATATTAAAACTTGCGCAACATCAATTCAAGTTATAAAATGGTGCGCGTATAAAGGGTGAAAAGATATGCCAGCCAAAAAGAAATCTAATGTTGCACGCGATTGGTTTAATACCATTTTTTATGGTGCATTAATTGCAATTGCTTTCCGCAGTTTTTTGCTTGAACCATTTAATATTCCATCTGGTTCTATGATACCAACATTAAATGTTGGCGACCATATTTTTGTGGAAAAGTGGCCATATGGATATTCTCGTTATTCTTTCCCGTTTGGTTCGTGGCATTTATGGGATGGACGCTTTTGGGGACACGAACCAGAAATTGGTGATGTAATCGTTTTTCGTAATCCAATTAATGAATCACAGGATTATGTAAAACGCTTGATTGGCAAGGCCGGCGACACAATTCAAATGATAGAAGGTCGCCTGTACATAAACGGTGAAATTGTACCGCGTGAAAATCCGCGTCCATATATAATTGCTAATTTGCCAAAATCATTGCGCAGTGCGGGCTATCATATCCCTGAAAAAAACATAATGATAAAGGGTAATAAAATTTGGGTTGATAACCAGCCAGCGGACTTTAATTACACCATTGAATACAAGGATGATAAATATTGTCATATGAATGGTTGGGATTGTGGTGTATTTTTCGGCACGGAATATACGGAAACATTGCCAAATGGTGTAAAACACAGTATTGTTGAAATGTCTGATGATGCGCATTTTGATAATACAATGTTATACACTGTGCCGGAAAATCATTACTTCTTTATGGGTGACAATCGTGATAACAGTGGCGACAGTCGTGCAGATATTGGCTTTGTCCCACGTGATAACGTATTGGGGCCGGTGTGGTTTATATGGTATTCGCATAATTATTATTCGCCAATGCTGGCCATTTGGAATTGGGGTAATAAAATGCGCTGGGACAGAATAGGTATGGGGATAGATTAAATTGATAAAACTGAATTATACTTTTAATAATCCACAGTTATTGGAATTGGCGCTGACCCAAAGTGGTGCAGATGCCAAACATAATAATGAACGTCTGGAATTTGTTGGCGACAGGGTTTTGGGCCTGTCTGTTGCGGCACTGTTGTATAAAATGTTTCCATCAGAACACGAAGGTGAACTGGCGCGTCGCCATGCGATGTTGGTATCCACTGAAACATTGGCCAGTGTTGCTGTTCGGTTGGGTGTTGCCAAACATATTCGCCATGGCCATATGACCGCCGGCCGCAGCCAGCATATGTACGCCGACGCGATGGAGGCTGTATTCGGTGCAATATTCATTGATGGCGGTTTTGATGCGGCACAAAAAATAATTGTTGATATTTGGGGTGAATTGGCGGCCGCTGATATTACCGCACCCAAGGATGCAAAAACAGCATTACAGGAATTGGTGCAAAAGGCGGACGGGGGTGCGTTGCCGGTATATGAATATTTGGAACCAACCGGCGCATCACATAAACCAACATTTAATGTGCGTGTAACGGCAATGGGGCATACCGCCACCGGCAGTGGGGCATCTAAAAAAAATGCCAGTATTGCCGCCGCCGAAGAATTGCTGAAAATCCTTGCAATTTAATGTAATGGCATATAAAATTAGCGCAAAGTAAAGGATAAAAACGTATGTTTACAATTTTATTAGTATTATTAATTATCGTTGCAATATTGATGATTTGCTTGATTTTATTACAGAAATCCGAGGGCAGTGGTATGTCCGGTTCGTCTGCGGCATCTATGTTTGGTGGCGCATTGACGGGGGCGGCGGCCGGTAATTTTTTAACGCGTGCAACGGCGTGGTTGGCGACAATCTTTTTTGTGCTGTGTGCGTTATTGGCGTTGGTGTCCGCTAAATCAGACGTTGCAATGCAGCAAAGTGATTTGCGTAATGAATTAATATTACAGGGCGACCAACAGGGACAATCTGCAATACCGGCGGTATCCACGGAATCAGAATCCACAACTGAAACAACCGCGCCCACTGAAACGAAATAAAAAATCCCACGATTGTGGGATTTTTTTACAAACAAATTTAATTTATTTCCCAGATGTTTTCTTTTTGGTGGTTGCTTTCTTGGCCGGCCGTTTTCCTGTGGCAGGTTTTTCCGTTGCAGAAACTGTTTTTTTACCAGCAAAAGCATCACGAAATGCGCGATACAAACCAGCCCCACAAACATACGCCACCAGTGCACTGGCCGCCGTCAACAGCCCCGGAATTAAACCATCTGAAAAATATGCAAAAAATATAACCGCGACAATCAATACGATTGTGTACCCCAAATTTTTGCCAAAAACGTTCATAATTTTTTCAAAAGTTTTCATATTTATTCCTTTCGCTTGGACGGGTTATATTATATCACATTTTGCATAAAAAATCCACAAAAAACGGTTGCATAATTGCAACCGTTCGGGGAAAGAAAATGAAAATCTGAATTTATAATATTACCTGACCACCAATACGTGCCGTGGCTGGAATCGGACCAAACGAAGATGATGGTGTCACGTAAATATTGCCAGTAACTGTAAATTCGCCGGCAAATTGCAACATACCCATATCACGCAGGAACAAGTTACCTTCTATACGCACGCCACGTGGCAGTGTATATTTGCGCATATGCTGCAGATACAGGTTGCCGCGCACAATGTCGCCGTTTTTCAGCATTGTTGCCGCACCGCGACTGTCAATTATTACATCGCCATACATTACATTGCGCACGCGGGCCGTCTGGCGGATGGCGGTTTTATCTGCTGTTGCACGTGCAACATTGATTGGGACATCAACGAATTGACGGGCACAATCTTTTTTCATTGGCAAACTGGCCACGCGTTGCACGTTACGATTACGTACCGCCCGTGGTGCAGATTGTTCTGTAACGGTTATTTGTGGATTTGCAATTTGTTCTGTGCTGTTTTTTGCAATTATAACAACCGGCTTTTTATTGCAGCCGATAATATCCATAATCAGCATTGAAAATAAAACGATTATCGCAGATAACAGGGTGATATTAACCAAACCAATTAAATCAATGCTGCGCACCCATTTCCAAAATGCGCGAATCCAGCGGCCCATTGCGCGAAATGGCACACAAATTGCATTCCATACGCGTGCCCAAAACGAATTTTTGCGCACTTGCTTTTTTGATTTTTTTGCGCTGCCTTTGCGTTCCATACGACGGGCCGCGATTTTCATTTTCAATGCTTTAAACATCTGCTCACCTTTTGTTTTATTTATAGTTATTATGTACTTAAATTTTTATTTGTCAAGTATTTTGTCAACAATTTTGTCAAAAAAATAAAAGTGATGTAATATTTGACTGTATCAACGCAATGCAGTACCATGTGGTATACTATGTCATATGGCAGGTTAGTGTTTGTTTTTTTCTTAACCGGATGTGTGTCTGCAACGAATTGGCACGCACCAGACGATTTTATATACACACCAATTTCAACTGATGCCTTTGAAATTGCCACATGGCAGAAAATAACAAATGCCACCGCCCCAATACATATTTATATAGAGGGCGACGGTCATTCCTTTAACGGTCGTGGAATGCCGACGAATGACCCAACGCCACATGACACATTTTTACGTGATTTGGCAACCGCGGATACCGCGCCAAATGTGGTATATGTTGCGCGACCGTGCCAGTATATAATGTCACCAACCTGCACCCAATCTGATTGGACAGATGGGCGTTTTTCGCCACGTGTTATAAATTCAATGGCCGTGGCGGTAAAAAAAATCGCTGCATCCCGCCCAATAATTTTGATTGGATATTCGGGTGGGGCAATGGTCAGCGGACTTATTATACAAAATTATCCGGATTTAAATGTAGAAAAATGGATAACAATAGCAGGTGTTTTAAATCATTCTGATTGGACTGAATATTTTGGCGATAGCCCGCTGTCACATTCGCTAAACTTGGACGCATTGCCGAATGTGCAACAGGTGCATTATGCCGCAGAAAGCGATAAAACAGTGCCAATTGCATTAACATATAAATGGACGGGCGGGGCGAATACAATTGTTGTGCCAAACGCAACGCATAACAGTTTTGATAATCTGGTGCTGGATTTCAATATGGATTGATTTCATATAAAAATAAATTAAAAAGGAAGAATTTTTACAAAAAATATATTGACAAAAATATGATTTTGTACTAAATATAACAAAGCAATGAAAGACATAAACATTATACCTATTTTTAATCAGGCGGCCCCAGATATTTGGGACAGTTTTATTAACATTCGTGCGTGTGCAATGCGCGAAGTTTACAATTATAAATTTACCGCTGACGATTATGTTGTCGCGATGGATGATTTTTGGGATGTTTGGCATAAACAGTGTCCACACTTTGCATTTGGTGCATATGATGGCACGGAAATGGTCGGCTTTGTTCAGGGATATTGCATTGATAAAACCGCAAAGTTGGATAATTTATACGTTATGCCAAAATATATGCGCCACGGCATAGGTGGTAAACTGTTATTAAATGCGGAACGCAGTATTGCGCCATACGCCGATTATATAGAATTGGTATCTTTACTGCATGCACAGAAATTTTACCGGCAAAATCAATATTTGCCTGTATTCAGTAACGGATATTATAAAAATATAACTGCTGATGCGATGCGTACTGCGGTTGTGCCGGTATTTCATCCAAATGCAAAAATAATTCGTGAATGTAAACGCATTGCAAAAATGAATTGTTCAGATTTTGTTTTTGAATGCAGCACCAAAAACGCACATATGCCAATGTTTGTGTATGTTGATACAGATGCGGTTATTCGTGGATTTGTTGTTGGCGATGACAACAATAATAAAATAAATATTACACGCCAATTTATTACGCCACATTTTATGACACAATGTATATCCAGCAGATTTGCATCTGCCATACAGGCAATAAATATGACGCGCGGTGGCAGATAATAAAAATAACAGGAAAACAAAAATGGTCAGAAAGAAGTCTAATTTTGGTTTAATGGATATTCCCTTGTCATGCAGTATGTTTTTGGAACCTGCATTGAACAAGTATGTTCGGAACATAGAACCTTTATCGCGTGAAACAAAAAAGTTTGTTCATGAATGGAACTTGGCATTGGTGGATATATTAAAAACATCCAAATACAGTGTACATTTGGGTGACGTTGGTCGTAAAATTTTATCCCGCACAATCAGTTCTGAAACATTTCCTGCAAAATGCGTTGATACGGCTAAAAACGTTCCTTTGCATTCGTTGCACTATGCGATACGTTTTTCAGAAAGTATGAACTTTTTGGCGACCAAAATAAAATCAGGTTCAGATGTAAAATTTGTTGATTTGGGATGTGGTTTTTCACCATTGGCCCCGATTGTTCAATCTGAATACAATATCAGCAACGCATACTGCATAGATGATAAACCAGAAATCATTGATGTATATTGTCGTGTTTCAGAAATGGTTTCTGGCAAAACCCCAACCAGTATTTCATGGGATGACGCCAAATCAATGGCATCGTCGGATACGTTGGATACAATTGTTGCCATGGGTGTATTGCCGTATATTAATCTGGACGAACAGGTTTCAATGTTAAAGTTTATAAATTCTAATTTCCCCAACTTTATGGTGGAAATTAAATATAACAATAATTCTGAAACAGCCGGTGAAAACGTATTTGATTTAAAGCGTTTACAAAAATTACGCTTGGCCGTGGAAAACACAAAAACGTTGGAAACGACAATGATTCAAAATTCATTGCGCTATTTGCATAAATTTATGTGCGCAATGCCTGACAAGCGTTACTTTCTGGCCAATGACCGCAGTTTGTTTTTAAGCAGATAAAACACAAATTCGCATTCCAAAATGACAGAACAGCAAATCAAAACACGTATAACAGAATTGGCGCAAATGAATGACGCACAATGGGAAAGTCTGTGCAAACAGTGCGGTGTTTGTTGTATGTTAAAACATTCGCGTATTAATGGAACTTTTTATGCAGGCGTCGCGTGTAATCATTTGGATTTAAAAACGCGTTTGTGCGATATTTATTCCACGCGTCTGTGCCATCATGTTTTTTGTTCGCGCGTGGATTTATCGGTTGTTTTGCGCACTGGATTATTGCCTGATTCATGTGGATATATTGAATATATTTATGGACCGGCAACCAACCAAATTAAACCAGATTTCAACAAAATTATTCATGAACGCGATATGAATGCGACCGCCGATACGATACACAAAAAAACTGCACGCGGCCCATGGAATTTTATTATCCCAGAATCTTTATATTGGCGCACCCGCGCAATGGAACTGCGCGATAAATATGCGGATTTCGGTCGTGACATTGTCCGCCGAATGGAAAAACAACATTAATACAGCAACAGTATAATTGCTGATTATCCCTTGCATTAATATAACTAACACGGTAATATAATAATCGTCAGTGAGTATTTCACTGATGGGGTGTAGTAGCCCTTTGTAATTGTCAGAGATGACACAAAATATCACCTCCACTTTCGGGTTGGAGGGTTGTGAATATCACGAATAAACAACACTATTATTACAATAGCTACTAACCTCCAACCACCTAAATTTTTTCGGTGGTTTTTTCATTCGCAATGAAAAAGGAGGTTTAGAATGAAAAAACATTTATTAATTGCTGGTCTGATTTGTGTTGCCACAATTCCACCGGCGTCTGCCGTTACCAAATGTGTAAAACAGCCGTCATCATCACAAGTCTTTTCCGATGTCATTGGCATAGTAAGACAATCAGATTGGTTTGCAACCTATGACGGCGTGCAAATTCATGGTATTGGGTTTTGTGGTTCGCAATACGGTGTTTCAGTTGGCCAAACAACCGACACTGTCAAAACCAGTAGCTCCAATGATGCTAACAAATATTGTTGGTGTAGAATGATATCACCTGCGGTGTCGCAATGGGTTTTCTACAGCGAATACGAGTCGCACA
>CALXML010000007.1 GCA_944389465.1 uncultured Alphaproteobacteria bacterium
ACAGAATTTATTTTTTCAAATAATATCTTTTTTGCATCGCCATATCCCAGTCCCCCGCGTTCAAAGCGAGCACGCAAATCCGCTGTTTCCGTGGTATTCGCAAAATGTTTATATAATTGAAAGATTGTTGATTCATCCGGATTTTTAGGTTCGTCTGGTAATTTGCTGTCCGTGATAATGCGCATAATTTTCTTTTTTAATTCGGATTCAGGCGCGAACAATGGAATCACATTATCATAAGATTTGCTCATTTTCCGACCGTCCAGCCCCGGAATTATTCCGGTATCCGCACCAATAATTGGTTCGGGCAATTTGAATGTTTCGCCATATATGTGATTGAAATATCCGGCGATATCACGCGCAAATTCAACATGCTGTTTTTGGTCGGCACCAACCGGCACAACATCAGTATCATACAGCAATATATCCGCCGCCATCAGTATCGGATATGTATACAGCCCCATATTAACACCGGCATCAACATCCACCCCAGCGGCAGTGTTTTTTTCAACAGCGGCCTTGTACGAATGGGCACGATTCATTAATCCTTTGGGCGTGACATTCATTAACATTGTGGATAATTGCGATACTTGGACTATATCAGATTGGCGAAATAATACGGCGTTATTCAAATCCAGCCCCAATGCCATCAATATTGCGGCAATTTCATATGTATGTTTGCGAATATCATTTGGATTGTGCACAATATTTAGTGCGTGTAAATCAGCAATAAAAACAAAAGTTTTATTTGTATGCGACATTTCAACCAATGGTTTCAATGCACCGACATAATTGCCCATATGTGGTGTGCCCGTTGGTTTAATGCCTGTTAATACGATTTTTTCCGACATTATAAATTCCTTTTGATGTTATATGATAACTTGTTTCAAAAACCTTTGCCAGTAAAAAGAAATCCCGCCGAAATCGGCGGGATTAAATTCACAGAATTTTTTATTAACGTGAATAAAATTCAACGACCAATTCCGGAAACATCTGAACAGGATATGGAACATCTGCAAACAACGGTACGCGTGTGAATGTTGCAGTAAAGTTCGCACTGTCCACATTAATATAGTCCGGCCATTGACGTTCAGCAGATTCCAATGCCAAAACAACCAATGGCATTTGCTTTGCTTTTTCACTGACAGTGATAACATCACCGGGTTTTACCTGATAAGATGCAATTTTAACACGTTTGCCATTAACATAAATGTGACCATGGCTGACCAATTGGCGGGCTGAAAAGACCGTTGGTGCCAATTTAGCACGATATACAACCGCATCCAAACGGCGTTCCAGCAAACCAATCAAATTATCTGGGGTGTCACCACGCATATTGTTTGCTTCCAAATAATATGCACGGAACTTTTTTTCACCGATGTTACCATAGTAACCCTTTAATGTCTGTTTTGCACGCATCTGTTTTGCGTAATCAGATGAATTGCCACCACGTGAAGTTGGGCCATGTTGACCGGGTTTATATTTACGTTTGTTAAATGGGGATTTAGCCTGACCCCACAAGTTAACGCCCAAACTGCGGCCGATTTTTAACTTTCTGGTGTTGCGCTTTGCGCCTGCTCTTGCCATAATTTTATCCTTTTATTTTGGTTTTTGTTTGTGCCAGACACTTCACAGAATCCTTATCACGGATATGACCAAAATACATATCGCTTATTCAGTTCTGGTTATCCAGCGGGGTTCAGTTTATATTGTTTTTTGCAAAAAATCAAGTAAAAACCGATTTTATCGCAATAATAACAATTTAAAACTTTACCTGTGGGGTGGCCTTTTCAGATTCTTTCATTTCAAACATTTTTTCTGGCGTTATATTAAACATACGCGCAACTATGTTTGATGGGAATTGGTCTATTTGTGTATTCAGCCCCATTACAACATTGTTATAAAACTGACGGGCGGCCTGAATTTTAGTTTCAGTATCCGTTAATTCGCGCTGTAATTCCAAGAAATTTTCATTCGCACGCAAAGTTGGATAATTTTCAGAAATCGCAAATAAATTTTTTAATGTTTCCGTCAGTTTATTTTCAGCATCGCCGCGGTCCGCACCACCCGCCGCCATGGCCGCATCACGCGCCCGCGTGACAGATTCCAATGTTTCACGTTCGTGCTTTGCCGCGCCACGCACAGTTTCTATTAAATTCGGGATTAAATCGTAACGGCGTTTCAGTTGCGTATCAATGGTGGACCAAGCCTCTTGCACTTGATTTTTACGGGCAACCAGACCGTTATATACCAAAATAAAATACAACAAAACAACAGCAATAATGGCGATTGTAATCCACATCAGATAACTCCTTTTTATGTATGGTTTATATTCTATATGCAGTGTCCATTAAAAGCAAAGGTTTTATTTTTTGTATTGCAAATGAATTTTCGTTGTGATTATAATAATTACCGTCAATGGGCGTTCCATTGATGGGGTGTAGTAACCCGTGCAATTGTCAGCGATGACATAAAATATCGCCTCCACTTTCGGGTTGGAGGGTTGTGAATATACAGAATAAGCAACACTATATTGCATAGTTACTAACCTCCAACCACCTAAAATTTTTTGGTGGTTTTTTCATTCGCAATGAAAAAAAGGAGGTTTAGAATGAAAAAACATTTATTAATTGCGGGCCTGATTTGTGTGGCCACAATTCCACCGACGTTTGCCGTCACCAAATGCGTAAAGTTAAATTCATCAACAACGTGTACAAGTCGCTCTGGCGCGTTCGGGCAGTCAAATTGGTCAGCAACCTGTGGCGGTATAGAAATTCAGGGTGTTGCATTTTGCGGTTCGCAAGATGGCGGTTCAATTGGTGCAACATCCGAAAAAGTTATGACCAGTTCAACCAGTGACGATAACAAAAATTGTTGGTGCAAAATGGTTTCACCAGCGGTTTCGTCGTGGGTGTTCAACGTCTCGGCCGAGTCCGCCGGCGCTTGCGCGTACCTTTGCGCGTACAACTGTGCGAGCCGCGCTCAGTCCGATGCGTCTTTCCGGTCTGGATTGTTTGGCAGTCTGTCTGACTAAATGGGGGGCAAATATGAAACGAATTTTTATATTATTTTTTGCAATTACGCCGTGTGCATCATTTGCCGTCGTGCCATCAACATCATGCCCATCGGGTTATGTAACAATAGAAGAAGAATATTTAATAATATCGGACGGTTCGTGCCCCACCGGATATACGGCCGTTGGCACGGCGGACAGTTGTCTGATTTCATCACCCGCCGGTTCATGCATAATGTATGCACCGGCAAACACGCAATATACGGACGAATCCGGCACATATGAATTTGAACAGGCATGTCCGTTGGAATAACCGATGTCGTACTGTGTCCCCCCCTGTGTCATTGCGAGGGCGGGCGCACGCCCGACCGTGGCAATCTTCCTTTGTCATTGCGAGCAAAGCGAAGCAATCCAGTTAATATAAACTTATTTGCGTCAGCAAATGCGTTTTTATGGATTGCCACGCCACTGACGTGGCCGCGCAATGACAAAGGCGGGGAATGGTGAACATAAAAAATCCCCCGATTGGGGGATTTTTATTTGAATCAAAATCAAACGATTTAGTTCAAAGCATCTTTCAAAGCCTTGCCCGGTTTGAATTTAGGCTGAGTAGAAGCAGGGATTTTGATTGCTTCGCCTGTTTGTGGGTTGCGGCCTGTTGTTGCCTTGCGCTTTGCAGTTGTGAATGTTCCAAAACCAACCAAGCGAACTTCGCCTTTCTTTTTCAGAACTTTTGTAACTGTGTTGATGAAAGCGTCCAAGCATGCAGCAGCAGTTGCCTTGGTTACTTCAACTTCGTTTGCGATTGCTTCAATCAATTGCTGTTTGTTCATTGTGTTTTCTCCTTTCTATAAATTTATATAAGGTGTCCGGCAGTCCCAAGCAATGCCGGTGGAATGTTTGTTCTGTTATGCGGATATGCGCCGTTTTTATTTTATTGGTTTGCGCAATCCTTTATATTCCACGGGCATTGCCTGTCCTGCTTGTACGAATCGTAGAGAATTAGGGCGTTTAAGTCAAGAGTATATTTATATATCTGAAATTTTTCTGAATGTTGACAAAAAATATTTTTAATGCACGGCATCCGAACGAACAGCACGCGCACCGGGGGTATTACTGTCGCACAGAACATATTCGCCAGCCTGTCCATCAATTGTTACCGTACGGAAATAGTTCGGTGTCATCACGAACAACAGTACTATGACCGTTGTCCAAAAAGTCATTTTGGTTAATTGCCACGGCTTTTTAAAACTGTCGCGTTTGAAAGAATCGCTTAATAAATTTTGATACAGTGCCCAACCCCAACTGAACGCCAGCAACATTATAACCGCGAATAATCCAATTATTAAATATTGTGAAAATGGTTTTATCCCCGCGGAAAAGCCGTCCCAAAAAGCACTGTCCGTGGGGCATACATATAATGCATTTGCCGCAGAATCGGGTGCCAATGCAATCGGCGCGTTTGGTGATAACTGTAATCCAAACGATACAACAATTACGATTGCGACCAGTGCAACAATGGCAAATAACATTAATGGCTTCATTTATTTGATTCCTTGAAAACTTTATTATATATTATATCACAATTAATTGCTTTTTTATAAACTTTTATTTAGAATCACTATCATGGTGCGCAGAAAAAGTAATATTATTGTCGGATTAACAACATTTCATAACGAAATGCTGCAAATTTCTGTGCCTGTATTAAGCAAGATTCGCGATAAATTTACTCTGATTATTTATAATGACAATCCCATGACCACATTGACCAAACGCGACATCAGAAAGTATGGTTATTGTGGCGCGTTGTACGTTATGAACACGAATGAAAATATTGGTGAATTGCGTGCACGTATGGAAATTGTTGATGCTGCACGCGGACTAAATCCAGACTGGTTCATATTCTGTAATGATTCTGATTTATTAATTGATGTATCTGTGCCAAATGTGTCTGATGATAATTTTGCTGTTGTTCAAAATGCTTTGGTAATTCGGCACAGAATTGCAGATTTATTACGCGCCATCAATAACCCAACAGATATTGATGCAGATGGTGAAAACATAGAATTATTACGCCCCAATATGGGATTGGTTGGTACACCCATTCGTGCAAAGACTATGTTCGGTCTGTGCCGTTATTTGTCCACCATAACAGAATCTGTTTGTGAAATTGATGATGGTTTGGACTTTTATCCGCCATTTGATGCGATAATGTGGAATTTTGTTAACGTATATGCAAAATCTGTAAATCCGAACGCTGTGCCAATTTATATGGACAAGATAAATTATATAAAAAATAAAATTGATACAGCACGTATGAAATATGGCCGTTTGGCAAAACCTGTACGCAATGTTAACGAACATTATCGGCGTGCACTGGATAAATATACGGCATTGTTAACGGCCGCATTGAATGCCGCCGCCCTGCGGGGCTGAAGATATAATTTTTGATTTTATTAAATAAATTTAATTACTGAAAATATATTATTGAATATGCGGTGGAATGTATATAAAATTGCACCGATAAACAACAGGGATATAAAAATGAAATATAATGATATTCGTAAAACTTTTTTGGATTTCTTTGAATCGCATGGCCATAAAATTGTGCCATCTGCATCATTAATACCAAATGACCCAACATTGTTATTCACTGTTGCCGGTATGGTTCCATGGAAGGGTATTTTACAGGGCACAGAACCTGCATTTGCCCCGCGTGTAGCGGACGTGCAAAAATGCATTCGCGCCGGTGGCAAGCATAATGATTTAGACGAGGTTGGTTTTGACGGCCGTCATCATACTTTTTTTGAAATGCTGGGTAATTGGTCTTTTGGTGATTATTTCAAGGCCGGCGCAATTGAAATGTCGTGGGAATTATTAACACAGGTTTTAAAATTGGACCCCGCACGTATGCGCGTTACAACACACGTCAGTGACGAAGAATCAACCGAAATCTGGCGGCGCGTTGCTGGTAAAGAGGCTATTCGTTTGGGTGACAAAGACAATTGGTGGTCGGCGGGCGATACCGGCCCATGTGGACCCTGTACTGAAATTTTTTACGATTTTGGCGCAGAATTTGAAAACGAAGACGACCGTTGGGTTGAAATTTGGAACGACGTATTTATGCAATACGACCGCGATGCAAATGGTAATTTAACACCATTGCCAAAGCAAAATGTTGATACAGGTGCCGGACTGGAACGTTGGGCGGCATTGCTGCAAAACAAAGTGGACAATTATGATACGGATTTGTTTACCAATCTGATTCATGCCACAGAAGATATTGTTCACACCAAAAAAACACCTGAAAACACTTCGTCGTTCAAGGTTATCGTGGACCACCTGCGTGCTGTTGGATTTGCCATCGCAGATGGCGTTATCCCCAGCAATACAGACCGCGGGTATGTAATTCGCCGTATTTTGCGCCGTGCAATGCGTCATGGTCAAATGCTGGGGCATCGTGGGGCTTTGTTATCTAAATTATACCCCGCGTTAATTACAGAAATGGGTGAAGCGTATCCTGAATTGGCGCGTGAAGAAAAACGCGTTGTTGAAATAATTCAAAACGAAGAAAATGCTTTTGCAGATATGTTGCAAAATGGCATAAAATTATTGGATGCAGAAATCCCAAATGTGCAAAATGGTGTGCTGTCTGGTACGGTCGCATTTAAACTGTTTGACACATATGGTTTTCCATTGGATTTAACACAAATGATTCTGCGTGAAAAAAATATTGATGTTGATGTTGCGGAATTTGAACGTGCAATGGCCGAACAAAAAGAACGCAGTCGCGCCAATACCAAGGGCACACGCACACTGTGGGAATCACAAACGCAATTGCCTGCAACAGATGATTCTTATAAATATGCGCCGGATGAAAATCTGAAATCACAGGTTCTGGCAATATTGTGCGATGGTGAATTTGTGCAAAATGCAAAATCCGGTACAGAAATAGAGGTTGCATTGGACAAAACAAACTTTTATGGCACACAGGGTGGTCAGGTTGGTGACATTGGCGAATTAACCGTAAATGGCAATACGGTTATGACGGTAACAGATACCATACGCGTTGACAATGTTGTTATACATCGTGGCACATTAACGGCTGATTTGTCCGTTGGTGATACCGTGCACACCAAAATTAATATGGCCTCGCGCCAACAAACCGCACGTGCACATACTGCGACCCATCTGTTACAGGCGGCGTTACGCCATGTCCTGAACGAAGATGTGGAACAACGCGGGTCCAAGGTTTCGCCTGATTCCGTGCGCTTTGACTTTTCATTTGGTCGTGCAATGACGACTGATGAAAAACAGGCTGTACAGGATTTGGTAAATAAATGGATTAATGCCGATATGCCGGTAACGCACGAAGAAATGTCCATTGATGACGCAAAGAAACGTGGCGCAATGGCACTGTTTGGTGAAAAATATGGCAACACGGTAAAGGTTATAACCGCCGGCGATGTATCATGCGAATTATGTGGCGGCACACACGTTTATCATACTGGTGAAATTTTGCACGCACGTGTGAACAAAGAAAAATCCATCAGCAGTGGTA
This sequence comes from uncultured Alphaproteobacteria bacterium, assembly GCA_944389465.1. GTDB lineage: Bacteria > Pseudomonadota > Alphaproteobacteria > Rs-D84 > Rs-D84 > Enterousia. The sequence goes on from CALXML010000007.1 coordinate 7,575, forward strand.
TTCGTCGTATAACAATGTCCGTTGGAACATTGGCTGAATAATGCAACGCCCCTATTTGGGGCGTTAATTTATTTAGCCCTTGCATTTGGGTGAAAATATACTAATATTATATGGGTAAGAGAGATTTGGAACAGCAATTTGTTCCAAAAAACAATCCCCGTTAATTTAATTATTTATTTGATTATTGTACGGGGACAAAACCGCGCCACCAACAGATTCACTACACATAAAGACATTCGTTCTTTATTGGCAATGAATTGCATGGTGGCGCACAACAGTAACAATACAAAAGGATTTTATTTATGGTAAAAGTTCGTGAAAAACAAACAGCACCGGAAACAATTGTTGCCGATACACCAAAAAAGCCGGCAAAAATTTCCGGTGTAAATAAATTTGAAAATGATAAAAATGATGACAAATTGTACTTTATGGCGTTGGGCGGATTGGAACACGTCGGCCAAAATATGTACGTTTATAAATACAAGGGTAAATATCTGGTTGTGGATTGCGGTATGGGATTTCTGGAGGAAGAAATTGGTGCCGGCGACGTACAGTACTGTGATACGACTTGGCTGGAAAAGCGCAAAAAGGACGTTGTCGGATTCGTTTTAACACATGGCCACGAAGACCACATTGGCGCATTAAAATTTGTATGGCCTAAATTCAGAAAGCCTATTTATTGCACCCGTTTTCCGGCGGAAATTTTGCGTCAAACTTTCCGTGGTGTTGAAATAGATTTTAATCCAGAACGGGATATTATTGAATTTGACCATCACGGTGCAACATTACATTTGGACCCGTTTGAGGTTGAAACTTTCCACGTTTCCCATTCCGTGCCCGAGGCACAAATGTTAATCATCAAAACGCCAGCCGGCAAGGTTTTACATACGGGCGACTGGACTTTTAATGATGGTAATCCAATAGAAGACCCCACAGATTACGCACGTCTGCGTGAAATTGGTTCTGACCCAAAACTGTTGGCTTGTATGTGCGATTCAACATCTGCGTCACGCCAAGAACCACAAACCACTGAATTGCAAGTTCGTGATACTTTGACTGAAATTATGAAAAACGCACCGGGGCGCGTGTTGGTGACGGGGTATTCTCGTTCAATTGCACGTATGAAAATGTTTGCCGAGGCCGCCCGTGCCGCCGGACGTGTTGCTGCGATTAAAGAACGCAGTAATCCAAATCCTGTGCCTTTTGTGGGATTGCCAGAATTTCGCGAAATGGGTATTAATTTTGGCTATCTGGGCAAAGATGAAGTATATCTGCAAAGTGAAATCAAAGATTTGCCCGCAGAAAAACAGGCTATATTCCTGACTGGTTCACAGGGGGAACAGTTTGCCATGTTAACGCGTTTGTGCCGTGGCCATGTAAAGGAAATGAAATTGCAACCAACTGATACAGTATTATTCAGTGCAATTATAATTCCGGGACGTGAACAGGATGTGTCTTATCTGTATAATAAATTGGCACGTATGGGCATAAAAACACATACTATATTTGATACAGACCATCTGCACGCCAGTGGACACGCGGGTCGTCCTGAATTTGAACGCTTTTATGATATGGTGCACCCACAGGTATCTGTTCCAATGCACGGCGATTACATTAACGAAATGTTAAATGGAAAAATGGCAATGGAACGCGGTGGCGCAAAATATATGATGGTTGTTCATAATGGCGAAATGATTGCATTGGCCGATGGCGAAGCACCATATGTCGCTGAAACAATTGAAACCGGCTTTGTCGTGATGGAGGGCGAAACCGAACGCAGTACGGATGACCCTGTATACAAGGTGCGTAAAAAAATCGCCACCAATGGCGCGATATTTGTAACATTGCCTGTGGACAAGCGCGGTTTTCTGAAGGGCACGCCAGAAGTATCCAGTGTTGGTATATTTGAAACTGACGATACAGGATTTATGAAACGTCAAATTCAAATAGAAATTACCAAGGCTGTTGATAAATTGACCAAAACAGAACGCAAGGACAGAAATAATTTGATTCGTGCGGTTCAGATTGCCACAAATAAAATTGTGCGTGCATCACTGGGGGCGGATAAAAAACCGCAATACAGTGTACATTTCGTACAGAAATAAAAAACGGGGCAACGCCCCGTTTTTTATACCCGTGCATTTATGTGGTGTGTGATAGTGCGCAAATCATTTACTGTAATAACATGGTGATGGATTGAAAGAATAAGAACCTGTACTGTCACTGCCACCTGTAATATAGCATCCAGTTATTTGTGTTGTGCCAACCGTGGACGTCCCCGGTGATGGACATTCCGTGCAACTTGGACCAGTCAGACTCAATCCGCCCGTTCCATAATATCCGGCAAGACATCTGGTTTCCTGACGTTTTGCGCAAAAACATGTATCTGTATTACATGTGGCAACGGTGCGCACCTGACGCACACCAATCGTTGTCCAATCCGTGGATTCGCAATTATCGCATGTGCCGTCACAATCGTCACCACCACTGATACTGGCGACACATGTGTTATACGTATATGTTTTGCATCCACTGACGGATACACTGCGCGATTCCATTTTGTATCCTGAACCACATGCGGTACAAGACCTGATTTTGAATGTCGTTGGGTCGCCCATACTTGCAACATATGCGTATTTATAACATGTGTCCGTGTAGCGCGCACAATTCGTTGCATCTGATTCCGTTACAGAATCTATTGCGCATGATGTGACGTTGCACAAACCAATCTCTCCAATATCTAATGCATAACTGTTTTGTGACATTATTGCGCAAATTCCAATCAGGGGTATTAAACCAGCAGACGTGATTTTCATCTGAATCCTCTTGAATTTATATTCTTGTTATGCCGCATAAAAACGGTCGGTAAGAAACGTCAAAAATAGTATTGACGTGGGGGCGGAATTTGGGGTAAAATAAAGTTAAACAAATGCCGAAAATAAACCACCGATAAGAATCGGTGTTTTTATTTTTGAAAAAATCCCAGATTTCTGCATTTTTTTATTCTCCCATTTCGCCGAAAACAAACGGTGGTTTGTTGGGGTGTGGACATAATGGTTTTGGAATTAAAAAGGTAATAATAACAATCGGAATTACCTGTGCATTATGTACCGCGGGGCAGGCCTTTGGTGCATACAGTTGTTATACATCTGCTTCCTCTTTGCCCAGTGGTTATCGCAGTTCATCGTTGGGACAAAAGGGCAGTAATTGTGCCTCTACACAAAGAATGTATTGGTGCAGTCCCAATGACCAAGCGTGTGACGGATACACAACGTGTGCCACGTGTCCCAGTGGATATCAAATGTGCGGAGCGAGTGGCAGTGGTTCAATGTGTAACACCATTACTTATTACGATTGTAAAACATCGTGCAGTACCGGCGGCGGCGACCCAGAAGAGCCAGAAGAACCGAAATGTGAAAAAGACGTTAACTGTTTTGATGATGAATATTTCACACGTTTTTACAGGGACGGATATCTGCGCAAAACAATCAGGGCCTGTGATAATACGGCAAACGTATGCAGGGAAGTTGCAGAATTGTATATATGCGATATAGGCTATTACGGCATAGACGGGGCCAATCCCACTGCTTCCAGTTCCGTTGTGTGTAATCGCTGTCCATTAAATGGGGTAACAAGTAACTCTTCCAGTTCTATTACCGCATGTTATTTGTGGTCAGGCGCAATAGGTGGGGATTCAACTGGTTTGTTCAGTATTTCAGGTGGTAATTGTTACTGGGAAGAATGATTTTATAATCTTGGTTGTTGGCAATTTTATTCTTTACATATTTTGCCAAAATGAATACAATCATACCGTAAACAAATAAAAGGAAGGAATAAAATGCCAACAAAACCAGTTAAAAAAACAACTGCAAAAACAACAACGACTGCGAAAAAGCCAGCCGTCAAAAAAACAGTTGCTGCGAAAAAAACGGCGGCCAAAAAAACAGTAAAACAGGCCACCGCACCACAGGTTAATGAATCAATTGTCGTATCAGAAATGCCAACATGTAAATGTGGGGCAAATTGCAACTGTGGTCCAGATTGCAAATGCACACGTGGCGGGTCACGTTTTGGACGCTTTATGATTAAACTGATTATGGTTTTAATTATATTTGCATTGGGATTTGGTGCGGCAAAGTTGCTGGACTGTGACGAATTTCGTGGCCCACGCGTTGATTTTGATAATGGGTGTTTGGATGTTGCATCTGTAAAATGCCCACAATTGCAGATGGCTTTGCCTGTTATGGATATTAATCAGGATGGTTGCATTACACGTGAAGAATATCGCGCGGTCAAGGCTGAAATGCATCGTCAAATGCGTGCCGCCAACAGACCGGCCGTTCCTGAAATGCAAGACTAAATGAATGCATATAAACAAAAATCCGCCAAACGGCGGATTTTTTATTTTTGTTTTGATTGTTTTTGTTTCATATGTGCGTGCACATATGCATTAACGGCACGTCGCCAATGTGGCACAGATGCCCGCAACATACGTGCAGTAAATTTGTCGTCTGCAACATCAGACATTTTATCAAATGTATAATTTGGAAAATTATAGTTTTTTAAAATATGGTGTGCGCATTCTTTGATTTCATCATTGTTATAAAATTGAAACAAATTTTTACGTACACGTAAATTCAAGTCCATATTTTGTGTCACAAATAATGCGCGATTGTAATCATATATGGAAATCATTTTTTGAATTAATTCATATCGTTGATAGTAAGTCATTTCAGACATTTTTAACCCTTTAATATGCGTGCTTTACTTTTTTGCCATTCACGCTGTTTAATAGTTTCGCGTTTGTCGGCCCTGTTTTTACCGTATCCAACGCCCAACAAAACCTTTAATTTTCCATGGTTATTAAAGTATAATTTTAACGGCACAATGGTTGCGCCACGTTCCTGTAATTTTCCAATCAGGCGGTTAATTTGCGCACGATGCAATAACAGTTGTCGTGGCCGACGTTCATCAAAATTAACAATACGTGCAGCGGTTGGCAATTTTTGTATTTCAATCCCCGCCAAATACAGGTCGCGTCCACGGCGTTGCACAAAGCCATCAACAATGGTCACCAAACCATAACGGATGGATTTTATTTCCGCGCCGGTTAATGAAATGCCGGCCTCTATTGTATCTTGAATAGAGTAACTGTATCGCGCCTTGCGATTTTCAGAAACCTGACCAAATTTTATTATTTGACGTGGCATTTTGGATATAAGTTCATTGTGTTTTGGTACAGTATAGATTCTAAATCAGCCAATTGCAAGCCGTGAATTTCCGCCATTACACGTGCCGTATCAACAACAAATGCCGGTTCACACGTTTTTCCACGATGTGGAACAGGGGCGCAATATGGACTGTCTGTTTCAATTACAATGCGGTCAATTGGAATTTTTGCAAAAGTTTCACGAATTTCAGCCGCATTTTTGAATGTTAAAATACCACTGGCGGAAAAATAAAATCCACGGTCCAACATTTTTTTTGCCAAATCCCATGAACTGGTAAAACAGTGCATAACCCCACGTACATCGCCGGTTAAAATGGCGGCAGTATCAGTTTCGGCTTCACGCGTATGTATTGCCACGGGCAGGGCATATTTACGTGCCAATTCCAATTGCTGTTCAAATAATTTTATTTGTGCTGTGCGTGGTGCAGTGCATTCATGATAATCCAAACCAATTTCACCAACCCCAACCACACGCGGATGCGTCAGTATTTGTTCTGTTAAATATTCTGATGCATCCACGCCCGCATATTCAGGATGAATGCCCGTTGTTGCAAAAATATTTGGATGTGTTTCAGCAATTTTAACCGCCGCCGCAACATCGTTTGGATTGGCACTGGGGCATATTATCATTCCGACGCCAACATCAGACGCACGTGCGATAACGGCATCAATATCATCGGCGACATATGTATCTGTTAAATGACAATGGGTATCTATAAACATTTTTTTATTTGCATAATTATTTTAAAAACAGCCGTTTCCGGTTCCAGATTAATTTTGGCAATATCTGCAATTGCGTGCGTTGCAATTGGATATAAATCAGCCAATCCAAACGCCGCGATTGCATCCAATAATATCCCGTGCAGGGCAGGTACAGGTGCAATTTTTTTTGCAATTGCCAATGCGTCCACACTGTTACCAGATGGATTATTAAAAAAATTCATCAGTTCGTCATATATTGCGTCACTGCCTGATTTTTTCAAACTGGCAATTCGGCCAAAACTGCCGTTGGCCAATCGCAGTGTTTCATCACTGACATTTGCATCAGGCATAAAAGTATCACACAACTGGCGTAATTGACCGATGGTCAGTGGCCGCATTTTTTCAACGCGTGCGCGTGAACGAACCGTTGGCAGCACAGATGCCAATTGATGAACAATCAACAAAAACAACGTGTTTGCGGGCGGTTCTTCCAGTAACTTTAATAATGCATTTGATGCCGCGGTGTTTAATTCGTCAACAGAATCAATTAATATAACGCGCCACCCATCTGACATAGATGACATCTGCATTTTTTCAATCATTGCGCGAACGGTATAAACAGAAATGCTTTTGCCATCTGGTTTTGGTTTGCCGTCTTTATCAATATTTCTGGATATATCAATGATAAAAAAGTCGCCCACATTACCGTAAACCAGTTTGGCAATTTTATATGCCATTGTGGCCTTGCCAATGCCACGTGGTCCGGCCAACATCCATACGGGGTGCACTGGGTGCGCATTGCGATTTTCCCACGCATTTAAAAAATCAGACATAACATCGCCATGCCCGACCAACACATCATTGTCAATCGGGTCCGGAAAGTTATAAGAATTAGTCTGTTTTCGTGGTGCCATTAATCAATTCCAAATATTACACGCAGATTTTTTATAACGCGTCCAAAAAATTGTGTCTTTTTAACAGTGCTTTGTGCAACCAATGGTGCACGTGCGATTTCAACACCATTTTTTTGCGCGATAATTTCGCCTATCTTGTCACCCTGTTTCACAGGTGCGGGCAAGGGGTCGTTATAACGCGCAATAACGCGTATGCCGATTAATCCGTCTGATTTTGGAACAGTTATAACAAACGGTTTTTCAACTGTGGCAATTACGTTGTTTTCGCGACCATACCATACGGGAATGGCGGCAATTTTATCGCCAGCATTATAAAAAGTATGGTTGGTTGTCGTTGAATAGCCGTATTCCAATAACTTTTTCATTTCTGATGCCAATGCATCGTGATTTTTACCATTGTACCCATTAATAACGCCAATTAATCGCCGGCCACCAATTTCAGCACTGGCCACCATACCATAACCACCGTCATCTGTGTGGCCTGTTTTTAATCCGTCCGCCCCAGACATAATGAACAGCAATTTATTATAATTTACTGTATGCGTACGCCCCCATTCACGACACCAATCGCTTTGATATTCTTTGAATTGGAAACGTTTGGTTGCAAACATAGGATATAAATCCGGATAATCAGAAATAATATGCTGGGCCAAAACAGCCAATTCACGACTGGTCATTAAATTATTAGGATTTGGTAAACCACTGGCATTACCAAAAGTAGATTGACTCATCCCGATTGAACGTGCCTTTTGTTGCATTAATTCGGTAAATGCAGATTCAGAACCAGCCAATTTTTCCGCGATAACCACAGACGCGTCACCACCAGATAACACAATTACACCCAATATGGCGTCCCTGACACTGATGGTTTGACCAGCGACCAAACAAACCTTGCTGGCGGGATACCACAAGGGGCTTTCGTAATCAGCATTTTCACTGACGGTTAATCTGTCGTCCAATGATATATTTCCAGCCTTGATTTCGTCAAACAGCACGGTCAACGTCATTAATTTTATCATTGATGACGGTGGCATTAACGTATCTGCATTTTTTGCGACAATTTCAGTGCCTGAATCATAGTCTATTAAAAAAGCCGATTTTGCGCGCGTAGAAAAATCCGCGTGCGCAGTTGTTGTTATTAATGATAATAACAGGATAAATAATTTCTTTTTCATGGTGATAAAATATTAGCAACTCTAAATCATATTGCCAACAGATTTTTTAAGCAATTTCGCCAATGTACATATCGTCTTGAATTTTCAGTAATTTTACATTGCATATTGTGCGGGCGGGTACAGCGTTCCCGATGATTTTTACATCTATGTCATGTGGGGTGCGGGCGATGTTGTTTTCTTCCACCAATACGGAAACAGTTTGCCCCAGTGCCACAGTCATAAATTGATGCCGAATTTCGTTCGCCATTTGCGTTATTTGATGAACACGTTTTTTTGAAATACTGCGATTAACTTGGTTTGGCATATTAAAAGCCTTGGTATCTGGACGCGCAGAAAAAGGAAACGCATGTATTTTAATCGGACGTGCAATGCGCACTAAATCCAGTGTTTCTTTAAACAGTTCATCTGTTTCAGACGGAAAACCGCAAATAATATCCCAACTGAATGTTATGTCATTGCCTGCATATTCAACTATGCGACGAACAGTATCTGCCGAATGTCGGCGACCCATTGCGCGTAAAATAGTATCAGAACCAGACTGCATAGACAAATGCATATGTGGCATCATACGTTTATCTGTACGCATTAAATCAATGATTTTAAATATTTCAGGCACCGCAGGGTCAAAAGATGAAATTCGCAACCGGCGAATTTCTGGCACGTCATTCAATAAATTTCTGCAAACATCGCTGATTAGCATTCCGTCACGTGCATAACTGGCGGTGTCAACACCGGTTAAAACAATTTCATAAAATCCGTTTTGTATTGCCACACGAACATCAGATAAAATGTCTGTATATGGGAACGATACGGCCGGCCCGCGCAACAGACGTGTTACACAATATGCGCATTTATGATTACAGCCATTTTGAACCTGTATGAATTGTTTGGACAGTTTGGCAGATTGATGATTAAAAGTATCTATGCGTGGTGTGGTAAAATGACAGGGTGCGGCGGCCAATGCGTTTATATATGCATCTGTGTTCATTTTATCGCTGTTTTTAATAACAATCGCATTTGGTATTTGGTAAAACAAATCTGGATTACGTGTTGCCGCACATCCCGTAACAAATATTGGCGCATTGGGATTTTCACGGGCCAGTTTTCGTACAGTCTGTCCCGATTGACGCTCGGCTTCGCCTGTTACGGCACATGTATTCACCAACACCGCCGCATCCATAACACCGGCCAGTTTTTGTTGGATTTTTTCAGCCTCCAGCGCGTTCAACCGACACCCCAGCGATAAAATTTTAATATTATTGTTTTCTGCCATTATTTTTACCTTGGGCTGAATTATACCGCGCCCCCGCATTGTTTCAATAATAAAAAATTGCTTTATTATTCCAAGTGCGGTAATGCAAGATTCCACTGGAACATATACTTATACTGACGAATATTTTTATACCAATTAACAAAATCCCCGCAATGGGGATTTTATAATCATTTTTTTCTTGCTTTTTTGTCGGACTTGGGGCATCATATCGTGGTTAGAAACGTTTTCAACAAAGGATTTTATAATGGCCCGTATAACAAATTCAGATACATTACCATTTGTGGAAAGTCGTTATGAACTGGGGATGTTGGCATCCCAACGTGTGCGCGATTTAAACGGTGGTGCCGAACCCGTCGTGGACAAGGGCAATGATAAACCAACCGTTGTCGCATTAAGGGAAATCGCCACAGGTAAACTGGATGTTGAAAATTTGCGTCATGAATTTATTCAATCGTACAAGGACACGCCCGCCGTGGCCGAGGACGAAGAATCATTGGAAATCGCCTCTGCCGAGGACCCCAAACTGCGTGAAATTGATGCAGAATTGGAAAACACATTGATTGCGGACCCCGTTGAACCCGAAGAAACCGAGGATACCGCCGATTTATCAGCAGAATAAAAAATCCGGAGACGTCGCATAGTTGGTCTAGTGCGCTACATTGGAAATGTAGTATACCCGCAAGGGTATCAAGGGTTCGAATCCCTTCGTCTCCGCCAGATATAAAAAAATATCCCCACGGGGGTATTTTTTATAATCAGTGCATTTTAACTTTATGTTTCCCTTTCCACACCAGTTCATAACTTTTGTCAATCAGTGCATAAATTTGTGATGGCTTTACTGTGCCGTCCAATAAAATTGAAATCCAATTGCCGCCCATATGGTATCCGCGTAGAAATCCTGATGCGCCACGTAAAAAATCGTACAGGCCTGCGTCACATTTTACATTCAAAATATCAACGGATTCAACGCCGCTTAAACCCAATTTGCTGCGCGGGACATCCATCACAACACCATACCATTTATTATTATCGCTGCGGCGCAATACGGCATAGTTTGGATACCGTCGCCATAAATATTCAGGCGTTGTACCATATTGTTTTTTGACATATTTAAAAATATCATTGCGGTATGATTCAGACATTTTTTATCCGGATGATGTATTCGTGTAAATGATAGTCGCAAATTGCGCAAAAGTAAATATTGATTGTTGATTCTGTTGGCGATATATTAATTATCACTATGGAAACAAAGACAAACGTTATGCGAATTTTAGACGCCCATCATGTGCCATATAAATCATATTCATATGTTGGCACGGGCGCAACCAGCGGTGTGGATGTTGCCACTGCGCTGCATCAGAATCCTGCACAGGTTTTTAAAACATTGGTAACGGTGGCGCGTTCTGGTAATCATTATGTTTTTATGTTGCCGGTTTGTGCGGAACTGGATTTGAAACGTGCGGCCATGGCTGTCGGGGAAAAGTCAGTTGATATGCTGAAATCGCGTGAATTGTTGGCTCTGACCGGATATATCCATGGCGGGTGCAGTCCAATTGGTATGAAAAAGCAATTCAAGACAGTCGCCGACACGTCCGCCAAAAATTTTGAAACAATTATATTCAGTGCTGGCCGTATAGGGTATCAGGTTGAAATATCGCCAAATGATTTAGAAAAAATTATCAGTGTTTCTTTTTTTGACCTGTGCGCACAACAGAATTAAAAAACTGTAAAATGTCTTGTTGTACCTGCTTGTAATTAGTTTCCATTAACAATTCATGTCGTGCCCCAGAATATATTATTATGTTTAAATTTTCTGCATGGCCAGATTTATACATTTTATACAAAGACGTTGCTAAATTACTGTTCAGACTTACTAAATCGCGACTGCCACTGATAATCAGTATTGGCAAATTTGTATTTACATATCCCGATAAATGCATCAAATTTTTAAACAGTGAATAATAAAATCCATAAGAAAAATATTTTGCGCGCATTGGGTCTGCATCATGTATGGCGGCCTGTTTTTCATCGCGTGTCAGTTTGCTGGGGCCACCTGTTTTATTTCTGATTGGTGAAAAATATTCTATAAATCGTGCGGGCGCATTTGGACCAAACAATTTCATCCCGACAAAGGCACATATCAACGCCGGAATAATCAGCGGCATTGGATATTTCGCTGAACCCGACAAACAAACACCTGCGGCGACCAAATCAGGTTCTTCCATAATTTTTTGTGTAATAAAACTGCCATAACTGTGTCCGAATATTAACACGGGCAGTTTATATTTTTTCTTTAAATATTTTGATATAGCAATTTCATCTGCAACCGTTGCAGCGAATAAATCAGAATCACCATCTGGTTGACCAATTTTGGATATATCAGATGCAGTCCGCCCGTGTGCACGATGGTCATCACCAAATACAATATAGTTGTGTTGGTTCAAAAATTTTGCAAACCTGTCGTATCGTCCGACGTGCTCGTCCATTCCGTGAATAATTTGAACAACCGCGACGGGCTTTTTTACATTATCCCACAGGGAACAAAATAAAACCTTTCCATCACGTGCAGTAAATTTTACTTCATGCATAACGTACCTTTTTTGCGCTTGCATTTATTTTACACTGCGATTCCATATAAATGTCACAGGTATGTTTTCTTTTTATGTTATATGTATTCGCCGGCCACACGTCCACTGGCCCATGCCCAGTGCAAATTAAATCCACCCAAATCGCCTGCAATATCCAATACTTCACCAGCAAAAAATAATCCTGCACACAGTTTAGATTCCATTGTTTTTGATGAAATTTGCGTGGTGTCAACACCGCCACGTACAACTTCGGCACTGGCCAGACCATGCAGTTTAATTTTGTTATATGGTATAATGATATGATTTACTTTATCGGCAATAATGCGTAAATCAGAATCGCGATAGTCTGCGATATTTTTTACATCGCCACAAATCCATTTTGCCACACGTATGGGTAAATATTCAGATAAAATACTTGCGACATTTTTCCTGCCAGATTTTTGCTTTGCATTCCGCAGAATTTCATATACATCCACATCTGGTGACAAATTTATTACCAGTTCATCAAAATCACGAACAGTCGCGCGATATACGGCCGGTCCACCAATTCCAAAATGTGTAAACAGCATTGAATCGTTAATTTTTTCTTTGCCAACTGTTATTTGCGCATTAACAGAAATTCCGGCCAGTTCAGATGAAAAACAATCCGTTGCAATCGCACACAGGGCGGGGCGCACAGGAATAATTTTATGTCCAAACTGCTTTGCAATTTTATAACCAATATCGGATACCCCCAATGTATGGAAAGACGTCCCGCCACTGGCAATTAATACGGAATGACAGGAAAAATCTGGGCCTGCAGTATGGATTAAAAAAGTATCACCCGTATGTTCAATGCCCGTGACGTTGGTGTTGATAAAAATATCAGTGCCACGCATATCATCGTATAATGCGCGGACAATTTTTTCTGCACCATCCGAACAAAAATATTGTCCAGATGCCTTTTCAACCCATTTAATATTATGCGATGTCGCCCAACGCAGTATATCCGATGATGTAACACGGGCAATTGCGCCACGCACAAAGTCAGGATTTTTACCAAAATACCGATTAACCGATACGGCGTCATTTGTAAAGTTGCAACGCCCACCACCAGATACGGCAACTTTGCGTGCACATTGCCCGCCCATATCCAGTATTGCCACATTGCGACCGCGTCCAACGGCCGCACCTGCCGCCGCCATTCCGGACGCCCCCGCACCAATAATGACAACATCATAATGTTTCATAAGTGACATTGTATAATGATAAATTACAAAAATCTATTGCTTGGCATAAATATTTTATATACACTACATATCAGCACAGAGTGTTCCTGTGTTGGGGTGTAGTAACCCGTTAAACTAGCGTCAGCAATCTGACGAAAAAAATCTCCAATCTATCTTTGGTTGGAGGGCTTGCGAATATATTGAATAAGCAGCACTATTCTAGTTTATAGTTACTAACCTCCAACCACCTGAATTTTTTCGGTGGTTTTTTCATTCGCAATGAAAAAGGAGGTTTAGAATGAAAAAACATTTATTAATTGCTGGCCTGATTTGTATGGCCACAATCCCACCGGTGTCTGCCGTCACCAAATGCGTAAAACTGTCATCATCAACAACGTGTTCCAATTATTCTGGCGCAACAAGTCAATCAAATTGGTCCGTAACATGCGGTGGCGTATCAGTACAGGGTGTTGCCTTCTGTGGCTCGCAGAGTGGTGGCTCACAGGGTGCAACATCCACCACTGTCACAATCAGTTCAACGGTTGATAATAACAAATATTGTTGGTGTAGAATGATATCACCTGCGGTGTCGCAATGGGTTTTCTACAGCGAATACGAGTCGCACAGAGTTTGCGCCAGTGATTGCGCGCAATACTGTGCGTACTATGGTTTGACCTTTGCGGCCTTCCGGTCTGCATTGTTCAGTAATCTGTCCGATTAAATGTGGGGTGCGAACATGAAACGAATTTTTATATTATTTCTGACAATTGCGCCGGCTGGCGCATTTGCCGCCGCACCGTCAACATCGTGCCCATCTGGTTATATCAAGGTGGTGGAAGAATATATGGATATTGCAGACAGTTCTTGCCCCACCGGATACACATCCGCCGGCACGGCAACCAGTTGTTTGGTATCAAACCCATCTGGTTCGTGTATAATGTATGCACTAACCGGTGTCAGTTATACGGACGAATCCGGTACATACGAATATACGTCCGCATGCCCGTTGGAATAACCATGTCATTCCGCACCTTTGTCATTGCGGGGGGCGCAGCCCGACCGTGGCAATCTTCTTTTGTCATTGCGAGCAAAGCGAAGCAATCCAGTCATTATAAACTTATTTGCGTCAGCAAATGCGTTTTTATGGATTGCCACGCCATCTGCGATGGCTCGCAATGACATACAAAAAAACACGAGTAACGAGTTACGAGTAACCAGTAACAAAAACGGGGCATTGCCCCGTTTTTGTTACCACATTGTATAACCATCCTTACATGTGCGGACGCACTTCTTTCTGCTGTCGTCCCATATCATTGTACCGGTTTCATCCTCGTATTCTGTCATTGGACAAATTGGTACACATTCATTGTATTCCAGATTATACAGTTCACCTTGGTACATACATGATGCGATTTCACATCCTTGTACGTAACTGCTGGCGGCCAGTTTACCCAAAACGCTGTAACGGTTTTTGCATTCGCCACATTGTTTTGTATGTTCGTTTGTTTCAGATGGGTCATTGGTATACCCCGGATTACATTTGGTTGCGATACATTCACCCCAACCATTCTTTGCTGTATCCCATTCTTTATACCCAGAACCATTTTCAACCTCGCATGGCTGAACATCTGGCACGCACGCATTAGACGACAGATGATAACCATATTCGCATTCTTTGATTATGCATGAACCAAAGGCTTGCTTTTGTTTATCCCATGTACGTTCAGCACTGATTGCATTTGGTACGGTACATTCCTGAACGTCGGGTTCACATTGGTCGCCATTCGGATGATACCCCAGTACGCATTCAGCAACCAAGCACGCCCCACCATCCTTGTACGATATTGCGAAATCGCGATTGCACTTTTCACAAACACCGTCTTTCATTTCATAACCTGCATTACACGATGTTTCAATACATACGCCATCAACAATTTCACATGGATTTCCGGTTGTTGATTGTCCTTCGTACACGCATTCATTTGGATAGAATGCCTTGTCACTTACCGGTATGGCCGTTCCATTGATTACTTCATCTGCCTCACATTTCTGATAGCATCCGCTTTCATCCTTGGCCCCAGACAATGACAGTGACCATTCGCCATTACCCAAATCCGCACAAGACTTTACATCGTCGCCCGGATTTTCAGGGTCAGTTTCGCCATCACAGAAACTTCCCGCGGGGCATTCTGCGCATACGCCGTTGTCCAATGTGAATCCGGCCACACAGCGTTTGATTTCGCATGTGTCTGTGGACTGATAGTAATCGCGTCCAACCATTGTGGCGGCATTTTCATCCAACGCACATTCGCGCCAGCACATTGCCACATCTTCTGTGCCGGAATCAGAATTTGGATATAATCCATCTGTCAGTGATGCACAGGTGTGTTCTTCGCCATCGGTACATACACTGCCGGCAGGACAGTCAATACATGTGTTGCCCACCTGTGAAAATCCTTCGTTACATTGTGTTACATAACATGTCTGGCAGTCAGCGGTATAATTTTTATCCGCATCGTCATAGTTACATGTTTGTTCACCAACACCATTTTCAATCTGACACATCATATCCACGCGATAGCATTCTGTGACAGACGCACTGGTTGTTGTTGCGGTTGTGCCATCAGGATATTGTGGGCATTGATAACGTGCTGTATCAACCGCCGGACTGTAATACCCCGTGCCAGCCGCCATACAGTCATCTGGCAATACCAAATGGTCATAGTAATAACCTGCGTCACAACTGGTCATTGTTGGTGCCTCGCAACCGGACGCGTACACCGCATCTGCACCGTCACCACTGGTGTAATAGCACAAATATTCACCTGTTCCATGTTCAGCCTCGGTATAAGGCAGACCATCTTTATAGCACAACAGGATATTGTCTGATGTTTCTCCCTTGGTTTTACCATTCGCAGGGCAGGCATGACGTTCTGTGTCCCCAGATGCGCTGTAGTAATTTTGCGTCACAGCAACACAGTCTGTATCATCCGGTGATTCCAGCCAGTACCCACCACGGCAACTGTTAATAACCTTGGTATCACAGTCGCGCTGGTATACTGCGGATGCACCGTCCCCGCTGGAATAGAAGCAGCGTTGTGTTCCAGAACCATATACCGCTTCGTACGTCAGTCCTGTCTTAAAGCACTGCTGAACCATTGTTGCGGTTGTCGTATCCGTATTGCCACCGTTCGGACACTGGGTACGGGTGGTGATATCTTCACCGCTGTAGTATCCGTTGCCAACGGCCGCACAGTCCGGATTTTCATTTTCAGCATCCTCCAGCCAGTAACCCTCATCGCATACGTTGATTACCTTGTCCCTGCAGTTGGCGGTGTATGCCTTTGTATCTTCGTCATAGTCACAGGTTTGTGTCCCGTCACCATGTGTTGCAGCATACGCCAGTTTGGTTTTGTAACATTGTGTCACAGACTGTGCACCACTGGTTGATACACCATTGTCAGGACATGCCGTCATACCTTCTGGTGCGCCGCCATCGGTTGCAAAGTTTCCACCCTCGCAGTAATGATTTGCGTCACAAGTATTACATTGTGTCCCTGTGCCGGAATAATATGTTCCTGCATCACAATGCGTTGTCCCCACAGACCATCTGGCATAGATTGTTGACGGTTCGGTTGTTGTGAATGTCAGTGCATTTTCAGACATTTGGAACGAACCATTTGCCGACACAATCTGGATTCCGCCGGATGTTTCGCTGTAATATCCAGCAAATTCATATCCGGTCTTGGTCGGGGCAGTTGTCAGTTTGGACACTGGTGTTGTTGCCGTATCATTGCTGAACCAACCAGTTGCATATTTCAGATACACGGTTTCTGGCGCGCCATCTGTATCTGCATTTTGGTGATTCAGATTGATTGTGTAAACGTTTGGCGTCCACATTGCATACAATTCTATGTCACTGCCGTCAGCAGATATATTAACGGTTGTTTCTTCGCCAGCGTAATAGCAAGACCCAGTCCCCGCGGCATTTGTGCACCATCTGTTGCCGGTGGTGTACCCGTCACGCGTCAGTCCTGTTGTGGCCGGCAAAGTGCATGAACCACTGTCAAATGTGCATTCTATGCTGGCCGCCACGTTGCCACTGCCACCATTTTTATTCAGGGTTACAGTGTACGTCTTTGCATCGCACGATGGATTTGCAGAATTGTTGTTCGTGATATTATATCCCGTTTCACAAGTGATGGCATAAGAGCACGCTGCATATTCATCTGCGCTGATACCGTTAACAGTATTTTCCTTGGCAGCAATGGACGTTGAATTTGCAACATCATCCTTGGACAAATCGCACGCCATATAGCAATCAGTATAACTGTCTGCATATTCAGTGGATTCAACCGCGCCACCCGTTGGATTAGTGGGGCAGGCCACCTGTTCCACCGCACCATCTGGACTGTAAAATCCGCTGGTTGTGCCACTGCACAGGAATGCGTTTTGTTGTGCATACCAGTATCCAGCATCACAGGATTCTACCTTTTGAATTGTACATCTGTCGTATGTTTGGCTGCTGGTCTGATAATTACACTTGGCCGATGCAACACCGTTTTCAAATCCGTCATATGGATTGAAAATCTTGTAACATTGTGTTGGCGATGTTGCGCCCGCATCAGATTTACCACCATCTGGACATTCTTGGACAGTGCCGTCACCGGGGCAGTAATGGTCAGCAGGACACTTTGATGGGTCGCTGAAGACACATTCTGGGTTGGCAGTTCCGTTGCCTGTTGCACTGTAATTTTCGTCACAGGTCGCATTATAAGTACATTCCTTGTACCCAGATGTCCCATTGTGATATGCCGGACCGGTTGACGTGGTTGTACCGTTTTCAATGGTTATGCTGGCCGGACAGGTCTTGTAACAATCTGTCAGTGCAGATGACCCCATCGCAGATGTACCACCATCTGGACACTTTTGTGGTTCTTTGCCGCCCTCGCAATATGAGCCAGATGGGCAGTCTTCTGGTTCTGATTCATCCGAACCACCGGGGCAATATTGGCCATCTTCACACGGTGTACATGCCGCGCCCGCCGTGCCGTTTCCGGACGCGACGTATCCCGCATCACAGTCCGCCGTGTATGTACAGGTTGGATATGCACTGCCGGTCCAGTTGACTTTGTCTTTATCCGCATTTGCTGTACCACCGGTTATCGGCTTGTCCGTACAGGTTTTGTAACACTGACTTTCAGATGTTGCGCCACTGTCGGACGTACCACCGTCAGGACAGGCAATCGGACCACTGCCATCTTCTGGGCAGTATGAGCCGGCCGGACACGCATCTGGGTCCGCCCATACGCATTCTGGATTTTCACTGGGGCTGTTTTGCGCGGTGTAGTTTTCGTCGCATACCGCAGTATATGTACAGGCCGGATATGCAGAACCAGTATAGTACGCATTACCATTTGATGTGGCTGTACCATTATCAATATCCAATGTCGGTGCACAGGTCTTATAGCAATCGGTTATATCACCCGCACCGGCCGCGGATGTACCACCCGACGGACAGGCCTTTACAATACCTTCTTCGCAGTATGAACCAGCCGGACATTCTTCTGGTTCGGTGTCATCTGTACCACCCGGGCAGTTCACACCGTCAACACACTTTTCGCACGTTGCGTTTGCTGTGCCCTGATTCTTGGCGACATAGCCAGCATTACAGGTTGCAGTATATGTACAGGCCGGATATGACGAACCATTATAATTTGGTGTTTCATCAACTGGCGCGCGTGTTCCACCGGTGACTGAACCACCAGAGCAGGTTATATAGCACGCAGTGTTGCTGGTTGAACCGGTTGGCGATGTTCCCGCACCCGGACAGTCGGTTCCGCATCCAGCGGTACCGATATTCGCGCTGCCGGTACCCGGACAGAACATACCCGCCGGACAGGTCACGTGTTCGGTGCCGTTATAGTACTTACCAGCTTGGCACGTGGTTGTTTGCTGTGACCAGCAGGCATATCTGTTTGCGGCACTGGTAAATGTTTCCTGATATATTCCGCTGGTGCAACCCGCAGACGTCCCCCAACCAGTAAATGCATAGCCGTTACGTGTCAAGCCGGCCCCATTTGGCAGAGTGCACATTTCACCGTGCTTACAGGTTTGTACAGCATCATTTGTGCCGGTTGAACCATTGACAGTACCGGAACCACCGTTCTTTTTCAGTGTGATTGTATATTCGTCTGGTTCGCATGACAATCCGTCAGCAGATTTATGATAACCATCGGCGCATGTAAATCCATCTGGGTCACCGGATTCACCGCACACACCTGAATTGGCCGGACATATTTTGCACCCAGAACCAGATACATAATACCCATCTGCACACATTGTCGCCTTGCAGGTTGATGTGCCGCCCTTGGTTACCGTTCCACTGACCGTGGCGGAATTTGCAACATCAGATGTTGTACAGTTACGGTAACATATGCTGTTATTTTGTGAATTACATACGTTATACGTACCCAATGTAAACCCAGACACCCCACTGCACGATACACTGCAATTGGAACATCCTGAACCGTTCGGGTATTGTGTTGGACCACAGTTACATGTTCCTGCACCCGTTGGGTTGCTTGCACAGGCCGACCATTGTGCAGTCAGTGTAGTATTCCCAGTGGTATTATATGTATAACTGCTGTTCGGGTTTGGATAATTGCCACCCCAACTGGTGAAATTATAACCGGGGCGCGTAAATGTATTGGCCGGTTTGGTCGTAAACATAGATTTATATGTCACAGTTTGCGTTTGGTCACTGCCCGTGCCACCACCATTTTTATATGTAATGGTATATGTGGCTGGTTCGCACGCAGTTCCAGCAGAATTTTTAACATATCCCGCATTACACGTGAATGACAAAGTGCACGTTGACGCCGCCGCGCTGCACGAACCGCCATAATACTGTGTGCCGCTGGTCGTTTGCGAACCGTGTGTACAGGTTGCATTTGCCGGACAACTTTGCTGTGTACAGGCGCGAGTACAGTTCTTGTAACATTTTGATGAACCGCCATCGTTGCCGGCTGCGGACAATGTATATGACCCATCACCCACAGAACTGCACGCTGGACAGGTTGTCCCATTATCATAGTAACCCGAATTTGCGGTTACCGCTGCAACTGTTTTTGTACAGTCTTTTGGTGTACATGTGCCATCCGTTGCACCATTATAATCCCTGTATTGACATGTTCCGGGGGTACAACTGTTCCACGATGTAACAGATGCGCATCCTGATGGTACAGAACCATTTACCTGTGAACCGGTTTTTGTCGTATTTTTGTAACAATATGAACTGTTAATATTTCCACCATCCGAATACGGATATGTCGTTGGACAGGCTTTTGCAGACCCGCTGTCCAAATAGTAATTAGTAGATGCCGATGTACAGGTTTGTGTTTTTGTACAATTTGTTGGTGTACATGTACCATCCGTTCCGCCATCATAATCCCTGTATTGACATGTCCCCGGTGTACATGCCGTTAAATTGCGTGCGGCACATCCTGTCGGCATTGCTGGGTCCAGCTGTGAACCAGTTTTTGTTGCCATCTTGTAACATTGGGTTTTTGCCGACGAACCAGCGTCAGAATTTGGATAGTCAGAGGAACATGAATTTATACCCTGATTGCTGGAACTGTAATCGAATGCTCCACCGGGGCAATATGAGCCTGCCGGACAGGTGGCACACGCTGTTTTACTTGCTGGCAAATATGTTCCTGCACTGCAGGTTACTTTGATAAGAGAACATCCACTGGTTGATGTAGAAGAACCACTTGCTGTTCCGTTTGAACTGTATCCGGTATTACAAGTACACGTTGATGCAGTGCCACCGCTGGATGTAGAATTTGCACCGCATGGTTTACAACTGTTACCTGCGACTTGTCCGCCACTCATATAATAATTTGCAGTACAAGACGTATATTTTTTATATGTCGGACAATCATATCCCGCGGCAAATGCAGAATTACCCGCAAAAACAGCAACGAATAATATAGCAAAAAAGCCCAGAAAACAGCGATTTTTCCCCATAATTTCCTCTCTTTTATATTTCATTCTAGAAAAAATCACATATATCGCGCAAGAGAAAAAATAAAAAAGATAATATATTTGCTGACCACAAATAAGTTTATATTAACTGGATTGCTTCGTTTCACTCGCAATGACGAGTTGGGTAACTCGTTACCCGTGTTTTTTATCCTTGTCATTGCGAGGGAGAGCGTACGCCCGACCGTGGCAATCCATAAAAAAATCCGCGCATTCGCGCGGACAACATCTGTACTCTGTTCTCTAACAAAAAACGGGGCGTTTGCCCCGTTTTTTGTTGCAATCCCGTTTTTTATTTCTTTTCAGAAAAATCTGCATCGCGTGCGCCATCATCATTTGGCTTGTCTTCGCCAGATTCTGATTTCGCAGCCTCTTGGGATGCTTTATAAACTGCTTCACCCAATTTCATAGATTTTTCTGTCAATGCATCGGTCTTTGTCTTCAGGCTGTCTGCCGTTGCATCGGATTTAGCCAATTCATCAGACAATTCTTTTTTGGCATCTTCTATGGCCTGCTTTTCATCCGCACTGATTTTGTCGCCATGTTCTTTCAGTGCTTTTTCAACTGTGAACACTGCGGTTTCAGCGTTATTTTTAGCCTCGGCCAATTCACGTTTTTTCTTGTCCGCGTCGGCATTTGCGGCGGCTTCGTCAACCATACGCTTGATTTCTTCTTCGGACAGGCCACCATCAGATTTAATAGATATTGCCTGTTCTTTGCCTGTGCCTTTATCCTTGGCCGACACGTGTACGATGCCATTCGCGTCAATATCAAAAGAAACCTCTATCTGTGGCATACCGCGTGGGGCAGGGGCGATACCTTCCAGATTAAATTGCCCCAGCAATTTGTTATCTGCGGCCATATCGCGTTCACCCTGAAATACACGAATTGTCACAGCAGATTGGTTGTCTTCGGCCGTGCTGAATATTTGTGACTTCTTTGTCGGAATTGTTGTATTGCGGTCAATCAAGCGTGTAAACACACCGCCCAATGTTTCAATACCCAATGACAAAGGTGTAACATCCAACAACAATACGTCTTTGACATCACCCTTTAAAACACCGCCCTGAATAGCAGCACCCAATGCGACAACTTCATCAGGGTTTACGCCCTTGTGCGGTTCGCGTCCAAAAAATTCTTTTACAGTTTCTTGAACTTTTGGCATACGGGTTTGACCACCGACCAAGATAACTTCATTTATCTGGCTTTTATCCAAACCGGCGTCTTTTAATGCCTTGCGACATGGTTCAATAGTTTTTTGAATCAAATCATCAACCAGTGATTCCAATTTTGCACGTGTTAACGTTGTGTTAAAGTGCTTTGGTCCGGTTGCATCCGCGGTCAAGAACGGCAGGTTAATATCCGTTGATGTTTTGGATGATAATTCAATCTTGGCTTTTTCAGCGGCTTCTTTCAGGCGTTGCAATGCCAATTTATCACCAGACAAATCAATACCGGTTTGTGCCTTAAATTCATCAATCAAATACTTTAAAATACGTGCGTCAAAGTCAGAACCACCCAATGCAGTATCACCGTTTGTGGATTTTACTTCAAACACACCGTCAACAATTTCCAAAATGGAAATATCAAACGTACCACCGCCCAAGTCATATACTGCGATTGTGCCGTTTTTATTTTTATCCATACCATATGCCAATGCAGCGGCCGTTGGTTCGTTTACAATACGCAAAACGTTTAATCCAGCAATACGACCGGCGTCCTTGGTTGCCTGACGTTGTGAATCGTTAAAATATGCCGGTACGGTAATAACAGCATCTGTTACTGTTTCGCCCAAATACGCTTCGGCATCTTTCTTTAACTTTGCCAAAATCATGGCAGAAATTTGTGACGGGGCATATTTTTTACCCTCTATTTCAACCCACGCGTCCCCATTGTCACCAGCAACAATTTTATACGGCACACGCCCAGCAATTTCTTTGACCGCCGGACTGTCAAAACGCAATCCCATTAAACGCTTGATTTCATAAATAGTATTTTCAGGATTTGTTACCGCCTGATTCTTGGCCGTGATGCCAACCAATTGTTCCCCAGATGATGTCATCGCAACAACAGATGGTGTTGTACGTTGACCTTCTGAATTTTCAATAATTTTTGGGTCACTGCCATCCATAAATGCCATGGCGGAATTAGTTGTACCCAAATCAATACCCAATACTTTTCCCATTTTTTACTCCTTGCAAACTCTGTTTTTCTTTTGCTGATGTAGCATATAGTGAACAACAAATATCTTTTCAAGGCCACAGGAAAAAAATAATAACAAAAAAACCGCCCAAACGGACGGTTTTATTTTTATCTGTGCAAAATTTATTTTTTTGCATCTGCTGCTGGGGCTGCTGTTGCCGCCGCGGCCGCTGTTTTTGCAGACGCGTCTTCGTCCGGCATTTTACCGCCGATTGTTGCGAATGCCAATTCAGCCTGATGCAATCCCAATTCAACACCATTTGGCAAAACCAAATCAGAACCGTGAACAGAATCACCAATGTTCAAATTGGTTAAATCAATTGTAATCTTTTCTGGAATGTCGTGAACCAAACCACGCAAAGCAACCTTACGTACGGCAAAGTTCAAAACGCCGCCCAATTTCAAGCCCTTGGAAATTTCAGCATTAATAACTTCTACTGGAACGCTGACGTTAACAGGCTTTTTAACATCAATGCGCTTAAAGTCCACGTGAATAACATTGTCTGTTACTGGATGATATTGAATATCCATCAACATGGCATCTTCTTGGCCATTTGCGGTATCAATTTCAAACAATTTTGTACGCAAACTGGGCGTTTTTAATAACATTTCAAAATCACGTCCGCTTAATTCAATTGCAACAGGTGCTTTCTTTTCACCATAAATAACAGCGGGGATGTTTTTATTTTTACGAATGCTACGTGCGGCCCCCTTGCCAGCAGCGTTGCGAATTTCTGCTTTTAATTTAATTGCCATTTTATATTCCTTTTAATTTAGATATTTTGTGTTGCGTAACCTCCAAGGGTGTTACGCGACGCACATTATTTACTAAAATTATTGAAAAATCAAGGTTTTTATTCGTCACCACGTTGTAAAAATAAAAAGCGTGCCCGACCATATACTTTATCGCGCAACACAACCCATTCACGTGGGGCGGGGGTGGTGTGCGTGGCCTCTTGTTCCCAGACTAAAATCGTGCCTGCGCGCGCCCGACGGGTCAGTGCACGAACAAACGCCACGCCGACATCCGCCGCATCATACGGCGCATCCACAAAAACCAAATCC
This sequence comes from uncultured Alphaproteobacteria bacterium, assembly GCA_944389465.1. Classification (GTDB taxonomy): domain Bacteria; phylum Pseudomonadota; class Alphaproteobacteria; order Rs-D84; family Rs-D84; genus Enterousia. Next base: position 31,978 of record CALXML010000007.1, read on the forward strand.
GCCATCGCGCCATACTTTTTAACCGCACAATTTGCGTCAGTTTGTTCCACACTGGCCGCCGGACCAATATTCAGCATGGCCAAATTTTTACGTACTGTTTTAATTGATTCCGGCGCGACATCTGTAAATATAACACGCGCATTCGGATACCGTGACAGACATTCTATGCCAAACGCACCACTGCCTGCAAACGCGTCCCACACGATAAATTCATCGTTTGGTTCAAAAAATCCAGACGCCATAATATTAAACAACGCGGCCCGTGCGCGATTTTGTGTTGGGCGCGCACCATTTGGCAAAAATAATTTTCGCCCATGAAAACGTCCTGAAATAATTTGCAATCTGGAATCCATACGATAAAGTGTACATTATGACATTTATGAAGCAAGCATTAATTTCAGCCATCCGCGCCCAATCACACGATGATGTGCCAATTGGTGCAGTAATTGTGCGCGACGGCAAAATAATTGCACGTGGTGAAAATCAGGTGCAAAAAAAACAGAATCCAACACTGCACGCGGAAATAGTGGCCATTAACCGCGCATGTAAAAAACTGCGGACTAAATTTTTGGATGATTGCGATATTTATGTAACGCTTGAACCATGCGCCATGTGTGCAACGGCCATATCATTGGCGCGCATTCGCGGCGTTTATTATGCGGCCGCGGACGAAAAGGGCGGCGGCATTGCCAATAACGCCAAAATATACGAAACTGATAAACACCTGTGGCGACCAACTGTTACGCAATTACCGGAATATGCCGATGCGTCTGCTAAAATGCTGCGTGAATTTTTCGCATTACGCAGGAAACAAAAAAACGGTGAATAAATCACCGTTTTTTATTAATCCACCAGCGAATGTCCCGTCATATCGGCCGGCTGGGGAATGCCCAACAATTTCAGCATTGTCGGCGCGATATCAGCCAATCCGCCATCATGCACGGTATGTGGTTCATTTGATACAACAATAAAGTTCACTGGGTTTGTTGTATGTGCTGTCCACGGCAAATTGTTTTTATCATCCCACATTTTTTCAGCATTTCCATGGTCTGCCGTGATTAAGACAGTTCCGCCCAAATCCAACACCGTCGGAATCAAGCGCGCCAATTGAGTATCTAAAAATTCCATTGCGCGGATGGCTGCGGGCTCTTTGCCAGTATGTCCAACCATATCACCATTTGCATAGTTCAAAATAACAACGTCAAACTGCGACAATTTCGGTAACAACGCGTCTGTTATTTCCAACGCGGACATTTCAGGTTTTAAATCAAACGTTGCGACATCTGGGGACGGAATTAAAACTTTTTCCCCACCAGCAAAATCAATATTGCGTTCCGCATCAAAGAAATAAGTAACGTGATTATACTTTTCTGTTTCAGCAATACGCAATTGGGATTTGCCAGCCTGTGCCAAAACATCGCCCAACGTATTTTCCACTGGCACGTCCGGCAACAGGGCGGGGCACGATTCGTTTAATCCTTCGCCATATTGTGAAAAACATAACATTTTTGCGCCAGTTTTTAAAATTGCACGAACTATTTGACGTGCGCGGTCACTGCGATAATTTCCGAACAGGAATCCATCCTTGTCGGTGATTGGTACGTCGCCATTAATCACAGTTGGGCGAATAAATTCATCAGTTTCACCACGCGCATACGCCATTTGCAACGCGTCATCTATGCTGGCGGCAACATATTCAGATTTAGCCCACGCAATCGCCGCAGCCGCCAATTCAGTCCGGTCCATATTTTGATTTCTGTCCATTGCATAATACCGCCCAGACAAAGTCCCAAAAAACGCACGCCCATCGTCCAAATACGATTTCAGCGAATCGCATATCATTGCAATATATTTTGGTGCGGATTGTGGCGGGGTATCGCGGCCATCTGCGATAAAATGAATGCACAGACGTAACCCAGAATCTAAAATTTTCCGTGCAATAATCATCATATCGCGCACATCAGAATGCACGCGCCCATCAGACATTAATCCTGCCAAATGCACAATGCCGCCCGTGTCACGCACAGATGAAATAAAATCGTTCAATGCCGCATTTTTATCCCAGTTTTCCAACTGAAACCGGCGCAGGAATTGATTTACCACACGGCCAGAACCAATTGTTATGTGGCCGACCTCGGAATTACCCATTGTGCCATCTGGCAATCCAACAGCGGGCCCACTGGCATCCAATTTTGAATGTGGATATTTGTTTAATAAATCATTTAAAAAGGGCATTTTGGCCATTTTAACGGCATTATGCAGGTCACTTTGCCCAATTCCGACACCGTCCATAATGCATAAAACAAGCGGTTTTGTCATAATTTCCTTTCCTTTTATAAATTTTTTACGGCAAAAAATGTATCACATCAGTTTTTTGATTGCAAAAGAAAAAGAAAAATTGTATATATTTGTGTATAGGAAGTATTTCTTAACCAAAGAGAGAACAGAAAACCATGAGTGGGAAACCTTTTGAACCAACGGCTGTTGATAAACACATTGGCCAGCGCGTACAGTTGCGCCGCGTAATGATGGGATTGTCACAAAAAGAACTTGCACGAATTTGTGGGGTCACATTTCAACAAATACAAAAATACGAAAGTGCCGGAAACCGAATATCAGCATCACGTCTGTTTGATTTAAGTTCCGCATTGGAAACCCCCATATCGTTCTTTTTCCACGGATTGCCGGGGTATATGCCCGAACCAAATCGCAGTGGTCGCATTTCGCGTGTGGCGGAACAAACTGAAAACGACCCATTGTCTAAAAATGAATCGTTACAGTTGATAAATCTGTATTGGAAATTACCCAGTGACGAACAACGTCGCACGATAATGAAAATGTTACGTGCATTAAACGGGGTTGATAATTAAACCGCCAATTTTGGCGGTTTTTTTCTTATACGTGTGTTTATAAATAAAACACCCGCTGTATATTAATACAGCGGGCATATATTTATTATCAGTTGGCAACATATGTTGTTTTTTGCAGTGCCGCACTGGATGCGCGCACCACGGTGGCCGTACTGCTGACACCATTTTTAACACAATCGCTGTATTCTTCTGCCTCTGCAATCATCCAGCATTGGTTGTTCAGTGGTGTTTCCTTGGATTGATTTGTACCATATTGCATATCTGTCTTGTCATATCCGGCCGCCTGAACACAATATCCAGAACCACTGGCGGTTTCATCAAATATATAACCAATATCGCATTGAATACATACGCCGTCCGCGGGCGATGCGCCACCACGCAGGTTTTCAGTACATGGTTGGCACGTTCTGTCCGTGCTTGACGGGAATGCGTATCCCTTTTCACGACATCTGTATGTATAGCAACCCATATTGTCATTATAATCCAGCGACATTGTTGATTCATCAAAACCGTTGCTGGGCCAGTTTGAACACATTTGTGTTAATGCACAGGCTGTTTCGTCAATTGGTTCACAGTCATTACCCGCTGCATTTGCCGTATATCCATTTTTGCACAGCAAAGTTGCCTCGCCTGTGGGCCATGCCTCTATGCCACCACGTTTACTTTTCCATGCTTCACGGCGTGCACGAATAGAAAATGGGGCCGCATACACACCATGACCACTGGGCAACCAATCGGATATGGCCAAAATCATATCGTGTTCCTGTCCCTTGTTTGCGCCACATCCCTGATATTCATTCCAATGAAACATTGGTATTGCATCTTCAAATTGTGGGTCACGCGCCATGGTTAAATTGTTGAAATCCTCACGACGTATTAATGTGGAATCACATCCAGCTGGTGTTGTGCTTTGGCAACTTTCGCCACCAAACCCCGGTTTGCATAACCAATAACATGTTTGTGTCCCTTGGGCTGGTTCTGAATACAATGTCCACGCATTACCTTTTTTCTTTTTTTCCGCATAAATGGTGGTTGGACAAAAACGTGCACCGTTTTCATTAACTTCACGTGCAACCATCATTAAAATACCCATATCATCCCCCAGTACGCATGCCGATGGTGAATTTGCATCAATACTATAATTTCCCTTACAGGTATCCTTGTACCGACCAATTGTGGCATTGCCCAAGTTAGACATTTGGCAATATGTCATTATAGGATTTTTCCAACTGCCTTTCAGATTGTTTATTTGTACACCACCACCAGCAATCGCAACACACGGAATGATTTGCGTAACCAATAACGATAAAAATATTTTCTTTATATTTATCATTTTTTATATATCCATTTACTTTGCGACATAACAGACTGAATTTTCATAATACCCGCCCATTAATTCCTCGCATTGGGCACGATACCATTCATCGGTAAATGTGCATTCGTCACGCGCAATGTCATATGACGCAACCGCGGTTGTCAGGCCGTCATTATAATCCAAACAGCGCAACATAGTTGTATTTTCAACACATTCACCCCATGAAGTATTTTCGTCGCCACCGTAAACCTTGGTATAAAAGCCAACCAATAAACCACCAGTTCCACGGTCGTCGCGAACATTGGTATATGTATCGTCGTTATCCATCCAATATCCATCCAAATCTTCACAAATATCCATTAATTGATAATCCAATTCTTCCTGAATATCAGAAATAGCGCGCGTTATTTGTTCCTGTACAGACGCAATAAATTCAGAACTGTCACCACTGGTTGGGTCTGCACAATTTTGATTTGCAAAATTCATAATGGATTCTTCCAGTTCATCTGGTGTTAAATTACGGCAATTCCAAGGATACGGCATTTCCCCATTATCCGGTGTGCATAAATCCGTCAAATAATTTTCTATTGCTGTTTCACAGCCCTCGGCCACGCGAACCGTATCCACTGTATCAACAAACGCCAACAACGCCGTCAATCCACACGCCTCGTTTGCGGCCGCCCCAGACAAACTGCGTTCAGGAACCTCTAATTCACCACTGGAATTAAACGTACATCCAGATGTATTTCCATATAATGTGGCACAGGCCAACACCTTATCCTGACACATAGAACGTGCGGCATACGCACTGATTGCGCCGGTGTATTGCGAAGTGGTGTTATCAAAATCCTGTAATGCACCGGTTTGGGTATCATAACATTCCGCCATTGTATCAACACAGGACATCCGCACTTCTTCCAGTTTTTCATCCTGTGCCTGTGCAATTTCAATCAATGCCTGACGTTTAAATTCTTCCCATACAACATCAGAAATATCACGACAGGTATCCAGTGCGGATTCTGCAAACATACGTCTGTCATCCAAGAAAGCGTTATATTCAGGATTTGCCCCCAATACATCAGACGCATCATTTGATGTATTAACCCCCGGCAACACAATCAAATCAGCCAATTGGAATAAACGGGTTGAATAAATCGGTTCCCCAGTACTTTGATTAATATATGCGCCTGTATAATCCAAACAGCGTGCATAATTCGGGCCACACGCGGTTTCTGCCTGAATTGCGGAACGAACATTTGCAATACATTCGTTAACGTCGGCCGAATTGTGGGACTGGTATTCTTCCAGACGTGCCTCGCGCAGGTATTTTTCAGCGGTACGCACGGTTTGTTCCAAACTTTCTTTCTGGGCATTAATATTTTTTTCATACAGGTTGCAATCCTGCGTAATCATAATGCTGTACGCACTGCGTGCCATGGTTAATGTGGCATTGTTTTCACAAGAATCAGCAATAACCTCCAAACATTGTTTGCTGGCTTCGCTGTATAAATCTTCGCCGGTCAGCGTGGACAAATCAACCCCTGTTGACGTGTCAAACAGTGAATTGCCACTGTCACCCCAAATATCACCCAAATCAGATGTGAAATCCACGGTTAACAACCCCAGTGATGTACTGGACGAACCCGAAGAAGATGATGCAGAACTTTTCCCAGATAACAAATCATTAATTTCAGACAACATACTGGCCGCGGCACTGGTGTCACGTTTGATTGCGTTTTCGCCCTCGGTCGCGGTGTACATTGCGGTAACTTCTTCGGCTGATAAATTAACCGCGGTTAAATTATTATCCTGAAATTGTGCCAGCAAATTTAACGCTTCGTCAATGGCGTTTTCTGTATCACGAAATTCATTATAACGGGCACTGCAAATACATCTGCGATAAGTATCATTTGCATTTGCACAGAATTGGTCCATACATGTGGCATATGCCTCGCGACATTGGGCGTATCCGCCACCAATTGCGTCAATATCTGTAAACACGGCCGTTGCGCGGGCATTTGATGCACGTGACGCACCAACGACCGAATTAGTCGCCGCCGCGCGTGCCGTACTGGCCGGATTGTGGGTTGCACCACGTACAACATTGGACGATGCCGCACGCGATGTTGTCGCACTGCGTGCACCAGTGTTTGTACCGGTCGGCACAGTTTGACGCACCACGCCACTGCGTCCGGTTACAACATTATTTCTGGTGTTTGTCTGTGATACTGCCGCAGCACGTGAAACAGTCGCACTGGGGCGTGCGGTGGCGGTTGCACTGCGCGAAACAGTGGCAGATGACCGCCCAGACACAGACGTATCACCATCAGATTGCGTTGAATTAACACGAACAACACGACTGCTGTTTCCGCGCGATGTTGCCGTTGACGCAGAATTTACAACATTTACAGACGCGGCACGCGGATTTGGTGCCTGTTCAGCAACCGCACCAAACACGGACATTACCGCCGCGAAAACGACAGAAAACTTGCAAAAATCAGCAATGCGTATTTTCAAAACTTACATCTCTCTGTTTGTATTTTATCATTTTTTTATGAACTTAATCAACAGCCAATTTTATTCAATGCAACAATTTACTGCATTTTTTACCCAATCACCCAAACGACGCACCGCAGATTTAGATTCTGTAACCGTTGGCACGGCATTTTCAGCCGTTTTGTGCGGGGCTTTTTCAGCATCCATCATACATTTGTTATAAACATCTGGTGCAACTTTTTTCACGCCTGTTAAATCAATCAAATCCATATTGATACCCCAGAACAGTGAATACAGTTCATAAGATTTGTTAAATAAATCGTATGCATCCTGTGTGTTGCCGGCGGACAGAGCCTTGGTTCCAACCTCCATCACACGCATAGATGCGGCCAATAAATGTTTAGAAATGCACCAAACTTCGCCATTTTCAGCGGTTGATTTTTTAACAATACGCGCCATTAATTCTTTGCGCATATCACGCACAGTATTTATCAAATCATAAAAGCCAGTTTTTTGTGTTTTTGCACCACTAAAGAAGAAATGTTCTTCTAATGAAATCAAATTCATCAAAGCAATAGACAAATCTTGGTCAGATGACAAATCCAACGGGTTAACTTTTTTTGATGCGTCAACCTTGGCCACCATTTCTTCCAGTGTCATTTTTGATTTTTTTGCACTGGCGGCGTTTTTTTTCACATCTGCTTTTTTTACAACTTTTTCAGATTTTTTTGCCATAATTTTCCTTCCTTTCTGTAATTGTAATTTTTACATCGTAATTAGCCAGAATATAATTGTTGCAATGATTAAAAAAGACAATGGAACAACAACTTTCTGAAAAGCGAACTTTGCATGTCCACCATTTTTGCGTTTGATTTTTACATACCAACGCGCACCCATATAAAAAGCGATTGTTCCCACAATTATACCCAACAGGAATTTATCAATCCCCCACAGTGTCGCCGCACCAAATTTAACGCTGGGCAATGCGTACACCAACGCCAACAGACCATAGTAAAACACAAATGGCACAACAATTTGCCAAAAGGCACTTTTAACATTATGTTTTTTCAGCCACCCCGCCGTCCAAAAGAACAATGACAATGTTAACCCACCGGCCCAAATTCCGGTAATAACATCATCAACACCCAACAGGCGCATTCCTTCTAATCCCGCGCCAACTGCAACAGTGCACACCGGACACACGGCCATCGCCGCCGGCACAATCATAATTGCCGCAATCAGTGCAAATAACATTGGTGGCAATAATTTTTTCATTTTTTATCCTTATTATCCTTAGCTTTTTATTCGTTTTTTTAAATCGTACACAAAATCATATTCGTTGGTCAATATGATTTTATCACGCCACGCATATGCGCACTGCGTGCACGTGGATTGTTGGTTATTTCTGTATCGTTTGGCACAACTGTTTTAATTAGACTGAATTGCGGTTGTGTAACAATCGGCAAACGTGGGTCGCCCATGGGTGTTGTCCATTCACGGAAAGTGTTTTTTACAATTCGGTCCTCGGTTGAATGGAAAGTCACGCAAATACATCGCCCACCAGCATTCAACAAATCAGGCACAGCATTTAATGCACGCACCAGTTCGCCCATTTCATCATTTACCGCAATGCGTAATGCCTGAAACACTGGGGCAATATCACGTGGGTTATGGATTAAGTTTTTTAATTCAAATGTGGTTTTTGGGGCGACATCTTTGATTGCATGTGCCAATACAGTACTTTTTTTAACATCCCCATAATCGCGCAGAATTTTTGCCAACGCGTCAACGGACGTATTGCAAATCAGTTCAGCCGCACTGACACCATCGCCCGACATACGCATATCCAATGGCCCATCCGAACGGAAAGAAAAACCACGCGATGCAATATCAATCTGCATTGAAGAAATACCCAAATCAAAAACAATTGCATCATATTTTGCCGGCAGTTCAGAAATATATGAAAAAGGGCGGGGCACAAATTCAAATCGGCCACTAAATTCATCCACCATTTTTTGCGCATCTGCCATAACATTTGGGTCGCGGTCAAACGCGATAACGCGCGCACCCGCATTTAAGAAAGCCCGCGAATACCCGCCCGCGCCAAACGTGGCATCAACAACCACGCGCCCCGATAAATCGCCCAGTGCACTTAATACAGCATTTAACAAGACAGGAATGTGTTTCATTATTCTATTTCAACCCTTATCCCCAGATTAACAAAATCATTTGCGGTTGTCGCGCCCAATTCCACACCACCGGGCAACGCCATGGTTGCCACTTTGTCAGTGGCGTGTAAATTCAGCACCACACGTGTTGGTCCCGCACGCAGTGACTGTAACGCCTTTTTCACATCAGCCAACACACCACCGTCATATATATCCAATGTTATTTTTTTTGCTATTTTTGCCACCCATTGCGTCAGGGGCATAATGGAATCCACAAATACAGAAATTCTGTCATCACGACACGATGTTTTTCCAGAAATCAGCACCAGCATTTCATTGCTTAAAATCTGGGCAAAATCAGCCGCAGATTGCCCGAACGCCACCGCGTCAATATTGCCAAAACTGTCAGATGCATTAATTGTAATCATATCTTTGCCGGTTTTGGTTCTGCGACGTGAAAAAGAACTGACCGTTGCGGCAATATTAACCGGTTTTCTGTCCCCCAATTCCGCCAGTGTCGCACTGGTCGCCAATCCTGCACGACTGATTAAATGTTTGTATTGGTCCAACGGATGCGCAGATATATAAAATCCCAATGCCGACAATTCGTTTTCCAAACGTTGTGCGAACGTCCACGCAGGCGTATTCGGCAAATTCTTTTTTAATCTGTCTTCGGCAACGTCATCCTCTATTGTATTTGCAAATAAAGACAAAGAATTAGCCCCATCACGTGATTTAGACGCATATGACAATATTGCATCAGCATTCATAAATATTGCCGCACGGTTTGCCTCCAATGAATCCAGAACGCCAACCTTGGCAAACGCTTCCAATATACGCTTGTTCATAATTGGGGCGCATCGTTTTGCAAAATCAGTCAGGTTTTTAAATTTGCCATGTGCATTGCGTTCTGCAACTATTGCATCTGTTGCGACCGTGCCAACGCCCTTGATGGCAGCCAATGCATATATTATTTTTCCACCGCGCACGGTAAACAATGATTCACTTTCATTAATATCCGGTGCAACAATTTGTATGCCAAAATTGGATTTAGCATCATCAACAAACAACGCCAATTGGTCGGTGTCATTTAAATTACTGGACATCGCAGCCGCCAAAAATTCCGGCGTGTAATTTGCTTTTAAATACGCACACTGATTTGCGACAATTGAATACGCAATCGCGTGTGATTTGTTAAAAGCATACTTGGCAAATTCCTTGAATTTTTCCCATAATTCTTTGGCCTGTTCACGGTCCAGCGTTTGTTCCTGTTCGCATCCGTCGTAAAATTTGCCTTCCAGTTCATCCAACATTTTGGCGATTTTTTTACCCATTGCCTTGCGCACGTTGTCCGATTGTCCACGTGTAAAGCCCGCCAACGCACGTGTTAATTGCATAACCTGTTCTTGGTATACGATAATGCCATATGTTTCTTTTAATATTGGTTCAGCGCGCGGGTGCACATATTCAACTTTCTCTTCGCCGTGCATACGCGCAATAAATTGCGGAATAAAAGCAATGGGCCCCGGACGATTCAAAGCATTTAATGCAGAAATTTCCAAGAAACTGGTCGGGTGCATTTTACGCAAAGTCTGTTGAACAAACGGGGCATCAAATTGGAATATGCCTTCGGTTAATCCAGATTGCCATAATTTCATAGTTTTTGGGTCATCTGTTGGAATTTTATCCAAATCTATGTTTATCCCGCGGGTTTGTTGAATTAACTTTATGGCATATTTTAATATGGCCAACGTTTCCAAACCCAGAAAGTCAAACTTGATTAATCCAGAAGATTCCAAATAATGCCCATCAAATTGACACGATGGCAATGGGTTCGCAGGGTCACGATATACCGGCGCAATTTTTGTTGTTGGTCTGTCACCAATAACAACACCACAGGCATGTTGTCCCAAATTGCGTAATGAGCCCTCCAGTTCTTCGGCAATGGAAACAACCTTGTTCATATCTTCGTCAGTTTGCAGAATTGTTTGAATTTCAGGCGACGCATCAACCGCATCTTTTAATGTTTTTGCATCCTGTGGAATTAATTTAGACAATCTGTCTGATTTAGAATAGGGTATTCCATAAACACGGCCAATATCACGAATCGCACCACGTGCCTGTAAACTGCCGAATGTAATAATGCGGCACACAGAATCATGACCATATTTATCACAAATATACGCCAATACGCGTTCAATACCGGTGGGTTCAAAATCCACGTCAAAATCGGGCATAGAAATACGGTCTGGATTTAAAAAACGTTCAAACAGTAATCCATACTGTAACGGATTAACGTGTGTAATACCCAACGCCCACGCCACAATAGACCCCGCACCAGACCCACGCCCCGGACCAGTTAAAATATCATTATGACGACACCAATCAATATAATCCGCAACGATTAAGAAATACCCCGGAAATCCCATATTGATAATAACGCCCAATTCAAATTCAGCCTGTTCATAATATGGTTTAGTATCCGTAATTCCATGTTGTGCCAAATTTTTTGCCAATCCGGTCATTGTGTGGTCACGCAGCATTTGGCATTCTTGTTCAAAATCATCACCAAAACGCGGCAACAGCGGTTTTTCATGCACATTTACCATAAAACCGCATCTGTTGGCAATCACAGTGGTATTGGCGATTGCTTCTGGTAAATCAGAAAACAATTCCGCCATTTCCGCCCCAGATTTAAAATATTGTTCAGATGATTTACGTGGGCGATTTGGGTCAATAACCTTGGTCTGGCCTAAAACACAACTTAATGCATCTTCGGCCTCGTAATTTTCAGGTGCTGCAAATTCAACATCATTTGTGGCAACAACAGGGATGTTTAATTCCAATGCAATTTTCAAAAATTCAGGTTCTGTTTTTATTTCATCATCCAACCCATGCCGCTGAATTTCAATATAAAACCGGTCGCCAAAAATATCCAATAATTGACGTGCAAACGTACGCGCCTGTTCATTTTGGTTGTTTAAAATCGCCATGCCAATTGGCCCAGTATGCGCCCCAGACAGACAAATCAATCCACCACTGTGCGATGTTAATTCATCAAAAGTAATATATGGGCCCAAATGATGATTTTCTTCACGCATATACATAATGCGGCTTAATTCGCACAGGTTTAAATATCCATCGTGATTTTGCGTCAATAAAACAATACGTGACAAAGTATTTTGCCGCAGAATTTTTGGGTCCACATTATGCTGGTTTAATGTGATTTCAGTGCCGATTATGGGCTGAATCTTGTTTTTTGGCATAACATCAGAAAATTCAGCACATCCCGACATCATATTAGTATCCGTCAATGCGCATGCCGACATATTATTTGCAATGCACAGTTCGGGAATTTGCTTGATTTTCAGTGTTCCCGCCCCAATAGAAATACGCGAATGTGTACGAAGATGAACAAATTGATTTTCCATGCCACGACAATAGCAAAAAATCACCCATCGGGGCAACATTAAAAATAAAAATATTTGTTATGGAAATAAAATACCAGATATGTAATAATTACAGCGCATTGGATGATTACCAATGTGGGGCTTAACAACCTCTTAAAGGATACTCCAATATTGGTTGGAGGGTTGCGAATATATTGAATAAGCAACGCTATTTTGTATTTAATAGTTGTTAACCTCCAACCGCCTTTCATCACGGCGGTATTTTTTGTTTAATAAACAATGGGGGATAAAAATATGACAGTAATATTATTTGATTCACGCGTGTTGGGTACTGCAATGACACATGGACGTAAAAATGCACGCCTGCGCCGTGGTGATGCGGCACGAATGTTAAAAATACCATATAAAACATTACGAAAATATGAACAGGGCCAACAAATGATACCAGATGCAATACTGGAAAAATTACTGACATATGGATTTACATTATTGTATGCAAAACGTCCAGACTTAAAACAACAGACAGGAATGAAATAACAAAAACGGGGCAAACGCCCCGTTTTATAAATAAGTGGTGGGTTAGGTAGGACTTGAACCCACGACCAAAGCGTTATGAGCGCTCCGCTCTAACCAACTGAGCTACTAACCCACGGGCAACATTATATACTATTTCATACTTGTTGCAAGCAATTTTTATTATGTGCTTTATTTTTATTTCTGTATATGCCACCATATGACATGGTATGGCCGAATTAGTAAAAATCTTAAGCGATATACAACAACAGGCGTTTAATACAATTGAACGTACGGGGGCTAATTTATTAATTCTGGGTCAGGCCGGAACAGGCAAATCCACGTTTGTTAATTACCTGAAATCCGCATCGGCAAAGCATATAATTTGTGCATGTCCAACGGCGGTGTCGGCATTGAATGTTGGCGGGCAAACAATACATTCATTGTTTCAAATTCAGCCACGTGATTTTATTATGCCTGAATTATTAAAATTAAAGGCAAAGCCACGTAATATATTAAATGCCGCCGACGTATTAATTATTGATGAAATTTCCATGGTTGCGCCTGATTTATTGGATGCCATTGATATATTGGCGCGTATGGCACGTCATAATAACGCACCCTTTGGCGGACTGCAGGTTGTTGCCATTGGTGATTTGTTTCAATTGCCACCGGTTATAACGCGTGACGCAATGGAATATTATCGCACTGAATATGGGCATGATAATGCGTACTTTTTTGATGCGAATGTATATGAACGTGCAAATTTTTTGCGTTATGATTTTGATTTAGTATATCGGCAAAATGATGCCGCGTTATTGGAAAATCTGCGCCGGTTGCGACATAATGATTTAACCGCCTTGGATTTTTTTAATAATTGCAAAATAAATGATGCCACGCGCCGTGAAAATGCGGTGCTGATAACGCCTTTCCGTGCGGTCGCAGAACGTATAAACGCATCGCGATTAAATCAAATTAATGCGCCTGAAATAACATATACGGGTGAATTAAGTGGTAATTTTTCAGAACGCGATGTCCCAGCACCAATGGATTTAACGTTAAAGGTTGGGGCATTGGTCGTTTTTGTAAAAAATGGTGATAAATGGCACAATGGTTCTGTGGGCATTGTGCGTAATTTGGGTGCGCGTGATATAACAGTTGAATTATTAAATAAATCACGTGATGTTGTATCTGTTCGTCCGGAAACGTGGCAAAAAATAGAATATGTTCGTGATGAAAACGACCGTCTGCAGGAAAATGAAGTCGGCAGTTTTAAACAATTTCCACTGAATTTGGGCTATGCCATGACAATACACAAGGCACAGGGAAAAACACTGGACAGTGTGATTGTGGATATTTCACGTGGTGCGTTTGCGCATGGTCAAACATATGTTGCATTATCACGCACACGCAATGCCGCTGATATGGACATCGCATCACCACTGCGCCCGCGCGATGTTATTTTTGATACCCGCGTTTTAAATTTTGTTGACGCAAATCATTCAGCATAAGTTTATATAATGCATCACCGTTTTCCTGTAACTGGTTGAAATTAATATCTTTGCCGTCAACCAATTTTTTGACACTGGGAACTTTATTGCCGGAAACAGCATCTTTTGCAGCGTTCACAATTGCATTACGTTCCGCACCAAAAATGATTTTTCCATCATCTGTTAATGGATATATTTGTTCGTCTGATGGTAATAAACCCATAATATCGTGTTCCTTGAACGACAGTTGTTTCAAATGACCCGCAACAAAAATATTGCCGTATTTAGGTCTGAAATAACATGGAATAATATCAGCAGAATTTTCACAAATCCAATCTGCAAACAAATTGCTGTGGTTTTGCATCATTGTGTCTTCGGCGGATGCAAAAGATACGGTTGAAAACCGTGGATGTGTCAATGGCGCAACAGGATTATGCTGAATAACCAACAATTCATGCTGAATTTTATTAGTATCAGCCGGTGTATATCCCGCATTCAACATATCAGTGTGCATCAAATTCGCCATTTGCCAAATGGCGGCCGCACCATGACAATGTGCATAAAATTTCATACGACGCACATTTTGCATTGCAGTGTTTAATTCTAACTTTTGTCCATTATCGTTTATGACACGCGGACGTAAAATGATATTATACAATTGCTGGATATAATTGGGCAGGGGCTCGTTTTGATTCATATCGCGCACGGTTAAATCATATTCATGTTGTAATATGGGGTGCACCTGTTGACGCAGTCTGCGTCCGGCGGCCTTGAACAGTTCTGTGCGTTCCAGCGTTGAATCACGTGAACCAAAATTATACACAACAGAATACACATTAACCCCAGAAATTCCATTTTGATTTAATAACGTGGAAATTATTTTTGCGTATGAATTTGCACCCTTGTTACCATTTGTTAATTCACCACCAAAAATCACAAAGGCCGGCACGTCAACAGGTATTTTATCAACAGTTACACAACCATATTGATTATCGGCTGTTTTTGCAACACGCTGAATAACACTGGCACTGCTGATGGTGTAATTTGAATTGCTCATAATTTTTTCTCCATTAAAACGGCATCTGTGCCATCATAGTATTTTGGGCGAATGCCGATTTGAATATATCCTGCATTTTCGTACAGTGCGCGGGCAGGGTGATTGTTTTCTGCCACTTCCAAAAATATTTTTTTGCCACCGCGTTTTTTTACGTCTGCCTCTATTAACGTTAACATTGCCGCTGCAATGCCACCACGGCGCGCATCCGGATGAACGCCAATTGTGATAATTTCAGCCTCGTCCATAACGACACGCCAAACGGCAAAGCCATTCTGGCTGGCGATGATGTCACAACCTGATTTCTTCAAATCTGCGAAATCATTGGCCGTCCACGGTTTGTGCGGGAAACAGGCACGATGAAGTTTTTCCAGTTCGTTCAACATTATTTTTTATTTTGTTCGGCATAACTGGGGCGCAAATACATCGGCACAACTGGTTCATTATCCCCAGAAACTAATTTTTTATTTACGATTGATACCGCATTTTTTAAATTAAATGGTTTGTGCCCCACAGTACGTGGCCAATCCATCTGTTTTACTTCTACTTCGTCAATTGACATTGTGCATGGCAACAGTCCATTTGCCGCGACAAAGAAATCCCCACGTCCCGAATCAATTGCAACAAACGCGTTTGGCGCATCATATAAATACAATTCAAACGCGTTAATCGGAACAACAGGAATGTCCAGCCCCAGTGCCAAACCCTTGGCATATGCAATGCCCAAACGTATACCTGTAAAACTGCCGGGGCCAACAACAACACCAACCGCCGTCAGTTCAGACCAATTTGCCCCACATTCTTTTAAAAATTTTTCACATTCTGTGGGCAATGCAACAGATTGCTTGTCCACATCAATGTGTTTGTAATGCGAATCCAATACAAATTCCAAACCATTACCAGCAGTATTGATTATCAGAATCATTTTATGTTCCTTTATGCACGTGCACCAAATCCAATACGCTTTGACACCATGGCCGATTTACGCAACGATAATAATTCATCAATTTTATCCGGTGTAAATTCAGTCTTTACATCTTCGCCATCATGTTCCAACAATGTGCGACGCAACAAAGCGGTTAATTCACGTTGTAATTCACGTACACCATCTTCGGATGTATAGTTTCTGATTAAATGACGCAGTGCATTATCGTCAATTACAACATTTTCAACATTCCACCCCGTGTCATGTGCGGCACGTGCGATTAAATGTTCACGTGCAATTTGCACTTTTTCATCTTCGCTGTATCCTGCGATTTCAATTATTTCCATACGGTCCTTTAATGCGTTTGACATATTCAAACTGTTGGCGGTCGCAATGAACAAAACGTTTGACAGGTCAAAGTCAACCTCCAGATAATGGTCACGAAAAGATTTGTTTTGTTCAGGGTCCAAAATTTCCAATAATGCAGATTCAGGGTCACCCCGCCAATCACGCCCCATTTTATCAATTTCGTCCAAAACAATCACAGGATTATTTGACTTGCAACGTTTCAGCGCATCCATAATGCGTCCTGTTTGTGCACCAATATATGTCTTGCGATGACCACGGAAATGCGCTTCATCTGAAATTCCACCCAGCGAAATACGCTGATATTTACGTCCCAACGCATCAGCAATAGATTTGCACAGTGATGTTTTTCCAACCCCCGGTGCCCCAACAAAGCATAAAATACTGCCCTGATTTCCACCGGTTTTTTTCATAACAGCAATGTGTTCCAAAATGCGTTCCTTTACCGCATCCATACCAGAATGCTGGGAATCCAAAACAGCACGTGCAGCCTTTAAATCAATCGGCGCAGAATCAGATTTATTCCACGGCATTGACAATAATTCTTCCAGATAAGTTTTTAACAACCCACCTTCGTTTGACATTGGCGACATACTGCGCATACGCTTCCATTCGGACAAAGCCTTTTCTTTTGCATCGCGTGGCATATCAGAACGTTCAATCCGCTTGCGCAGATTTTCAGTATCCATTTCGTCCCCATCACCCATTTCGTGCTGTATGGCGCGCATTTTTTCCTGTAATATAGCCTCGCGTCGGCCTTTTTCCATTTGTTGATGGATTCTGCGATTAATAGAATCTTCTATTTTTGCCGTTTCCAACATCAGATTTATTTTTTCCAATAAAATCATCAGTTTTTCACGCCACGATTGCGCACGCAATATACGCACTGCATCATCAGTGCCCATATCCAATGTTTGAATCACAGAATCAATCAAGGCCGCAATCGGATAATTTTGAATTATGGCACGTATTTTATCCATTTTAAATTTGCGCGACACAGACAATGATTGAATGTTTTCTATAACCTTGTCACGCAGGGCGATGGTTTGGTCTGATTTACTGTCGTCTGTGATTTCAATTGGCGTTGCGTCCGCCGTAAACATACCCTTTTCAATACGTATATCGTTTAAACGCACAACATCAGTGGTGTGTACAATCGCATGCACCGCGCCATCCGGCATACGTAAAACCTGTACAATATCGCCAATTGTTCCAATGTCATACAGTTCATCCGGCGCATCCGGATATCCCCAACTGCGTTGTGGGGTTATAACTATCTTTTTATTATCTGTGGCGGCGGCCTCTATACATGCGACAGACAATGGCGCATCAATATATACAGGCACCGTCAAATCAGGGTGTACAATTAAATCACGAAAAGGCAAAATATAATTTCTCATAGTGCATTTAATATAAGGATTTTTTTACAATTTTTCAAGGACTATAAAAAAGTCCCCAACGGGGACTTTCATAATCAATCGTCACAAATTATTAACGACGACGACCATACCCGTTGTATTGGGCACTGTTGCTGGAACGCTTTGATAAATAGCGTGCCGCAATTAATGCCAGCCATTCAAATGCCAACATTCCCAAATAAGCCAATTTTGTGTCAATCCCCGGAACCCAACCCAGAATGTAAACAATTTGGGCGACAAAGGAAATATATAAAATTCCAAACATTCCTGTAAAGAATACTTTTTTAACCTTTCCGAACATTTTTAACCTTTTTAGTTTATATCACAATTATAAAAGCAAGTGTCGGGTTTCTGTTGACAGGCACCCGACGGCCCCGCAATATGCTGAAACGGATATAATTAACAATTGCCAATTATATCCAACCCTTTATTAGGCAGCCATTGCAAGGCGAACGTTGTCGTTCGCAGCGATTCTATCGCCATTCAGTTTTTATTTGGCTTTTAACGA
>CALXML010000008.1 GCA_944389465.1 uncultured Alphaproteobacteria bacterium
GGGGTTGTAGCTCAGTTGATAGAGCGCTACGTTCGCATCGTAGAGGTCGTGGGTTTGAGTCCCATCAGCTCCACCAAGATTTTTACACCACCATTATGGTGGTTTTTTATTTTTTACATATATACATATTTAACGAAAGGTAAATTGAACAATTTTAATCATTGAAAAACATAAAAAATCTAATTAGTATTATAAAAGATGGAAAGGAAAAATGAATACAAACAAGGGGCTTATACAAAATATTGACTGTTTGATTGGAATGAAAGAACTTCCAGATAACAGTATAGATATAATTATTGCTGACCCCCCATATAATATCGGAAAAGATTTTGGTAATGATTCAGACAAGCAAACTTATCCCGACTATATAGAATGGGTTAAGTTATGGTTAATAGAATGCCAAAGATTATTAAAACCGACAGGAACCATGTTTATATACGGTTTTGATGAAATCCTTGCCCATATTTCCGTACTATTACCAATAAAACAACATAGATGGTTGACATGGTATTATACTAATAAAAACGTAGCATCACTTAATTTTTGGCAACGAAGTCACGAATCTATAATATGTTATTGGAAAAACACCCCATTATTTAACAGGGATGCGGTCAGAGAACCCTACACAGAAGATTTTATAAAAGGCAGTGCCGGCAGAGTCAGACCTGTTGGGTTAACCGGCAGGGGCGGCAAAAAGGAATCCATTTATAACGCCAATCCGCTGGGCGCACTGCCTAGGGATGTGATAAAAGTTTCTACACTTGCTGGGGGCAGGTCATTACAAGAAAGAATCATTTATTGTAAAACATGCAAAAAAATTATAAGCCCAAAAGATAGAAAAGCACATTTAACCCATGATTTAATTATACACCCAACACAAAAACCAATGGACCTAACAGATAAACTAATAAAATCTTGCAAGCCAGACGGGAATTTTACCGTTTTAATTCCTTTTTGTGGCAGTGGTTCGGAATGTATAGTGACACTAATGAATAATGGCACATATATTGCATATGAAATAAATCCAGATTATGTTTTACTGGCACAAGAAAATATCAAAGTATATAATAATATAAAACATAATTTATTTAATTAAATTAAACCCGTAAAAGCATTTTTTGTAAATATTATAAATCCATTGTCTAAACGATTCATAGTGCCAGATTCTGGATTCCATTTTACAAAATCTTTCACAAAAGGCTTAAAATCACCTGCTTTGAAATTTTTACCATTAACTTTGTATCTCGGATTTTCATAATCTTTTGCGGTTGGAACAATATAGTAAACATCCACAACGCCATTTTCATTTGCTACATTTTTCTGCATTCGTGCAATTTCTGGCCGATGCGTTTCTTTTTTTATCTGGATTTTTAATTTTTCTTGCTTGGTCGTTGGGTCTATGATTAGCATATCAATATTTTGATGGTCTAATTCGGGGCTCATTTGAACACTATTTTTTCCAAAAACAGTTTCTGCGACATATCCCCCATGAATTTGAGTTATTAAAGACGCCCACGTTCTATATATTCTTGCTTTTAAACCATTTTGAAAGCAATCACATGTTTTACCATATCCACTGTTATTCCAAAATGTTTCAATATCCTGTTTATTAGTATTCCAGTATAATTCATAATAATCATCAAAATTCAGTGGCTCTTGCAGGGAATCTATATTATCCCAATATTGTTCATAAATAGTTTTTAACGCTTGTATAGATTTAGGTAAATCCATTTCCACAGTTTTTATTTTGGAAAATCTTTCTCTATAAGCATTCAAATCAATATTTTTTAAAAAATTTTCAAATTGTTGCAGTGTAAATTTTGTACCCATATGTTATTACTTCCTTTTTGATAAGAATATTATCAAAATTTTGTGCGCACTACAATGATTCGTTATTTTTTGTTTATGCAAAACCGCACCCGTAAAAAAATTAAATACAATATAAGAAAAATATTGACAACAGCACACTGTACGCGATAGTATACTTGGCAGGTTTGTTAAGTCTGGGGATATGGCGGAATGGTAGACGCTGAGGACTTAAAATCCTTTGGTTATTGCAACCGTGTGGGTTCGAGTCCCACTATCCCCACCACAAATAAATAAAATCAGGGGCGGATATTTTTCCCCTGATTTTTTTATACTTGTTATTTTTTACAAATTTCAAACCACAAACACACAAAAACACTTGCCCTGAATTTTACAATTTTGCTAGTATTTAATAGAGATGAAGAAAATTCTGCATTTTCTGGGGATTTTGACTATCTGTATTGGCACTGCCAGTGCGGCTGTGCGTGATGAAAACGCAACAAATCGTGACGGCACGACGTCCACCATGTCGCAATCATCAAATGTATTATCACGTACCGCCACCGCGCAAAAGGGCGTCACCCGCACAACAAATCCGCGCACAACCACACCCGTTGTGTCCAGAACATCCGGCAATTCTGTAACATCACGTGTAACGGATGCCGCTGTTTCACGCAGTGCCACAACACGCGCGGCCACACCAAACCAAACCGTCACAACAAACAATCGCAACACAAAAAAATCTGTTTCACGCGCGGCCACCACCACGCGGGCGGCCACACCAAAAACAACCGCCAGAACCGCATCATCCATTGTTTCACGTGCGGCAATTGACGGCATATCCGACGTAATGTCTGAAACCACCACCGGTGCAGAATACGAACAATGCAAAAGTGCATATTTCACATGTATGGACCAATTTTGCGAATTAAAAAACGACGATTATCGCAGATGTTCCTGCAGCAACCGTGTTTTTGATTTGGACGAGGTTCGCGATGTAATGCAGGACGCCAGCGACCAATTAACTGTATTTACAGAAAATCTGGACGTTGTTGGTATGACGGCTGAACAGGCCACCGCAATGAAAACCGCGACCGAGGGCGAAAATGCCCTGACTGCGGATACATCTGCATCCAAACAATTGTTACAGGCGATTATGAATTCCATCCGTGGCGACGACGCAACCGTTGGCGGAAAATATTCAGGTTTAAACAGTATTACTTTATCATTTGATACGGTAAATGCCTTTGGCACGGCAGATGCCGGACAAATAATCGCAACATATAACGGCCAAAATCTGTATAACGCAGTATACCCCCAATGTCGCGAGGCCGTACGTGCCGACTGTACCGATGCACAATTACAGCGTGCCATAAATGCATATTTAATGGCAATTGAACAGGACTGTAACGCGGTGCAAAGCGCGATTGAAAATCAACAAAAACAAATGAAGGCGGCCGTCCGCGAAAGCAGTGCCATGTTGGATTTGGCCCGTGTGGAAAACAGACAAAACCATAATTCGGACGATATGGCGACCTGTCTGGCCAACGTGGAACAGGCCGTATTAAGTGAAGAGGTTTGCGGCGCGGATTATCACAAATGTTTGGACAACGGCGAATTTATTGATGTTTCAACCGGTGCACCAATTGCAGGTGTTGAAAACTTCTATGAATTGGGTAATTTGTTAAAGTTTGCAGATGGTGTTGATGCCGCAGACCAAAAACTGTCCAAGATAAATTCAAATCGTTCTTTTGTTAACAATTTTGAAAATCGTGTTAAAAAATTTGCAGAACCCGCACTGGATAAATGTACGGAAATCGCAGACGAAGTATGGTCAGAATATCTGGACAAGGCCATGTTGGACATATATTACGCCCAACAGTCCAAGGTTGCAGAAATCAAACAGGGGTGCTTTGATTTTGTATCGGCATGTTATATGAACGGCGACACGGCCCTGACGGCGGCCATGGCCGAATTAACGGGCGATGACACGGTTGTATTACAACCTGACAAGGTTACATTATCCACCGAAATGTGCCGTGATTACATTGATTCTTGTAATATGATGTTTTATGAACAAACAGATGGTCAAAACATCGTAACAGATTATATTAACAACCGCCAAGAAACAGATACTTTAACCGCCTGTCGTGCCGTGGTAAAGCAATGTTTTGACAATTTCGGTGGTACAAATTATGAAAACTTCTATTATCCGTACAGTGGACTGTTCAAAACAGGCGAAGCCCTAGAATGGTTTACATTATACGAATATGATGAAAACGGTAACCAAATCACAGATACCCCCGTATCAAAATGCGCACAACAGTTAAAGGACATAGAATCTTGCAGTTCGCCTGAAATAATGGAAACTGCATTTGGTGGATTTGATGTTATCACCGCGTCCAAGGGGATATATAACAACCAAACAGTATTCTATTTTAACAAAGATGGAGAATATAAAGAAAATGGCGATGCCGGCAAACACAGAAAATACGGCCTGTTGGACGCAACAAAAACAGAAAATGTTACTCTTACAGGTGGGCAAACAACCGGTGACGTACGCCTGCTGGCGCATCACACACCACGTTCAATTGGTGTCGCCACGGAAATATACAACCAGATTGTGGACTCTTTGACAACACAATGTTCAAACTTGCAGGGGCGTTTCATAGAATTACAATTTATTAAAAACGAATTGTACCAAGAAGCCGCCCTGTGTTTGGCAAATTTTGAAAACTCTGTGGAATATGGTGGTGGGGGATTGGCACCATCCTTAACAGTTTTGTATGGCATCAAAAATGGCGAGGATATGTGTCCACGCGAATACGATTTAAATGTGGATACACAATCATGGGGCGCATGCCTGTGCTGGGAAAACGGTGGCCGTCGCAGTAAATGGGGCACCAGTCCGAAATGCATGGCCGTATTACCCACAACATCTGTTGTTAATGACGCGGCATGCAGCACCGGCCATATGGTCAGTTCTGCAAATGCAACCGATACAACCAAATGGTGCACGGTTACCCCAAATTCAAACAATCAGGTTTGTTCTGGGACATCCACCATAAACGGATTCTCTTTATACATTGATTATGAAACTGGCGCATGCACTGACGGTCAAACTACACCTACAATTTTGAACTATCTGCCAGAGGGATTAAAGTAAAACATTTGAACAACAGAACAAAAACAGTATTTATAACACAAACAAATAAATCGCCATACATATGGCGATTTATTTTAAAACATTATAAAAAACTGTTTACTTTTTAATTGCATTACGCACAGATGTGGCAATCAACTGTGACGGTGCGCCATCCGGACGACGCCACACGGTGTCCGCAGACCTCAATTCTGCAATCATACTGTCACGCACCGCTGGTATTGTTAATTGGTGCGCCGCCGCCAATACGTTTTCAGCCCGCGCATCCGCCCCCAAAAATTCAGGATATACACCACGATTTAATAAAATATTTACCAATGATACCCATTTAACACGAATAACCTGACGCACCAGCCACGATGTTACAGGATTCATTTTATAAACAACGATTGTTGGAATATGCAACATCGCCAATTCGGCCGATACAGTCCCACTGGCAACAATCGCGATATATGTTTTTGCGTATAAATCATATCGCTGGTCTGCGGCAACCAATTCCGGTTTAACGTCCCATTGGCTGATATTATCACGCACATATTGCACGGTTGTTTCAACAACAGGTATAACAAATTTATAATCCACATTTTCCGTTGCCAATTTATGCGCCACATCCCTGAAAATTGGTAACAGGCGTTTTACTTCTGACATACGACTGCCGGGGACCAATGTGATTATTTTTTCATCTGTTTGTGATTTTTTCTGCCCATATTCCAATAATCCATCCGCGATTGGATGCCCAACCGCAACAGTATCCAAACCATATTTCGTGAAATAGGGCACTTCAAAATCAAAAAAAGCATACAATTTATCAAATGTACGCGCATATTTTTTTGCACGTCCCGCACGCCACGCCCAAACCTGTGGCGCAACAACATGATGAAATTTTAAACCATTTGCGATTAATTCACGCCCCGCGGTCGATTTGCGTAATCCATTAATAACACTGTGGGCAAAGCCGGGGGAATCAATAGTTAAAACAATATCAGGTCGCATTGCAATTATCGCACCAACGGTTTGCTTTATACGTTTGGTTAATGTTTTTGCATGGGCAATAACCTCTATGACACCCATAACTGACAAATCAGACATGGGAAACAAAGATCCCAGCCCCGCCGCAACCATATTTTCACCGCCGATACCGACAAATTCAGCATCCTGCATTTCGCGCATTATATGCGCACCCAAAACATCACCGGAAACTTCACCGGCAATAATAAATATCTTTGATTTTTTATTCTGCATTTTTAGATGTACCAATGCCACGTTTGGAACGATTTTCAATAAAATCTATGGCATCCATTGCGTATTTGTTATTTTTAACTTCTTTACGTACACGGGCCAACCGTTCGGAAACAGTTCCATCAGTTTCACGAAAAACCGCTGAATATACAGAATGAATCGCATGCATATCTTCGTTGGTAAAACCATGACGCATTAATCCAACGCGATTAATAGTGCGATATACCGCACGCGGCCCATCATATATTGCATATGGTAAAACATCATTACCAACCCCCGACATTCCACCAATAAATGCATTGCGCCCAATACGTGCAAATTGCAGAACCATAACGCCACCAGACAAGATAGCAAAATCTTCTATTTCCACGTGACCAGCAACCTGAACCAGATTGGACATAACAACACTGTTTCCAACCTTGCAATCATGGCCAACGTGCGCATTAACCATAATTTGACAATCATCGCCAATCACCGTTCCATCAGATGCCGGTGTCCCAGAATGAATTGTCACATATTCACGAATTTTGCAACGCTTGCCAATACGCAGGCCGGTCATGGCGGATTCATCCTGCCATTTTAAATCCTGACTCATCACGCCCAAAACGGCAAAAGGATAAACAATAGAATCATCACCAATAGATGTTTTTCCATCAATAACGACATTGGACACCAATTCCACACGGTCGCCCAAAACGACATTTGGACCAACCATACAAAAAGGTCCTATTTTACAATCTGCACCCAAAACAGCATTCGGATGCACAATAGCAGTTGGATGTATCATATTTACAGGCCTATATTTTCCTTAATATTATCGCCTGAAATAATACATTATCTGCAAATAAATTTGTATTCATTAAATATAACAAATTATAACAGGAATTTTAACTGTTGCCAAACATTTGCATGGGGCAGGGATACATAATAAACAATCCCCAACGCGGTCAGTACAGGCATTGTTGTTATGATTCCAAACACCATCAAGGTAATTGCAAACATAATTTCGTCCAAATGCTGTGCCAAGCGTTCCTGATGCGCCACCGACATTGCAAACATCACAAACATTACCACCATCATCCCCAAATAAACAGGCACAGATTCAGTCATCACAAACAATCCCATACATAACGCCGTAATAAACCGTAACAACCATTTTAATTTAACATATGCACTGTGTCTGATAATACCGCGCGGACGCACATTGCGCATTGCAACCGTGGCGGCAATTACAATCGCCATTAAAATCAACGCCAGCAAATGCACCGGTGTCAACGCCCCCAACTGGCCAAATCTGAAAAATTCAGGCTGCATCAACATTGCAATTGTCAACGCAAACATAATTAAAACAGTTCCCGCCACAGGCCGCATTTCACACCGCGCGAACCGCCCCACAATCAGGCCCAACAGAAACGCACCAATTTGCAATATTGGTCCCCACCATGCGTGCAAGTCAGACAATCCAATTGCCATCAACACAACAATCCATGCGCAAACTATGCCTGTTTTTGTTTTACGTGTTGCCCCACGAAATCGTGGTAATTTCAGCGTATTGTAATTAGACCCCACAAACACACTGGCCACAAAAATTATTGTTGCAATCATAAATGGCAAAACCGTCACTGCATCGCGCAAAACAGCATAATTACCACCAAACAACACCACCCACGCCAACATCATAATTACCGCGGTCAGCGACACCCGTGACAGAATATTTTGTGCATTCCATCCAAATTTTGATATAAATGCCCCACCATAAAAATACACCATAACAAATAAAGGAATGGTTAATAACGCAGTCCACAAAAAACTGGGGGCAACCAGCGCAGCATTATTAAACGCGCTGACCGCACTTTGCACAATCATGGTATTTTCAAACATAAACTTGCCTTTTTATTTTGTTGAATTATTATATAGACATGGCAGAAAAACAAGCAATTTTTACCCTGATTGGGGGGCGTGTGAAAATATTCCGCGGCCGATATAACCCAACATCTGATGCAGTATGGTTGGCTGCATTTATTCCAACACGCAATATAAAAACTATGCTGGATGTCGGCATCGGTACTGGCGGGGTTGCACTGTGCGCCGCAACACATAATCCAACATTGTCTGTTACAGGAATTGATACGTCAAATGAAATGCTGGATGAATGCGCACAAAACGCAAAATTAAACAATCGCGACATTAAATTAATAAATTCAGACATAACAAATTGGCGTACTGCACAAACATTTGACGTGGTTGCCACCAATCCGCCATACTTTCGCGGTACACCGGCCAAACATAACGCCCATCATAATGCAGACCTGACGCTGTGGACGCGTAAAAGCATTGCCCGCGTGCGCCCAAACGGATATTTTTGCATCATTGTGTCTGCCGACCGCATGGCCGAGGTTATATCTGAAATCACCCGCCATTGCGGCAACATTGAAATATTCCCGCTGTTTGGCGCAAAACACACCGCAGAACGCGTACTGATACGCGCCCAATTAAACGCACACGGTGGCACGACATTGTATTCAGGCCTGTCAATGAATTACGAACCGGTTTTGCGTGATGGCTTGACTATTGATGCAACTTTGGCTAACCTGTAACGATATGATAAATTTTATAACCAGATATTTTACATCCCTGTGGGCATTTATAACATCACCATTTCGTGCGATGTGGCGTGTTATATGCCGTGTTTTTCCACCACGTGAATTTACGGTTATGGACACCCCCCGCGGGAATGTTTACACATTCCGACAAAGCAGTTTTTGGCGTTTTACAAAATTCTGCGGCAAAGTGGGACTGGTTTTATGGGCGGCATGGTCAACATACGTATTTGTTTATCACAGACCTTTATTACAAAAAAGAACCCAAGAATTGGAAGAAGCAAAATCCCTGCACGCCCGCCAAATGACCGACCTGCAGGTGTATTTACAGAAATACAATGATTTAACCCGTGATTTAAATGTAACAGATGATAAAATCCTGAATGCTTCTGATTTAACAGACACACAAAAAGAAGAATTAATGAACAACCGTTTAAAAACATGGGGCGAATTGGACTTTTTACGCACACGCCTGACAGAAATGTTTACAAACGATGAACATACCGCCGAATATACAAAACTGTCTGAATTATCAACAGAATACGAATTAACACGTGCAGAAAATGAAATGCTGAAAAAACAAAACGCCCAACTGGTGGAATCTATGCAGCGTGTTGCAACGGCGGACATACAAATCGTTGATGCGGTATCAAAACTGGCAACTGACAACATTGACGCATTGCGTGATAACATAAAAAATATCAGCGGCACAATTGCGTCATTGGGGCTGACACAAAAGAAATTGGTAAACAGCGCAAATAAATTTTCCAATCCAATTGTTGGCGCAGCATTCAGCCCAATTGAATTTGACAAGGATATGGATGAAAAATACCAAAAATTGGCCGATGATTTAGAATTATGGAATGGCTTGGCCAAATTAAATAAAATATTGCCATTGGGCGCACCGGTTGAAAAAATGCGTGTTACATCTAACTTTGGTGTGCGTAACGACCCATTCACCGGCGAACCAAAACGTCACCGCGGAATTGACTTTGCCGGCAAAATAGGAACTGAATTAATGGCTGTTGCACCGGGGCGCGTGGTATCCGCGGGCGAACGTGTCGGATATGGCACAACCGTTGAAATAGACCACGGACTGGGATTCACAACATTGTATGCGCACCTGTCGCAAATATTGGTTTCACGTGGCGATTGGGTTCGCCCCGGCACAGTTATCGGATTGGCCGGCTCAACCGGTCGTTCAACAGGTCCGCATTTGCACTATGAAATTCGGTACAAGGGCGTCCCATTTGACCCCGCAAAATTTGTAAAGGAATAAAAGATGTTGGCATTTACAAACGCAAAAGAAAAACAATCACCAACAATCATTGGTGCTGGCTGCAAATTAACCGGCGATATGAAAACAGACCACACCGTGCAAATACACGGACACGTTGTTGGAAATATAACGGCAGAAACCGTTGTCATTGGCCGCGGCGGGCGTGTTGTCGGCAAAGTAAATGCGACAAATTTGTTCCTGCACGGCACATTGGACGGACCGGCCGTTGTAAATACTGCAAATATATTCAGCAACGCGCAAATGACCGGCACATTGTCATACTTTACATTAAACATAACCGGCAATACGGGGCTGGAATGCAAACTGGCAAAACGCAAGGATAAAAGAAATGAATAAAACAATATCAAAGGTATACATTGCTGCCGACCACCGCGGGGTGGGGGTAAAATTGTATTTAATTGAAATGTTATCAGCGGTTGGATACAACGTTGTAAATTTGGGGACTGACGATATAAATACACCCGTTGATTTCCCAGACGTTGCAAAAACATTGGCCGACACCATGGCAACCGACGAAAAATCCCGCGGTATTTTAATTTGCGGCACGGGGGCAGGGATGCAAATCGCGGCAAACCGTTATCGCCACATACGCGCATCACGTTGTGACCGACCGAATCAGGCCCGCGAAGACAGATTCCACGACGATATAAATGTTTTGGCATTGTCCGCTGATGATATTGATATAGAGGTATCATTTCTGGTCACACGTGCATTTTTGGAAAGCCCATTTGACGATTCCGAACGCCGTGTCCGCAGATTAAAAAAGATTTCATAACCATATAAAATTACAAAAATAATATTGACGTAAAAGTATGATATAAGGTAAAATACAGCATATAAACAAATGCCGAAAATAAACCACCGATTAATATCGGTGTTTTTATTTTTGAAAAAATCCCAGATTTCTGCATTTTTTTGTTCCCCCATTTCGCCGAAATAAATCGGTGGTTTAATTCTTGCCACGACACTGTCATTTAACGCAAGGGCTGATAATATTACTTTGTCCACATATAACTCTGACTATGATTATTCATCCACTGTTGCAGCAAGCATTTCTGCTTTTAGCGGCTTTGATATATGCAGTCGCGACCCAGACGCTGTTTATATATCTGGGGGTCAAGATAGATTTTGCAAAGTAATGTTAAAAAACGACCCACAACCATACTATTGTCGTACAACCGCCAGTATGGGGTATGGTTCAAATTGGGAACCGGGGGATTCAGATGGTGTATTAATAGATTGTTCTAATTTATTATGCAACAGCGGATACACAGCAGTATGGAATGACGATATGCAAACTGTATATGGCTGTGCAAGATATCATCCAAATTCAAATTGTTGGGAACATGGTGGCGACACTGGAGTTTCTGTAAATCCATCACAATATTCAAATATTATTACAAATTATAAAAGTATGAACGATGGTGCATTAGAGTGTGATTTTAATAGACGTGCCCGTCCAAGTACTAATGGGAATTGTGCAAACCCAAATCTGGGCGAACTTTTAAAATGCTATTGCGCATATGATGAATCATATTATGTTTCTGGCAATGAAGCACCAAACGAGAATGGCCAAATAACAATTCTTTGTGCACCTTGTCCAGCCTATGCAGACTGCAACGGCCAGCGTGACCGCTTTCGTTGCCGTGCTGGTTACTATGATTATGACCCAAATTTATCGGGACGTGGTGCAAATTGCGTTCCTTGTCCCAGTGCATCATCAAATATTATTGATTTCTGTGACACACAGCCAACATCGCCAAGGGCGGCAACCAGTATAACACAATGCTATCTGCCAACAGGCACTATGTGCAAAGACGTATACGGCACATTCAGCATTGTAAACAGAAATTGTTATTATTTAAACTAGAACAACGGTTTCATATCTTTAAGGACTCAATAAAAAACGCCCAACTGGGCGTTTTTTTATTTGTATTTGATTTTTTACTGATATATAATAAATGGTGTCAGCAGGTGTTCTGCTTGATGGGGTGTGAGAACCCGTTCACAAGCGTCGAAATAGATACTTATGGCGCAAGTAATGGCGCCGTTTTAAATATTACGACGAAAAATAAATCTCCTGATTTACGTCAGGAGGGCATGCGAATATATTGAATAAGCAGCACAATTCTTGTGATTGTTCTCAACCTCCTGACCACCAATTAAACATCGGTGGTTTTTTGTTTGTACAAAATCAGGAGATTGAAATTATGCGAGCCTATTTTTACATTGTACCAATAATCGCCTTATGGGCAAAAAGCGCAATAGCTGTAGATTATTACTACGGATACTCTTGTCAAACAACGTGCGATTGTTGTCAAGTAATGATGCAAAATTTTGAACACTTTGGCAAAGTGACAAGTGAATTAGATGGAGATACAGTACTTGCGAATTACGCAACTCAGTACCCTATACCAAATTCGCGAACGATTTTTCAGGAAATACGCTATTCACATGATTCGTATGCCTTGGCAAGAGCTTGGTTATATGGTAATAGCGACTTAACAACAAAAGAGCTATGCGATTGGGGAAGTGATGGTTTAATATGCGATGCAGGGTGCGTAGATAATGCATACAATCCGATAATATGTCCATATACATGGACTAAAAAAAGTACAAGTGTGGAACAAGCAACTATAAAAGACTCTAAATGTAAATGTGATGACGCTTACGCACAAAATGCACGAACTATTTATAGATGCGCAGCTGGTTATTACGGGAACCCTGCAAGCGGTTCTTGTTCTAAATGTACTTCCCCAGGCACAACAGATCCATTCAATGAAGCGTATACTAAATCAATAAGTATTACATCTTGCTACATACCGTCAGGAACTTCTTTTTCTGACACAAAAGGCATCGGGACATACACAAACGACTGTTATTATAGTAACTAAAAAACGCCCATTCGGGCGTTTTTTATTTCTTTATAACAAAGTTCACTAACTTATTCGGAACAATGATTGTTTTTACAATTTCAGCCCCTTCCAACTTACGCGCCGCTGCCGCTTTGGCTGCCTCGGTAAGTTCTTCGTTAGTGGCATCAACACCAATCTGGAAATCTGCCGCACGTTTACCGTTCACTGACGCAACCATAGTCATTGTTGTTTTAACTAACTTTGACGCGTCATATGTCGGCCACGGCTGAAACACCAACATATCATCGTGCCCCAAACGCTGCCAAATTTCTTCGGTCAGATGCGGCGCAAACGGGTTCAGAACTTGAACCAGAACCTCATACGCAGGGCGGGGCATTTTGCCGTCAAACTGATTGATAAATTCCATCATCGCGGAAATCGCCGTATTAAAGCGCATATTTTCCAAACGGTCGGTCATATCTGCAATTAACTGATTCACCAAACGTTCGGATTCCGCATCCATTGGCGCATCAGTTAAATTATCCGCCATATTTTCCACACGTTTCAGGAATCTTTGCACACCGGCCAGCGCACCATCAGACCAATTTACATTTGTATCCCACGGCCCCAGCGATAACACCGTCGTACGTGCGGCATCCGCGCCAACACGCGCAACCATATCATCCACCTGAAATCCATTGCCGGCGGACTTGGACATTTTTTTACCATCCGAACCCATCAGCAACCCATTCGTGGTGCGTTTTTTATATGGCTCGGGCGTATTTACCAATCCCAAATCATATAACGCCTTGTGCCAGAAGCGCGAATAAATCAAGTGACGTGTGTTATGTTCATTTCCACCGTTATAGTGATTTACCGGCATCCATTTTTCCATCTGGTCACGTGAACAAAATTCTTTATCATTACGCGGGTCCAGATACCGCATATAATACCACGACGAACCCGCCCATTGCGGCATGGTATCCGTTTCACGTTTTGCCGGCGCACCACATTTTGGACAGGTGGTATTCACCCAATCGGTTGCACGCGCCAACGGACTTTCACCATCCTCGGTTGGACGATAATCTTCCATATACGGCTGCATTAACGGCAATTCAGATTCCGGCACCGGCACCCAACCGCACTTTTCACAATACACCAATGGTATTGGTTCGCCCCAATACATTTGACGTGAAAAGCCCCAATCACTCATTCTGAATTGTGTTTTTGGACGCGCAAACCCGTGTTCCACGCCATACTTGATGGCGGCGGCAATCGCATCAGCCTTGTTTAATCCGTCCAAGAATCCAGAATTAATATGCGCACCATCACCGGTCCAAACCTTGTCCGCCTCGCCACCGTCAATAACAGGAATAATTTTCAAATCAAATTTCTTTGCAAAATCCCAGTCACGTTCATCATGCGCCGGCACGGCCATAATCGTACCATGTGCATAATTTACCAAAACATAATCCGCCACAAACACCGGTATTTCATCGCCTGTAAATGGATTACGTGCCATTATACCGTCCAAACGCACACCTGTTTTTTCCTTTGTTGCGTCCGTCCGGTCAAATTCAGATTTTTCGGCCGATTGTTTTATATACGCACGCACCGCGTCAGCATTTTTAATGCGACCATCCGCCAACCATTTGGCAACCAATTTATGTTCCGGCGCAATTGCACAGAATGTTGCACCAAATATAGTATCCACACGCGTGGTGTACACGGTCATAACATCATCACCAACCATAAAATCAACATCTGCACCCGTGGATTTACCAATCCAGTTTATCTGGTCGCGCTTTACACGTTCCGGATAATCAACCAACGCCAAATCATCCAACAAACGTTCGGCATATTTAGTAATCGCCAGATTCCACTGCATTTTTTCACGAATTTCAACCGGCCCATGACAACGATTGCATTTGCCATCTTCCAATTCTTCGTTGGTCAATGTGGTGCGACAATTGGGACACCAGTTCATCGGCAACATAGATTTATAAGCCAACCCCGCATTAAAAAACTGAATAAACATCCATTGTGTCCATTTAATGTATTCGGGGTCAGACGTCGCAATTTGCGATTTCAAATCAATGGACCAACCCATTTCAACCATATTTGCGGTAAACTTTTTTACTAAATCACGCACAACAACAGATGGATGCTTGCCAATTTTGGTTGCGTAATTTTCAGCAGAAATCCCCAATGAATCAAACCCCAGCGGATACAAAACATCATAACCCTGCATACGGCGAAAACGGGCCATAACATCACATCCAGTATAATTTAACATATGCCCGCCATGCAACCCTGTACCCGATGGAAACGGAAATTCCGCCAACATATAGAACGGCGTCTTGCTGCCATCATTTTTTGGGGTAAACACGCCAGCATCCGCCCAGCGGCGTTGCCATTTTTCCTCGCGTTCATGAATTTTTGTAATATCATCTGCCATTTTTTATAACCTATTGTTAAATTCCGAAAAATTTTATACATAAAATATACTTAATTCAAGGGGTAAATTAATAATCACTGCGCCACGTGGCGCAAGTACGCCAAATATTCCACATTGCCACTGCCACCGCGGATGGGTGATTCAATGATACCAGATTGTTTATAGCCAACTTTTTCAAAGTTTTGAACAACTGTATTTATCGCATTTTGCCGGTCATTTTCACTTTTTATAACCCCGTGCGCACGTGCGGCAATACTGCGCGGAACTTCAAACTGTGGTTTAACCAGCGCAATTATCTGTGGCGCACGCCATGCGGCCAGTGCATCACTGATGTTGGTTAATGAAATAAAAGATACATCAACCACAATCAAATCAACCGGTCGCATCGGGGACAAATCACGAATATCAGTTTGTTCCAACACGGTTACACGCACGTCATTTCTTAACGAATCCGCCAATTGATTTGTGCCAACATCAACCGCAATTACATGCGCCGCACCACGCGATAATAACGTTTCTGTAAACCCGCCCGTACTGGCACCAACATCCAAACAAACATATCCTGTGGGATTGACACCAAACGCATCCAGTGCGGCCGCCAATTTCAAACTGCCACGCCCAGTGGAATAGGGCAACGCCCCACCAACAATAACATCTGTATCAGAAATCTGTTGACTGGGCTTGTGCACCACCACCCCATTAACAGAAACCAGCCCCGCCTTAATCGCGGCGACGGCCTTGGCCCGTGTGGGATAAAATTTTTGCGACACCAGTGCCCAATCTAATCTCATATTAAATTATGTTACACCGCATACGCGGTAAAATCAATATTATGTTCTTAAAAAACTTGAAACATCAGCCAACGAAAGACCACAAAACCCTGTTGACACACCCATGAAATTAAAGTAAAATAAAATTAAATAAATGCCGAAAATAAACCACCGATTAATGTCGGTGTTTTTATTTTAGAAAAAATCCCAGATTTCTGCATTTTTTTATTCCCCCATTTTGCCGAAATAAATCGGTCATTTTTTCTTTTAAGCCAAGGGGACAAAAATATGAAAAAACATCAACTGTATTGTATAGCCACACTTTCTGCTGTGGTATTTACTGTGCCATTACCTGCGCTGTCATTATCACTGGCCTGTCGCAGCAGTACAGAATGTTACAAAATGCTTTTAAGCAGTGGTTGTTGCTGTCCAAATGGGCAAACGGGCACATCATACACATGCCCTGACGGCTGGACTTATAACAATCTCCAAAAATTATGTATCCGCACCGCCACCAGCGGCAGCGACAGCACCGGATATTACAACCAAACATACGGAACATGTGCCGGCACGGCCAGTACGCATGATTGCTATGTGGTTACCAGTAACCCGTCGGATTCAACACAATGCTTATGCAAACGTTAAATGGGGGCAGGGATGAAAAAATTTAATTATTTTATAGTGCCCCTGTTGGGGATTATGCTGGCGTTTAATGCAAATGCGGCATGTACAGCAGACGCAAAAACATACACGGCATGCAAAACCGGATACTATTTATCCGGCGGCATATGTTATTCTTGCCCCAGTGGTGGCACATCCGCGGACCAAAACAGTGGCGGCATTACGGATTGCTATTTACCGTCTGGAACAACCGGTTCTGATTCCACCGGCAGTTATACATATACATCAAATTGCCATTACAGCAATTAAATACCTAAAAAAACTCCATTACTGCCAACTATATAAAACGGGACACCGACGCCCCATTTTATACCATTAATTACTGTAATAACACCAGTTATTACCCACCATACTGCTGTGGCCACGGTCAAATACGTATGTGACAGAAATCACAACCCAAAA
Source organism: uncultured Alphaproteobacteria bacterium (assembly GCA_944389465.1). Classification (GTDB taxonomy): domain Bacteria; phylum Pseudomonadota; class Alphaproteobacteria; order Rs-D84; family Rs-D84; genus Enterousia. The sequence goes on from CALXML010000008.1 coordinate 17,275, forward strand.
CGCGTTGGACGACAAACAAAAACCACCAATTTTTTTGGTGGTCAGGAGGTTGAGAACAATCCAATGAATTGTGTCGTTTATTTGATATTCACGACCCTCCTGACAGAAATCAGGAGTTTATTTTTCGTCATAATATTAAAACCGGCGCATACACGCGCCACGTAATTACATTCTGACGCATTGGAACGGGTTTTCTCACACCCCATCAATGGGAACACCCACTGACAATTATTATAATATCGTGTAAAACACCTTAATGCAAGGGGATAATGGTACAAACTCCGTTTATTTTACTTTGGATTGTGCCGCAATTCCGCAGCACAAACACAAATGCGTTTGTATGCGTGGGGGGGTGGTGACGGTCACAGGACATGAATTATTTAACGTCCACGCAAAGACATGCTGCGTATCCTTATTAAGCCAAATTCCTGTGTTTCAAACACCGGAATGATAAAATAATGACACCACCACCGCCATTTTTGTTTCCGGCCCCGCCCGCGCGCACCAGCCGGTCCAATGTACGGACGCATCGTTATTTGTGTGTGAAAACAACATTGTCATTCCCGCAACTTCGCCCCCACAAACATAAATATGTTTGTGGGATGATATAGGCAGGAACAGAACAGAGTCTGTTAAATTTGTATCGCGGATGTTTAAGAAAACGACCCGCGCCAAAACATCATAATATTTTACTTTAAAATCATAAAATAACAATTTGTTTATTAAATATTAATTTGATTTTTATATCCATACAAATACAATCCGTTTTCCGGCCATTTTTATAACATTTTCCACACAAAAACACAACATCACCCCCAACGCCAATTTTTACGCCACATCCGCCACCCAAAACCAGACAAAAAAGCATTTGATTATACACTAAAATCAAAATATTATTAAAATAATATTACAAAACACATTACCATATTAAGAAGCCCCTTTAAAACACGCCAAAACCCGCAGAAATCCGCCATTTTTTCACATTTTTGGATACAGAATAGGGCACAAAACCCATTTTTTACCGCAAAAAATCGGTAACCAACACCGACAAAACACACCAACGCACACAATAATGATAAAATTTATTATAAATCTAAATACAAAATATTATTTTAATAATATGATAATTAATTTTAATATTTTTAATACCAAATTTTCAGCACAAAAACACCACTAAAAAAACACAAAACCCGACAACGCCGATAATCAGCCGAACATTTATTTTCACGCACACAAAAATCTGCGGTCACCACAAAAAAAACATCGTCACGATGCAATCAGGTCCATTTATCATATATTTATACAGCCATCTTTATCACAACGACAAAAATTTATATATAAGAGCATCATTTTGAAAACACCCGACAACAACACAACAAAACCATCAATTATTTATACGCTGGCAAAAATCCCCAACAAAACGCTGTAACCAATAAACATTTTTACAACATACACAAAATCACAAAAACCAGAAAGAAACAACACATCTAATCGTGAAACACGGTCCAAAACCACACCAAAAACCCAAATACAAACACACAAAACACAATAAAACATACAAAACCCACAACAAAATAAAAAAATACACAACAATGAAACATCTCACAAATGACAAATGATACACTCCACATTCTTATTCAAAAACACCCATTTCCCCCACTATCATATACCAAACTATACATAATATACATTATACGCCTTTGCGGTGTCGCGCCCTGCGGGTTTAAAAATGAACAAAAACAACAAATAAAAATAAAGGCAATAACAATATGAAACACCCAACAAAGCCAAACAAATATCAGATACCAAATCCGTACAGCCCCGCGTTGCAATTCGCACAATTAAAATTATTCATATTTTCATTAACAACAAATAATTCTTTGCGCAAACCATCGCCAATTTTATTATGCCTGATATTCGTTTATATCTGTTTGTATTATTAACAAAATAAACGCACCCGCCGCGGGCCCGCCCGACACACCCGACAACACAAAACAACAATCACAAATCACAACATTAAAACACCACCCGCACACACAGCAAAAACGTTTTACCCCACAAATTTCCGCCCCGCCCCATACCCATAAAAAACTTAATATATTATTTTAACTTACTATACATAATACTTTGTTTTTTATTTATGTTTTTTAATTTTTATAAAATCGTGAAAAAACAATAAAAAACACGAAACCATATTCCATATTTCGTGTTTTAACCCAACCAAAATCGTATTCGCATTCATCAGTCAGACCAATGACAATCCCCAACAATTTTAAACGTACCTGTTTCATTGTTATATTCCGTACCGCCGTTTTCATTTATTGGATTCGCCACACAGTCATATCTACTTGTTGCCGCCCCGTCGGGTACAGACATCGCCCACGCCCCCAGTTCAAACGACTCGCCATTTTCACCCATCAGCGGACATTCCACACACGAAGAACCATTGGAATACGTTCCACCATCACAGGCCGCACAAGAACAATTTTCTTGCGTTTGATTTTGAACAATATATCCCTCGTCACACGTACAAATATATGATGTAAAAGTTCCACTGCAACTGGCGTCACAACACCCTGTTTTGCTGCAACGTTTTGTATATGTGCTTATCCTGCGTTCACCATTTGACAATGGTACAGTATTAACGACAGGCTCTGACTCTATACAATACGCACCCGCACAGCTTGCCCGTTTCCACCACCACCGATATCGCCACCACCATCACAGGCAAATCCGCCATAAAACTGGGACGGAATTTCTTCGGTTTGCAAATCGCAAAAATCAAAAGTTACATTCCATTCCCAATCACAATAATTCAAATTGGGATTCCAATACATTCCATCCGAACACGCATACGCATACAATTTTCCATTATCACATTCATAATACATTCGGCAATCACTTGACACCGGATAATACCGTATATCCGTTAACCCTGTTGGACATTCTATTCCATCATTACAAACCCTATCAAATGCAGCGAAAGCATTGCTCGTCACCCCAACCATTAAATCCGCACCCGAAACAAAATGCAAAAAATCTTATATTTTTCATATTTCCCCCATTTATACCGAACCCAAACGAACCATTAGATTCGGCATTTTTATGGTTGACACAATCACGAAAATCCCGATAAAATACATTCAGAATACAAAAACAAAAAAACGGTTCGTTTATTTTCGGCATAAAAAACGGGGCTCTGCCCCATTTTTTACACAAAAATCAATAGGTTATCAGATTAAGATTTTTGATAATTTACCCATTAAAAAAATCAATTATTTTTTACCGCGTTTTACCCCGCCAACCAATGTATCAACCGAATTTTTTGCGATTTTGGCCACCTGCGCCCCCGCGATTTCCGATATTTTCTTTAAATGTACCTCTAAATCACTGGCTTGGGCGGGGATAATTTCCGCGGGCGCAACCTTGGAACAACAATTGGGGCATTTTGTCGCACTGGCATTAATATCAGTTTTACAATACGGACACACACGCGTGGTAACCGCCTTTTTAGCACGCACCTTGTTCATAATTTTTACCAACATAAATACCGCGAACATAGTAATAAAGAAACTGACCACAGTATTTAAAAACACGCCTATATTCATTGTTGCAGCACCTGCGGCCTGTGCTTCGGCCACGGTGTTATAATGCGCGCCGGCCTGTCCACCCGACAAAACGATAAAAAATTGAGAAAAATCAATATCCCCGACCAGCATCCCAATTGGTGGCATAATAATATCTTTGACCAACGAATTAACCATTGTTGTCATAACACTGCCGACAATGATACCAACAGCCATATCAATAGCACTGCCACGTTCCAAAAAAGTTCTAAATTCCTTGAAAAATTTACTGGCCATTACTTGTTCCTTTTGTCTTTTGGTATTCTTTTATTGCATTAATAACCTTGTCCAACGTTTTGCGCAAACTTTCGTCACGTGTTTCCACGGTTATATCGGCCATAGCATAAATATCATAGCGTTCATCAATTAATTGCGCCAAAATTTTCCGACTGTCCGTATGCAGCAATTGCGGGCGCGTATTACGAAAATTAGTCCGCTTTACCAACAAATCCAAATCCGCCCGCAGCCATATTGATAACGCCCGTTGCAAAACCATATCCCGCACAGCGGGCGTGATAAACGCGCCCTCGCCCGTGGAAATAACCTTTACCGCCGGTGCAGTATCAAACAAACGCGCAATTATACGCTGTTCTGCACGCCGAAATTCAGCCTCGCCATACATGGCAAAAATATCAACCACACTGCAACCGGCCGCGGCCTCTATTTCCTTGTCAGAATCAACAAAGGGCACGCCCAATCGCCGTGCCAATGCGCGGCCAACACTTGTTTTCCCTGCCCCCATCAGGCCAACCATAACAATTGGTTTATCCAGTTTTATATTTTCTTTCATACCCCGAATTTTACTAAAAAAAGTGCATATTCTCAACAAAAATTCTGCACAGGACTTTTTTGCTTTTTATTTTTCAAAACACTAAAAAATATGATATAATCAAAAACGAAAAGCATATAAAAAACTGGGGAAGAGAGATGAAAAAAATATCATTATTGGCACTGTCTGTATTTATGTTATCGGCGAACGGCGCACTTGCCGCCGGCCCGCATATTTATGCGAATAAAATTACAGCAAATAACATAACCGCAATCCAGCATTCAATTATGTCCAACGCAATGCAAACGTTTGAGGGTACTGCCGCAGCGGCATTGGGTGGGCGTGCAAAATTGGTCAAACAAACCGAAGATTCTAAATTTTTATACGGCACAACGCCAATGTACGGTTGGCCACGCCTGTATGGTGAATATGGCGATGACGACACAGCACAACGGGGCCGCAATGGTGGTGATGACGACATAAACGAATTGGAACGCACCGACAACCGCCCTGTTCTGAACAGTGTCTGGTTAAATTGGCAACACGTAAACGATGATGTAAAATTCAAGGGCTATGATGAATTAAGTACCAACACAGATTTAATATCATTTGGTTTGGCCGGTGGCGAGGCCCAACGTGGCATCGGCATATCTGAATGGGGAATTTTTGGCGGATATATTGGTGGCGACCAAGAAAATAAATTTATCAGTATTGATGAACGTGGCGGATATGTCGGTTTGTATACCGGATATAATATACAGCTATTTAATATGTCCTTGGCCGCGGATTTCGGAACATTATATAATAATGCGGAACACCAATATGGCAATGATGAATTTGCAAATATGTGGGCGGGCGCGGCATTAAATATGACATATAACATTGCGCTGGACAACACATTTACAATTCAACCGGGGGTATACGCCGGTTACACTTGGATAAGTGGCGCAAACTATATGTCCATGTCTGGCGATGCTGTTGCCAATCAAAACTTTAATTCGTTTGAAATTGCCCCAGAAATCCGTGCAATTAAACACATTGGTCGTGGCTGGTTTGGATTTATCAATTTCAAATATGCGTTTATGATGGGCCACGGCGGCGACGTGGTTGTTAACGGAATGAAATACGATGATTTGGATATGCGCGATTATGCGGAATATGGAATTGGAATTGAAAAATCCATAGACAGATTTAATATCGCATTAAATCTGAACCGTCGTGACGGCGGCCGTGCCGGATGGAATGGTGGTTTTAATGTAAAATATATATTCTAAAACAAATAAAACATAAACAAAATCCGCCATTTGGCGGATTTTTTACTACACATAATTATATCAGTTACTGTAATAACAATTTGATGTATATGTATAACTGCCGGTGGAATCAGAACCGGTTGTCCCAGACGGTAAATAACAACTGGTTATACTGGTTGCACCTGCGGCCGACGCCCCCCCCACTGGGACAGGTCAAACACAGCCCACCCGATAAATAATACCCTGCATTACAAGAAGTATATGTTTTTGCGCCCGCGACACACGCGGCATACGCATTGCCAATTAATAACGAACATAAAAATATCGGAAAAATTAAAACGCGTTTCATCTTTGCCCCCCTAATTTATCGCTGTACAAAAACAGCTACGTCCACCTTGACCTTGGTCTTCACGACGAACAGCTTCATAACAGTTATATGTGGATGCTGTCGGGGCACAAGTTCCGTATTCTTGGGTATATGTACCCTTTATATCACTGCCGGTTGTCGCCCGACGCGTGCACGTACCGGCATCATCAGGGTCCGAAACATTCACCTGTCTGGCCCACCCCGTTGGACAAGAATACGACGTTCCCGTTTCACCTGTTGGACAACAACATGGGAATGTAGCATTGGCTATATTACGACAGGTCTCGCTGGTCCTGCATGTAATTGAAACCAATGCATTTGACGGAAACGCAAACATCAAAATCGCGCCCCCCAGCACAAAAGCAAAGCAATATTTTTTATTGTTGTTTTTCATTTGTTCAATCTCCTGTTTTTGTTTTTCGTAATGAAAAACCACCAAAAAATTGGTGGTCAGGAGGTTGATGACAATTACTGGAATTGTGTTGCGTATTTAATATTTCGCAACCCTCCTGACCGAAATCAGGAGTTGTTATTTATCGTCGCAATAATAAAACCAGCGCAAATGCGCGCCACATTATTTATTCCGACGCCAGTACACGGGTCATCACACCCCATCAATGGAACACCCATTGACATAATTATGTTATCGCGCACAGCAAAACAATGCAAGAATTAAAAAATCGCCCATTCGGGCGATTTTTATTCAGTGTAATAACAATTTTGCGTATACGTCAACGCACCTGTATCATCCCTGCCTATTGTACCGGCGGCTATATAGCATTCAGAAATACTGGTCGCACCAACATCCGCGGTTGTGCCATACATCCCATCCATGGCGGGGCAACGTGTACATGTATCAGCTATGCCAGAAATTGTACCCCAATACCCACGCTGACAAACACATTGTGTAACATCCGTCGCACCATCTGGACTGGTTGCACCCGATGGGCAACTTTGACATGAAAAAATTGGCGGATTTGTTTCAGTATTCACCGTGCCATACGTTCCGGCCCAGCATTCTTCACGTGGAACACATGTATCTATGTAAACTGTGTCACATCCAAAATCTTCAAAATGTGCGGCATCCATTGTAACATTTTGTGTTGTTTTTGTTGTGCTGGACGGACAAGAACCACATTCCATTATACAGACTTTTTCACCAGTTAACTTGTAATATCCACCCGCCTCTACATATGTGGCACAAAACGTACCAATGCGGTCATATTCAACAACACCCGAACACGATGGCGTCAAAGTACACGATACCGCCGCGCGCGCATTTTCAACCGCACAGCCAACACATAACACAGCAAAAAATATTATCTTTTTCATACAATCCCCCATTATTTCATTACGCAAATAAACCACCGATTTATTTCGGCAAAATGGGGGAACAAAAAAATGCAGAAATCTGGGATTTTTTCAAAAATAAAAACACCGACATTAATCGGTGGTTTATTTTCGGCATTTGTTTATATGCTGTATTTTACCTTATATCATACTTTTACGTCAATATTATTTTTTTCGCACAACGTTCGCACGTTATCATTTCAGGCAAATATTAAGCCCTTGCATTAATAAATTTAACACGATATTATAACAATTGTCAGTGGGTGTTTCACTGATGGGGTGTCGAAACCTCTATACCAGCGTCGGAATAAACATTGGCGCGGTTTGCGCTGTTTTTATTAAGACGAAAAACAAACTCCTGACCTTGGTCAGGAGGGTCACGAATATTAAATAAGTGACACAATTCTGGTAATTGTTTCGAACCTCCTGACCACCAACAAATTTGGTGGTTTTCTTATTCAGAAAAAACAGGAGTTTGAAAATGAAAAAACATTTATTAATCACTGGCCTGATTTGTATGGCCATAAATCCACCGGCCATGGCCGTCACCAAATGCGTGAAACAGCCGTCATCATCATCAACGTGTTCCAATTATTCCAGCGAACGAGGTCAGTCAAATTGGTCCGCAACCTGTGACGGTGTATCAGTACAGGGTGTTGCATTTTGTGGTTCGCAAGACGGCGGTTCAATTGGCGCAACCACCACCGCTGTCACAACCGGTACAACCGACGATAGTAATAAATATTGTTGGTGCAAAATGACATCTCCTGCGGTGTCGCGCTGGGTTTTTATAGCCGCACAAGCGTCGCCCATCCTTTGCGACTACCAATGCGCAGCCGTCTGCTCAAACGGTGTTCGCATCCAGTCTGTCCTGTCCGCAATGTTCAGCAATCTGTCCGATTAAATGTGGGGGCAAATATGAAACGAATTTTTATATTATTTTTTGCAATTACGCCGTGTGCATCATTTGCCGCCGCACCGTCAACATCATGCCCATCTGGTTATATCACGGTGGTGGAAGAATATATGAATATTGCGGACGGTTCGTGCCCATCTGGATACACATCCGTCGGCACGGCAACCAGTTGTCTGGTGACATCGCCATCTGGTTCGTGCATTATGTACGCGCCGGCAAACACGCAATACACCGACGAATACGGCACATATGAATATACCGCCGCCTGTCCACTGGAATAACCATGTCATACTTGTGACGCGTGCCCCCCTTGTCATTGCGAGCCGTGCATACCGCACGGCGCGGCAATCCATAAAAAAGAAACACGAGTAACCAGAAAAAACGGGGCTTTGTCCCGTTTTTAATCCATATTGGCCAAACGTTCCAATTGGTCGGCTGCGGTTAATGCATCTATCATTTCATCCAACGCGGGGCCACCGGCCAAAATGTCATCCAATTTATACAATGTTAATTTAATACGATGGTCGGTAACACGCTGTTCCGGAAAATTATAGGTGCGAATTTTTTCACTGCGGTCACCGGACCCAACCATACTTTTACGTGCAGAATTACTGGCGTTAACCTGCTCTTCCCGTTGTTTTTCATATAATTTTGAACGCAAAACGTCCATTGCGGCGGCCTTGTTCTGAAATTGACTGCGTTCATTTTGACATGTTACAACAATACCCGTTGGAAAGTGCGTAATGCGTACCGCACTGTCGGTTTTATTAACATGCTGGCCACCCGCACCAGACGCACGAAATACATCAATACGAATATCTTTGTCATCAATAACAATGTCAATATCCTTGGCCTCGGGCATAACGGCCACAGATGCGGCACTGGTATGAATGCGACCGCCGGCCTCGGTTTCAGGCACACGTTGAACACGATGAATGCCTGATTCAAATTTCATACGCGCATACGCACCAACGCCATCTATTTTGAAAATGATTTCCTTATATCCATGCAGTGATGTTGCGTTTTCCTCTATGACCTCTACTTTCCATCCATGACGCAGCGCATATGATTTATATTGGTTATATAAATCACCAGCAAACAATGCAGATTCTTCGCCACCAACACCTGCGCGAATTTCCATAATGACACCATTGTCATCAGCCTCGTCACGGGGCAACAACGCAATTTGCAATTTTTTTTCAATATCTGGCAACCGATGATTTAATTCCGCCAATTGTTCGGCGGCAATAGATTTCAATTCCGCATCATGCAGCATTTCATTTGCATCATCAATGCCCTGCTTTACAGAAAAGTATTCATCAATTAATGGTAATATTTCACTTAATTGAGAATATTCCTTGGACAATCGGGTTAATTCAGCCCCCGACACATTGCCATCATTCATCTGGCCTGCAATGTCGGCAGCGTGCTGCTTAATTTCCTTTAATTTATCGTCTATTATCATTTTTAATCACGTACTTGTTTCATTAATTTTAATAAATCATCTGTGTTCAAACTTTGCTGTTCACCAGATTGCATATCTTTCACGGTCAGCAATCCGGAATTTTTTTCATTTTCACCAATAATTATGCTGAAATCAGCATTAATTTTATCGGCAAATTCAATTTGATTTTTGAACTTTTTATTCGCATCCAAATAAGGCACAGAAACAATCCCTGCCCCACGTAATGCGGCCAACACACCCATTGCATACGCAACCTGTGCGCCACCCATAACCAACACCGCCGCACGAACAGGCCGCGCAAACGGGGTTAAATCTATGCGATTATCGTCCAACAACGCAACCATCAGGCGCGAAAAACCAACCGCCGCCCCAACCCCAATTATTTTAGTCTTGGAAAATTTAGATGCCAAATCTTCGTACCGGCCACCACCACCAATTGCGCCCAGTTCAGGAAAATTATTCAGGAAAAATTCAAACACTATTCCGGTATAATACGCATGCCCACGCATAATGCCCAAATCAATCACAGCATTTTGAATACCCATTGATTTTAACAATTCCATAAATGCATCTATTTCATTTATGGCTGCGTCCAACGTATCCGACACGCCGGCACAGGATTTATAACCATTTGAAAATACGTTATTTATTTTATCTGCCGCATTTTTACCAACGGTTTCAACCAAACCATCATAGAAATCAGAAATTTTATCTTTCTTGTCAATCAATACAAACGCCGCACGACTTTGTTCGGCATTCAACCCCAGATATTCAAACATCGCGTTCCAAAATCTGCGGTTACCAATACGAATATTTACCGGTCCAATAAATTCAGCAATTGATTCATATGCACGTGCCAACGTCGCCACAATTTCAGCATCATAGTTTTCGGACAATGAATCAATACCCATTATATCCAAATCCATCTGATAAAATTCGCGATACCGGCCACGTTGCGGGCGTTCACCACGGTAATTGCGCGCAAATTGATACGCACGAAACGGGAACGCCAAATCATTCAAATGCCCCGCCACATATCGCGACAAACCAACCGTCCCGTCATAGCGCAATCCCATTTTAGTATCGCCCTTTTGAAACAGGAACATTTGTGTTTCAATTTCATCCCAATTGTCTTTGTCGGTTAAAACCTCGGCCCGTTCAATGGCTGGCAAATCCAAATGTGCAAAACCGGCTGTTTTTAATACACGCTGCATACGCGCGGCGCATTCGTCAAAGCACCGCTGTTGCGTTGGCAACAATTCTATAAATCCAGATAAAGTTTTCGTCGGTTTTAATTCCATTTTTTAATTCCTATTGTTCGCCCCATAAAAATATCAGGGACATTTTTTACGTCAAATTATTATATCATATGAAAGTATAAAACGCTATAAACAACCCGCCCGACGGGCGTGATGAAACACGACAAAGATAAATTTTTTATTGTTCACACATTGATAATACCGGAAATTCAGCACTTTTCAAGTATTACTTAAAAATATTTATGCAATTCCGCACCATGCACATTTAACCACCGCCGCGCACGTTCAACGCCAAATCCGTACAGTTGCGACACAGTTTGCCAAAATTCTGGTGAATGGTCCATATGAACCATATGAGCCAATTCATGCATAACGACATATCGCATAACGTCATACGGCGCAAATGCCAACCGCCATGAAAAAGACATTGTTCCACTGGTTGAACAACTGCCCCACCGCGAAGACGTATCGCGAATCGCCACACGCCGCGGCCATAAATTGCGTGGCACAGTATGAATCATTTGTTTTACAACACTTAAAAACTGGGCCTTTATAAAATCACGAACACGACGTTCAAACATATCCGCCCCACCGCCCACAATCAGCGTGGCTGAATTATCATCATTTATAATAAAATCATTCAGCCGTTGCGCTGGGTTATGCTGCAACGTAACACGCCGGCCCAGAAATTCTATGACATCGCCAGATTTTATACATACTTTCTGTGGCGCAGTATCAAAAATTCTTTCGCACCAGCGACGCTTTTGTTCCAAAAATTTTAACGCTGTGGTCGTTGATGTCATCCATGGTTTTGATATATGAATTTCACGCGCCGGTCGCGTTTTTGGACGCAGTGTAATATTACGCAGCCCACGACGCGTTGTTATAACAATCGGGATTCTTTCACCCGACGATAAAACAAATTCATATTCAGACATAATTTTCTTAATACAGATATTATTTTAATTTTTTCAAAATATCGCGCACAATCGCGTCCGTGTCAAATCCAAAATGCGCATACACATCATGCCCCGCCCCAGACACACCAAACGAATCAATACCAACAACCGCGTCGGCAAATTCAAACCATGGGGCTGTGGCTGCGGCCTCTATGGCAACAACAAAGCCCGCCAAAACACTATTTTTATATTTTTTATCTTGGCGTCTAAAATCCGCAACAGATGGCATACTGACCACCTGAACCGCATTCCCCAATTTTTTGGCAACAGCCACCGCCAACGGTACTTCTGAACCGGTTGCAATAATTGTCACACGTACACGCCGCGCAGTGGCCGGATAAATAATATACGCACCACGGGAAATATCAGCCGTTTTTGGTGTTGCAACCTGTTCAAATTTCTGACGCGATAAAATAATTGCGGATGGATGCGCCGAATCCCGCAGGGCCGATTGCCATGCATACGCAACCTCAACCCCGTTACATGGCCTGTAAACATTCAGTTTTGGAATTAACCGCAATGATGGCAATTGTTCCACCGGCTGATGTGTTGCCCCATCCGCCCCCACGGCAACACTGTCGTGCGTGAATACATAAATCACCGGCAAGCCGGACATTGCCGCCAAACGAATACTGGGCCGCATATAGTCACTAAACACCAAAAATGTTGAACCATATGGCCGCAGTCCCGCCGCCGCCATACCATTCATTATTGCCCCCATTGCATGTTCGCGCACGCCATAGTTTATATAATTACCACGATATTTTGGTGGCATAATATCAATACTGGCCGCCACTTTGGAATTAGTACTGTGACCTAAATCAGCACTGCCCCCAATTAAATCGCACCCCGCAGTAATCAATGATTGCAAATACGCACCCGACAATTCACGTGTGGATGCCATATCACCCAAATCTGGCACTGGCACATCCGCCACACAAATTTGCGGTGTGTGCAGTGCATATTTCGCCACCGCATCAGACGCAACCGTCGCCCACAAATCATCCCCCATTTGCGAAATATTTTTTTCAACCAATTGCATCATTTCCGCATCAGACAGCGCAAACCCATGCGCCGCGGACGTCCCCGCCAAACTGGAATCACGACCAATAATTGTTTTTGCGTCAATAAATGTTGGCATATGTTTTTCGCCAGCCCGTTGCAGCACACGGTTTAATTTATTAAAATCATTACCAGAAACACCCATCACATTCCATCCAGCCGCCCGCATGCGCATTGGCACATTTATATCCGTCACAGCCACACCATCAATGCTGACGCCATTATCATCCCAAATCAGAACCAAATTATCCAACTTGTACCGGCCGGCAAATACGATTGCTTCGGCTGCGATGCCCTCACTCAAATCGCCATCACTGCACAAACAATACACCACACCATCAGTACCACGGATTTTTTCAGCCAACGCCAACCCAACGGCATTGCCAACGCCCTGTCCCAACGGGCCAGTTGTTGCGCAAACGCCATCTGTTCCAAATTCAGGATGTCCCGCCAATCCACCCAATTTGCGAAAACTGTCCAATTCACCAATATTATAACCGGCCAATTTTAATACAGAATACAACAACGCACTGCCGTGCCCCGCAGACAAAACGAACCTGTCGCGACCCCGTCTTAAAAAATTAGCATAAATTGTTGTAACAATATCAGCCGCCCCCAACACAATACCAATATGCCCCGAACCCGCGCATCGCACAGCATTCAACGCGTGCGCCCGCACGGACCGTGACATTTCGTGTAATTGTTTGGCATCAAATCTCATTTTATGATATTATATCACAAAACGGATTGATAAAAAATGTTAAAAATTTGGACAGATGGCAGTTGTTTGGGCAACCCCGGTGCGGGCGGATGGGCATTCATCGCAACAGATGGACAAAATGTTGCCGAACGCAGTGGCGGTGCACACAACACAACAAACAATCAAATGGAATTAACGGCGGTTATTCGCGCACTGGCTGCAACCCGCCATCACAATGAAATTGAAATACATACCGACAGTCAATATGTAAAAAACGGTATGCAGGTCTGGGTTCCACAGTGGAAAAATAATAATTGGAAAACTGCCGCGAAAAAGCCCGTTAAAAACAAAGAATTATGGCAACAATTGGATGAATTGGCCACATCACGCAAAATTCATTGGGTTTGGGTACGGGGGCATGCTGGCAATCCATACAATGAACGCTGTGATGAATTGGCACGCAATGCGGCCGAAAAAATGAAATAAAAATCGCCATTTTGGCGATTTTTATTTAACCACGAAATCCCAATGCAACGATGAACATTTCAACGCTGTCCTTGCGTGATGCGGGCGGTTTAATATGATGCACCGATTCGAATTTTCCACGAATTTGTTTTAATAATTCGTTTGTTGTTCCACCTGTAAAAGATTTTGCCACAAACACGCCACCGGTCTTTAACGCACGACACGCAAAATCAAACGCATATTCCAATAACACCATTTGACGAATATGGTCAGTTTTTTTATGCCCAACAGTATTTGGTGCCATATCAGATAAAACAACATCCACCGTGCCATGCGCCGCACCATCAGCCGGCAAATTTAATTTTTGCACCAACCAATCCAGCGCATCATCTGTTGTAAAATCGCCCTGATAAAATTCCACCCCATCAATAGGCGTAATTTCCAATAAATCCATTGCAAACACACGCGACCGCGGGAACGCGCGCATAACATACTGTGACCAAGACCCCGGTGCCGCACCCAAATCAACAACAACCTGACCATTTTTCAAGAAATGATATTTTTCATTCATTTCAATTAATTTATATGCAGCCCGCGCCCGATACCCATCACGATGCGCACGCGCAACATATGGGTCAGCCGCCTGACGTTGAATCCACGCCGCCGAAGATTTTTTACCAGCAATTTTTTTATTTAAAATTTTCATATTAAAAATTTATCTTTGATAAATACCGCTTTGTTTTTGCTGTTGCAACGCCTGCTTGTTACGCATTTTATTTACAAATATTCGTGCAGCCCGCAAAGGATGTTCATACATTATCCATAATTGTTCAGAATCAATATCAAAGAAAACATTTTGTTTCCCATGATATTTATATGTTACAACAACTTTATACCCAGACAATTGATTTCCGCGAAATAATTCATTGTCATAAACAGGCACAGGGTCAGCAACATTGCTGATATCCCAATTAAATATTTTTCTAAAGTTTAATTTCATTTTTCGCGCCCCTTGTTGTATTTCAAGACTTTGGATTTTGTATTTTTATAAAAACAAATCGCATTTGCCAGCGCACGCCGCGAAGAAACCAATGCCAGTTTTTCTTCATCCGTCGCAAACAAATGCTTTTTATTGCCGTGGTACAGGTATTGAACTTCTACCTCGTACCCCAGCAATATTCGTCCAACATCTTTATAAACCGTATATCGTGGGCGTGGTGCTTTCACGGCCACGGGCGTCCAGTCAAATTTTTGTTTTATTTTTTCTATACTGAACAAATTTTTCCAATTCATTTAATTTCCAGTTTTTTTCATTTTCTGCATAACGGCCTCCATTCCCCCCATTTTCTGTAACATAGCCATTTGTTGATGCATTTTTGTATATTGTTTAATAATATGTTCCACGTCACGCACAGTGCAACCCGCCGTTTCCGCAATTCGCGCCTTGGCATTGGCAAATATTTTTTCAGGTTCTGCGCGTTCCTGTACGGTCATTGCTTCCAGTATTTTAATTTGCGCATCAACACTGCCGTCTTTGATTTTTTCTTTCATTGCGGCCACCGCCCCAGACATCCCCGGAACCATTTTCAGCAACCCGCTAAAATTACTCATCTTTTTAATTTGTTTTAATTGGGCCAACATATCATTCATATCAAATTGCCCCGCCATCATACGTTGCGCAGATTCTTTCATACCACTGGGCATTTTGGCTTCTAATTTTTTTAATTCTTTTTCATCTAATTCTGGGGTAACTGTTTCAGTTGCTGTTGTATCAACTGTTTTATCCATCTTTTTTTTACCGAACCCAAACATATTTACTCCTTTTTGCTTTATTATAAAACTTTATTTTTTCTTTTTGCCATTGTCCAGATACTTTTTCAAATATTTACCAGTCAATGATTCCGGATTTTCCGCCACCTGTTCCGGCGTACCAACGGCAACAACACGGCCGCCACCGGCCCCACCATTTGGCCCCAAATCAATAATCCAATCGGCTGTTTTAATCACTTCTAAATTATGTTCAATAACAATCACGGTATTACCCTGTTCAACCAATTCATGCAATACCGATAACAGTAATTTAATATCTGCAAAATGCAAACCAGTTGTTGGTTCATCCAAAATGTATATGGTCTGGCCAGTACTGCGTGCCGCCAGTTCCTTGGACAATTTGATACGTTGCGCTTCGCCACCGGACAAATCCAGTGAACTTTGTCCCAGTTTTATATAATCCAGACCAACACGCTTTAACAATTCCAATTTGCGTGCAATTTGTGGCACATTACTGAAGAAACGATACGCTTCTTCCACGGTCATATTTAATACATCAGCAATTGATTTACCCTTGTACTTAACCGCCAACGTTTCATCATTATACCGTGCGCCATGGCATTTATCGCATTCTACATACACATCAGCCAAGAAATTCATTTCTATTTTAATTTGGCCATCGCCCTGACAGGCCTCGCACCGGCCCCCTTTTACATTAAAAGAAAAGCGTCCTGCACTGTATCCGCGTGCCTTGGCCTCGGGCAGGCCAGCAAAGAAATCACGAATATTTGAAAACACACCCGTATAAGTTGCAGGATTACTGCGTGGCGTACGCCCAATTGGCGATTGGTCAATATCAACAACCTTGTCCACATTTTCCATACCACGAATAATATCGTGTGCACCAACCTCTATTTTTGAATTATACAGTGCCCGCATTAACGCCGGATATAAAGTATCCAACAACAATGTTGATTTCCCAGAACCAGACACACCCGTCAGTGCAACAAATTTGCCCAATGGAAAATCCACATTTAGATTTTTCAGATTATTTTCACGCGCACCCTGAATTGAAATCATCTGGCCATTGCCGGCACGGCGCACTTTTGGTACTTCTATTTTACGTTTACCGGATAAATATTGTCCAGTCAGCGAATCTTTGTTTTTAATAACTTGCTCTGGTGTACCGGCCGCAACGACATGCCCACCATTAATTCCGGCCCCCGGCCCAATATCAACCAAAAAATCAGCCGCGCGCATTGCGTCTTCGTCATGTTCAACAACAATAACACTGTTATCCTTGTCACGCAGCATTTTTAATGTATCCAATAATTTGTCATTATCACTTTGATGCAATCCGATTGACGGTTCGTCCAAAACATATAATACCCCAGACAGCCCACTGCCAATTTGTGATGCCAATCTGATACGTTGTGCCTCGCCACCGGACAAAGTTCCTGACATACGCGATAACGTTAAATACCCCAACCCAACATTTTGCAAAAATTGCAAACGACTGGTAATTTCGCGCAAAATAACACGCGCAATGTCATTTTCTTTTTGTGACAAATGCTGTGGCAAATCAGTAAACCATTTCAACGATTGGTCCACCGCCATATCACAGGCATCCATAATATCCAAACCATAAATTTTTACACACAATGCCTGAATATTTAATCGTTTGCCATGACACATTGGACACGGCGTTTCAGTCTGGTACTTGGCCAATTCCGCCCGCACAGATTCAGAATCCGATTCGCGCCAGCGGCGTTCTATGTTCGGAATTACACCCTCGTACGGTTTTTCATAAACAAAACCATTCCAGTTTATTTTTATTGGTTCATCACCACTGCCGTATAAAATAATATCTTTCTGTTGCTGGGTCAGTGTATGCCACGGTTTTGACAATGGAATTTTATATTTTTTATGTAACGCATCTAACAGGTGGTCAAATTGACTTAACATTCCACCACGCGACCACGGTGCAATTGCACCATCCAATATTGATTTAGACGGGTCAGGCACAACCAAATCAGGCGACATATTTAATTGCACCCCCAATCCATCACACGCAGGACACGCCCCCATTGGCGCATTAAAGGAAAATAATCGCGGTTCTATCTTTGGTACAGTAAAACCACTGACCGGACAGGCATAATTTTGCGAATATAAAATATCTTCGTTCGTATCCAAACGACGCACCAACACAGACCCCGCCACCAAACGCAAAGAACCTTCAAAAGATGCATACATACGCGACCGAAATTCTTCAACATCTGAATCAGACGCATCCGTCGCCGGCATTTGCAAACGGTCAATAATAACAAATATTGTATGCTTTTTATTTTTATCCAACGGTGGCACAGCGGACAAATCATACAATTCGCCATCAATTATGGCACGCTGATACCCCTGTTTAACCAGAAAAGCAATTTCTTTTTTATATTCACCTTTGCGTTCACGCACCAATGG
This sequence comes from uncultured Alphaproteobacteria bacterium, assembly GCA_944389465.1. Classification (GTDB taxonomy): domain Bacteria; phylum Pseudomonadota; class Alphaproteobacteria; order Rs-D84; family Rs-D84; genus Enterousia. The sequence goes on from CALXML010000008.1 coordinate 35,708, forward strand.
GGCCATTATGAACAATCGCGTACCGGCCGGTATTTTCATGGTCCAATCAACCATTTCCGCAACAGTTTGTGATTTAATCGGCAACCCCGTCACCGGCGAATGCGGCACACCAATACGTGCCCACAGCAAACGCAAATAGTCATAAATTTCAGTAACCGTCCCAACCGTTGAACGCGGATTCTTGGACGTTGTTTTTTGCTCAATGGAAATGGCGGGGGATAATCCCTCTATCAAATCAACATCAGGCTTTTTCTGCATATCCAAAAATTGCCGTGCATACGCAGACAGCGATTCAACATAACGACGCTGACCCTCGGCATAAATGGTGTTAAACGCCAATGATGATTTTCCAGAACCAGACACGCCAGTAAAGACCACCAATTTATTTTTTGGTATGTCCAAATCAATATTTTTAAGATTATTTTCGCGCGCGCCGCGAATTTTTATTATCCCAGCCATAGCAAGGATAAATATAGAAAATTTCCAGAAAAATGCAACCCCAACAATAAAATAAAAAACACCGATATTAATCGGTATTTATTCTGGGTATTTTTCCAGCATTATATTTCACCTTATTACCAGTAAATAAAAAACGGGGACCTGCCCCGTTTTTTATTCTGTAACTGTTGCTGTTTCTGGTAATAAATCATCCGGCGACAGTGAAATATCAGCCACACGCACATGGTCCGCGCCCTGCTTTTCCGCCAACACACCGTTAACCCAAACATCAACACCACCGGCATTACCAAACACAGCGGTATACCCGTCACCCGCCGGCACATAATAAACATCCCCCGATACCAAAACGCGACTGAACACAGTATTCCCACGTCTGTCTTCTACCTTTACCCAAGATTCTTGAATCGCCTGTAATATAACAGATGCGTTTTCTGCATTATCAGTACCAAAACGTTCGCGAACATCAACATTATATTTTGGTTCAGTGGTTGTATTTACTGAAACAACCGCCGTTTCCGGTTGAACAGCATCATTTATGCCCGTTTGCGTTTGTTGCAATGTTAAACCAATTATACCACCAATAATCAGCAAAATAACAACAAAACCAATCAAGCACCATTTCCAGTTATTGCGAACAAATTTTACGCTGCGCCCCAAAATGTGGCGATACCATTTTTCACCATCCACGCCCGCACCGGCATCTGAATTATCAGTGTTTTCCTTATCCTCGTCATCATTTTCATCAGATACTAATCCCATTTCTCGCTTTATCTTTGCAATAATTTCATCCGGATTCAGTCCCAATTCCATTGCATAATTACGTGCAAAACCCAAAATATAAACAGTTTCTGGTATTGCCTTGTAATTACCGTCTTCTAATGCCTGTAAAAATTCCTCGCGTATACATAACTGTTTTGCAATTGTTTGTATTTCACGCTTGCGCCGGCCGGTTGTACGCGCATTGCGCAAAATTTCGCCGACACTCATTTCATTGTGTAATTCTGTCTGTTGTTCATTTTCGTTCATATCAATACGTCCCTTTTCTTGTTAATTTATCATAGAATCTATATATTCACTTCGCAACCCCAAAATTTACAAATTTCCATTCTTAATTCTGCTGCGCTGGTTATGGTATTAACACGTATTCTAAAATCCGCTGAATTTGGCATCCCAGCAGAATACCACGCCACATGTTTACGAAACATCGGAATTGCATTTTTTTCGCCATAATATTCCAACATATATTCCAAATGCAGTAAAACAATCGCGCCAATATTTTGTGGCACATCGCAGACACCAGTCAACACACCAAAAATCCACGGTTGCCCCAACATTCCACGCCCAATCATTGCGCCACTGTATCCTTGTTCCAATACGCGCCTTACATCATCAGACGTTTTAATATCACCATTGCCAATTATCGGTATTTTTATATCATCGGTTATTACCGGTAATTCAGATTTCCCAGTATACAATTGCGCCCGTGTGCGCCCATGCAAGGCAGCAAACCGCACCCCACAATCGGTGGCAATATTTATTAAATCCGCCCAGTCACGATGCGCATCATCCCACCCCAATCGCGTTTTTATTGAAACCGGTATTTGAACGCTGCGCACAACCGCCCGCATAATTTTTTCAGCCAACCCATGGTCACGCATTAAATTAGCCCCCGCCCCGCTGCGTGTGGCAACCTTTGGCACAGGACATCCCATATTTATATCAATCCATGATGCACCGGCATCCTGTAAAATTTTTGCAGCATCAGCCATCAAATTCGCATCTGCGCCAAAAATTTGTGCACCGGTATTGGGCTCGGCCCTGTAATCATCAAAATTACGTAAACAATTTTTATGCGCCCCCACCAATGAATGACAGGAAATCATTTCAGTATACATTGGTGTATTTGGTGAAAACATACGAACGATACGCCGGAATGGCCTGTCGGTAATTCCAGCCAGCGGTGCAGCAAAAATTTGATTAACAGCAGTCATTTGTGATATAATGCCACCGATGAAACAGAAAATCAAAAATTTATTCAGTTTTATTGGCCGCGCTTGGTCAGATGGCATATATGGCAAATTTGGCATTTTACTGCTGATATTTGCAATCTATATGTTTATACGTATGTTTTGGGGCGATGTTAACGTACAAAAATTGATAATTAATACATGGCGACTGCACGGGGAACAGGAACAATTGGCCACCGAACAGGCAAAATTACAAAAAATCAACCGCCATATTGAATTATTACAGGGCTACAGTGCTGATTATGTACAGGAATTGGGATTAAAATACCTGAACATTGGCGACCCTAAATTCAAAATATTAAAAATATAAATCAGACCACCAAAATTGGCGGCCTGATTTTGTCCAATTAATTCAGGAATAATACCGAACCATTTAAATACAGCGCAAACACCAACCATATTATATATGGCCATATCAGATAATATGCAGGCTTGCTGATTTGCGCAAACGCGCGCATCATCCATATTATAATCCCTATTAATGCCATCAATACGATTAACGCGGCCCCAATTAAATTCACACCAAAGAATAAATAGGACCACAACGCATTCAACACCATATGCCCTGCAAACAATGCATAACATTTTGTTTTGCTGTAACGAGTTTTATCCACAATAATCAAATACAATGCAATACCCAAAATAAAATATAAAATCGGCCAAACAACTGCAAACACCCAACCATCAGGCGTTAAGAACGGCTTGTTTAACGCATTATACCATAAATCAGACGCCCCATCTGGCGAAAACAGCATCCCAATCACCGCCGGCAGGAAAGAAATTACAATTGCCAAAACAAATAATAAAAATTTTTTCATCAAAAACTCCCTTTGTGCTATGCACCACACTATATCACAAACCACCGCCCCGCCCCACAGGAACGATTTCATACAATAAACAGCCTGCCAAATTGGCGGGCTGTTTCACAATAAATCTGTTTATTCACAAAAACCATTGGCATACATTTGTTCGCCATCAATTACCGGATTTTTAACCAATACCCTGTACCCAATTGTATCCGGCCCACATTCATTTGGAACTATATTAACATAAATATTTTCTGTATCTTGTAACATTTCATCCGACGGTGCAATTGATAAAAACATAGAGTTTGCAACCCCATCACGCTTTTGCAGCAATTCCGCACTGGCAGGACAACGAACTATGACTTCGCCTGAATTATCAGACGTCACAGCAACCTGTTCGCAAACCTGTCCCATAACAGTAAAATTTTCCGCGCCATTTGCCACACCGATAAAACAAGTTCCTAATAAACAAAACAGATATTTTTTCATTTTTCCCTTCCTTTAGTTAGTATTTATAAAAACAAACCACCGATACTTAAATCAGTGGCTGGAGGTTAAGAACTATAATTCACGGAAAATAGCGGGCTTATTCAAATATATCACCCCCTCCAACCAAATAAATTGGAGGTTTTTTATGTCCCCACGGACACCGTGAATTTATGGGTTCTTACGCCCGCGCACCGAAAAAACGGTGCATTTTATTTCAAAAATCCAACCATTGGCATATTCCACACTGGTTAAATTTTTGGCGCGCCCTGCAGGATTCGAACCTGCGACCTGCGGATTAGAAATCCGATGCTCTATCCAGCTGGGCTAAGGGCGCGTTGCGCATATATTATATCATAATTATATAAATTTCAAGCAATCAAAACATACCGCCGTATCAATAACATATTTTACACATTCAACATTAACCAATAAGAAACCGCCATTATAAATGGCGGGCTCTTATCTCTCCTCTGGACCGATTAATCATTTACCAATCTTTTCAAGCGTAATATTTCTATATACATATACACATCCGCCGCGGCATACAGCAGCAAAGTCACTGCCAAATAATAAATCATCACAACCGCGCCCGCCATTGGATAAAACATCAGGAATATTGCCAAGCCAATCAATATAATTGACATAATTAAATCAAACCAATAATGCCCAACACGTGCCCGAATCATATTTATTGAAAAGATTAACGACAACAACGCACGCAACATAAACAGTATTACAAAGATGTAAACCATTGCGGCCACCGACCCAACAGGATATATACAGAACAATACACCCAACACAACTGTCAGCAAACCAAACAATACATCAAACCATCCACCACCCGCATCACGCGAAACAACGAACCCAGCAATGGTGCGATACAAACCAAACAATACCAACGCAATACCAATCACGAATGTCAGCGCGGTTAAAATCGCCACAGGCTTAATAATCATTAATATCGCAGCAATACCAAATAATAATGCTTCGCATATTAACAGTGGTGCACTTTTGTTATACAAACGCTTTACCGACGACGCAATTGGATTATAATTAGCACGCGATGCGCGTTTACTGGATTTTTTATTATTTTCAGATTTTACTGATGGCATTTAAATCTCCCTTCTATTTATGTATAATATTATAGTACCTTGGAACAAACAATTCAATAAAACTTTTTTCCGCACTTGCGCCAAATCAGCAAATATGATTACATACATAATATGATTAAACCACAGGGGGAAACTATGAATTTTATAAAAACAGAAATTGACGGTGTTATAATCATAGAACCCAAAATATTCACCGATGCCCGTGGATATTTTTTTGAAAGTTATAATGAAAACGAATTTGTAAAAAATGGCATTCCAAACCATTTTGTACAGGACAACCAATCTAAATCATCATATGGCGTTATACGTGGCCTGCATTGCCAATTGGGCGAACACGCACAGGCAAAATTGGTTCGTGTACTGCACGGTACAGTACTGGATGTGGCGGTTGACGTGCGTAAAAATTCGCCCACTTTCGGTCATCACGTGGCGGTGGAATTATCCGCCGACAATCAGCGTCAATTATTTATACCACGTGGATTTCTGCACGGATTTTCTGTATTAAGTGATACCGCAATATTTGCATATAAATGTGATAATTTTTATCACCCAGAATCAGAATTTGGCATCAGATATGATGACCCTGAAATCGGAATAGACTGGCGTATACCAGCAGATAAAATTATAACTTCAGACAAAGACAGAATAGCCAAAGGATTAGCAGATGTACCTGATAACTGGATGTAATGGCCAATTGGGACGTGAATTAACCGCCCGCCTGCAAAATGCAATTGCGACCGACGCAGACGCACTGGATATTACTGATTTTGATGCAGTAAAAAAATTTGTTACCACAAATAACATAGATACAATTATAAACTGTGCGGCATATACGGCCGTTGACCGCGCAGAATCAGATGCGGATTTGGCCACACGCGTAAATGTTATCGGTCCTGAAAATCTGGCAAAAACAGGATGTAAACTGGCACATATTTCCACAGATTATGTATTTGATGGCACATCCCACACGCCATACAAAACAACAGATACCCCAAACCCAACGTCTGTATATGGCAAAACTAAATTGGCGGGGGAACGTGCAATATTACAAAACAACAGCAATGCCATCATTATTCGCACGGCTTGGCTGTATTCAACACATGGAAATAACTTTGTAAAAACAATGTTGCGCTTGGGCGCGGAACGTGAAACAATAAACGTCGTATGCGACCAAATCGGCACACCAACATATGCGGGTGACTTGGCCGACGCGATTGTAAAAATATTGCCACAAATAAATCATGAAACCGCTGGCATATATCATTATACAAATATGGGTGTATGCTCTTGGTATGATTTTGCAACCGCAATTATGGAACTGGGCGGTCGCAAATGCACTGTAAACGCAATTCCAACATCGGAATATCCAACCCCCGCCACGCGCCCGTTTTACAGCGTGCTGGATAAAACAAAAATTATAAAAACATTCGGCATAACAATCCCACATTGGCACGATGCCCTGCGCCGCTGCCTGCCCCAGATACAAGAATAATACGTATGGAGTAGTAATACTGATGAAATATATACCTGATTTAACTTTGCTGGATTCTTGGTCAGATGTAAAACCGCATTTACATTCGCCAGCGTTGGCTGTGTTTGAATTTGATAATAAAAAATTAATTTATTGTGGAACGAAGCACGGCGCGGATAAATCTTTTCAATTGATAGATAAATGTTTTTCTGATTTTGACATTGATTGTGTTGTCACGGAATACAGCCGTAAAGCAATATTGACGCCAAATTCTGATAAAATCATAACTAAAAATGAATTGGAATATGCGGCATTGCGTGGTATGCGTGCGGGCGCGGATGTCGTTTTTGCTGATACAGATAAAACAGACTGGATTTCTGATTTAGTTGCACTGTCGTCAGATTATGCACATAAAATGCAAACCCTTTTTATGTTGGATGATGCGTATCTTTATAAAAAAACATTTAATGAAAATTTTTCTATTAATCGCGCGATAAAAAATGTTATTCATAAATTTTGGAATGATGATTTTCCAAAACCAATGAATGAATCTGCATTCAAAAAATACTTTTTACAGAATTTTGGCATGGAAATCACGGACGATAATATCAGTGATATACTGGCCGAATATCCAAAGTGGAACGAACCAAATAAACGGGGTAACATAATAAATAAATTGCATGCCGATATAAATTTATATTCGCGCGACCCGTATATGATAAGGTGCATTTTTAATGCGGTGAATACTCATAATTGCGTACTGGCGACGTTTGGTGCGGGGCATTTTGATGATGCACGCCGCGTTTTAGAACATGCATTTGGTGCGGCAAAGATAATCCTTCATTAAAACACCGACCACCAATACCCTATTCCTTAAAACTAATTTTCAAACCAGCGCGTTCCAAACAGAAAATTAAAACCGCCGCAAATGCGACGAGCTTAATATATTACACTTGTACCAATCTCGCTATAGCGCAAGCGCAAGCGGATGGTCGGGGCGAAAGGATTCGAACCTTCGACATCTTGCTCCCAAAGCAAGCACTCTACCAGACTGAGCTACGCCCCGAAACGAAGCCTATTATAACAGCATTTTTTCAAATTGCAAATTTTTATATTTATTTTATGCTTGTCTGAATTAAATAAAATTTTTACAATGTTGATATATGTTAAGGAAGTTTTTATTTTCAGTAATCTGTATTATCGCGCTGTCCTGTGTAAACGGGACGATGGCTGCCACGCGTGCATCGGATTATGTCAGTGAAAACACATACAACAATTTATACCCATATATGAACAATACCATGCGGACCAACCTGAATCCGGGGGTTACACCATCACAATCAAACGCACAAATAAACGTATTGGCTCGCACTAAAAACACAAATTCATCAAACACACGTAACGTTGTTTCACGCAGTGCGACGACAAGCAACACCGCAACTGCACGCCGTGCCACAACAACATCTGCCGCGCCACGGGCGGCCACAACTGGCACATCTGTATCCGCGCGTGGGGCAACGAACGCGACCAACACACGTACCGCACGTGCGGCAACAAACGCCACGCCGACACGCAATGTATCACAACGCAGGGCAACATCTGGGACAACAACGGCACGCGCCGCCACATCAAACAGAAATAATACCGCCCGTGTTGCCACATCCATTGCCCAACAAAGTGCCAGTCCAACCCGACGCGCCGTAACCCGTTCTGCAACAAACAGTACCAGAATGCAATCCGGCACATCGCGTTCATCCCGCGCGGACGGCAACGTATCAACCGCCCGCCAAACATCAACCGATGCTGTTTATACAACATCGGACGAAGCGGTATCATCTGCGCGTTGCATGGCGGATTATGTTGATTGTATGAACGATTATTGTGAACGTGCGGACACAGAATACAACCGCTGTTATTGCAGTTCACAATTGGCACAAATTGATTCCATGTATCAGCCTGCAATTGACAGTTTAATAAAAGAAATTTTAACAATTCGTAATGAAAGTTATTGGACCGCCGAAGAAATGGATGAATACTGGATGGAAACAGTCGGCCAATACACTGGTGGAAATTCTTGGGCCAATCTAGAAGATGCGCTGGACATTGACTGGGCCGGCACAGAAAGCCGCGTTCGCGGACAACAGGCATTTGCCATGGGTCATCAATATTGCGTGCAACATCTGCGTGGATGTTCATATATGCAAACGAATATGCGCGATGCATACCGTTCTGAAATCGCCCGTGACTGTGCCGCATATGAAACTTCACTACAAAAATTAAAAAATGCTGCTGAAAGTATAGTAGAGGCATATAAATGAAAAACATAATGGGCATAGAATATGGCCGTTCTGCAACGGCCAAAATTGTTACGCACGGCGGACCGGCGTTGGCACCTGCGGCTGTAAAGGAAATGTACCCAGATGCAGATTGGACAACTGTTGTTGCCGACCCGTACGATGCCAACCTGTGTGCCACAGACAGGTTTGGTGACTGTTTCCAAATTCAAAAGAAAATTGTTGCCGCCACACCATTTGAACATCACATAATGATTGGGGGCGACCATTCTGTAAACTTTGGCCATTTCACAGCATTGGCGAATCGGTTACCGAACGAAGATTTATGCCTGATATACATTGATGCACATTTGGATATACACACGCCCGAATCTTCACAGGCCGAAGCATCCGGCGCACCACACGGCACAAACGTTCGCGCATTATTGGGCGATGGTGACCAACGTTGGTTATCATTACAAATGCAGCGTCCTGCACTGCGCCCAGAAAATATTTTTTATTTGGGCACACGTTCATACGAACCATCTGAAATAAATTTTGTTACCCAGAAAAATATTTATACACGCAGTGCTGACGATTTAAAAACTGTTGACGCCTGTATTTATGCAGCCGATGAAATAAAGCGCAAAATTGGTGACCGCCAATATGTTGTGTCATTTGATTTTGACGCCATTGACCCGCAAATATTCCGCGATGTGTTGGTGCCTGAACCAAATGGATTAACACTGGACGCGGCCGAATATTTTATTCGCACATTTGCACCCGACGCACACAGTTTTGAATTTGTGGAATACGCCCCAACTGGCGACGTGCGCAGTGCGGACATAGTAAAAAAATTGGTCGGAATCACATTGGACGCAGACTAAAATTCACCCAATTCATCACATAATAAATTATGCCGATAAATATTACGGGCCAAATCATCACTGATTATTTCCCAATCAGATGCACGCCCGTAAATCGGCACACATGGCACACATACATTATTCTGCAATGGTGTATTTTTCGCGCAAGATGCGACGAATATCGCACACCCCAGTATTAACAACTTTTTCATTTACACTGCCCATTTGTTCAATAATTATACGCTGTTGCGACGCACTGGATTCATTAATCAGCGCATTACATTTTTGCCGCGCAACCTGCCCGCCTGCCCAATATGCGAACAAAATAACCGCGACAAATCCCAAAAGTAAAAATAAATATTTTTTCATCCTGTCCCCATTAAAAACGGGGCAAAATGCCCCGCATATAAATATACAATATAATTTATTCACACCATGAACTTGTCCCGCCCTTTTGGTACAGTTCATCACACAAATCAGATAATTTTTCCATGGATTCAGCATACTCACGCCGTTCTGTTTCAGACATTTGTGAATATAATAACTCTATTTCATCCAACGATTTCTGTCCCATAACTTTACCACCAATCAGGCGGTTACCGAACAATTCCATAATGCCAACACCCAATCCGGCACCACCAACAGCACCACCCACACTGGCCCATACGCGTCCTGATTTACGTGCATCCAACGCCCGTTTACGCAAAGTATCACGATTTGTCCACGCGCCACACGTAATTCTTTGTCCCACCATAAACCAGCGCGATGGAATATCAGATACTTTTATTTTGATATTGTCAGATTCAATATCAACACGCACCCAACAAGCATTATTTTGTGGGTTATTCACGTCTTCTATCATACGCGCATAATCAGTTCCATCACTGTTTTGTGCGGCCCACACAAACACATTGCCATATCCGACATTATTACCAACACATCCATCTTTATCAACCGCACCATTTATTGTAAACACATCATCAAAGTCAGCAATTTTTTCACCATCTATGGCACATCCCAATTCTTCAAAACCGGTTTCAATATGCTTGTCTTTAACAATCTTGTTCACAACCAAACCACCAACCGTCCCCAGCGCAACCCCAGCAATAGAATCAGACAACAAACGCGACGTATTGAATTTCCCTTCTGCATTTTTCCATACAGAAACCTTGTCATCAGCATGCGCATCTTCTATATCCTGAATCTTGCCGGCATATCTGTTAATTTGCGATTGCAAATTTGCAATTTCAGTTGCGGCCTGTTGCTGAGCAGATTGCGCGGCACGTTGCGATAAAATCTGTTGCATTTGTGTCGTCGGCATACACACACCTTCAAATACAATATACCCTGTAACACCACGTTCACATTCATTACGTGTATCCGTGCCTACAAAACATTTTGCGTTTTCACCAGTGCCCTCTAAACGATAACCATCTTTACACGCAGTCGGCACACAGTCATCAATAGTTTGGTTATATACCGCCGCGGTTGCATTTAATCTGTCCAATGTTGCATTACTGCACGCAATAACGACAACCTCGTCCAATTCACCGCCAAAGACAACATCATTCGCAATACATTGCAAATCAGTTTTATTTCCATCAATAATATTCAAATGACTATTCGCATCAGTGCAATATGTTGATGCCACACACCAACCCTGTGATGCCCCAGATGAATTTACCACCAAATAAGTCCCATTTTGACACGCGGTCGCGGCACACACCACCCCAATACCATTATCAATATAAGTACCGGCCGTGGCATATTGTGGTAAATCAGCAGGCTCACAATTTGTGCCAATTACATTATTTTTAATCACCCCGTTTACACCTCCACTGCCACCGGATGATTTTGCCCCATCATTATCGGCAACGCATTTTCCACCAACACGTGTATATCCCGCATCCGCGCATTCCCACATCCAACAAAATCCAACATTTGCGTCATTGGCGGCATATAATTGTATATGTGTTTCTTCCTGATTTTCCGGCACAGAATACCCCGGACATAAACCAATCTCGGTATTTGCAGACCAATGGTCATCCAAAAAGCGGCCCTTTAACCATGGTTGTTCTTCCTTATATTCTTTCTTGCCTTGGACACAGTAACGAACATATGGAAATTCAGCAAACATTTTGTCCCCTATTTCGGCGCGATATGCATCAATATTACTTAATTTTGAAATATTACAGCATGCATAAATCCCCAACACTGGGTCACGTTCGCAATCAGTTTCGGAAAACATTTCTGCACCCGCCCCCAATGTGCCAACAACCGAACCAACCAACAATGCACCACCATATGCAATCTGGCCACCAACAGGAATTGCATTAACAAATGCGGCGGCACCTGCGGCAAAACTGGCACCCGATAAAGCACCTGCACCAACATCACCCCATGTGGCTTTGTCCGTTCCTGCAACACTTTCATACAATCCGACGCCACCGCCAACCATACCCAAAACACCCAACGCAGCACCACCAACATTCACGCGCGACGCCGCAGATGCACCAGATGTACCACCACTATTACCACCGCCACCGGTACTGCCACCAGAGCCAGTGTTACCACCAGAACCGCCGCCAGCACCCCCAGTGGCATTACCACCCGTTGTTGCTGGCAAATTTGAACCACCGCCCGTTGTTGTAACAGCGGTCCCAGCAGAACCACCAGTAATCTGGCGTGGCACCGAACCACCACCAGTCAACTGGCGTGACGTTGGAACGGTTGTATTGGATGTGGTTGTACCAGTTCCAGCCCCAGTCCCCATTCCACCAGTGGTGGTGACCGTACTGGTACGCCAATTTATTTTCTGACCATTTTTAGCATAAATATCAGCAACTTTCTGTGCCTGTGCCCGTGTACCAACATTTCCAATAATATTGCCGGACGAATCTTGGATTCTGAAACCTGAACCAGTGGAAAAAATATCAATATCAGCCCACGCCCCTGTAAATATCATAAACAAAAACATACCGACAAAAAAACCGACGTTTGTTTTCGGCATAATACAAGTGGGAAATGCATGCAAATTTACGGGCAATCAGCAAATAAAAAAATGCCGTCTAAAATCGTCCCTTTAAATTCGGCATCTTATTTGAATATATACTATCACATTTTTCAATATATTACAATAATAAATCCCGCCGCTGCGGGATTTATTATACATATTATGCACCACTTACTGATTCATTGATGAAAAGAAATCATCATTTGTTTTTGTTAAACGCAATTTATCCAACAAAAACTCCATCGCCTCCAGCGTGCCCATTGGATTAATTATACGGCGCAGAACATACATTTTTGACAATGTATCTTTGCCAACCAATAAATCTTCCTTGCGCGTGCCAGATTTGGTTATATCAATCGCCGGATACACACGTTTATCAGACAATTTTCTGTCTAAAATAATTTCGCTGTTACCCGTACCTTTAAACTCTTCAAAAATAACTTCGTCCATTTTTGAACCAGTATCAACCAACGCGGTTGCTATTATGGTTAATGAACCACCGCCCTCTATATTACGCGCCGCACCAAAGAAACGCTTTGGACGTTGCAACGCATATGCATCAACACCACCGGTTAACACCTTGCCACTGGATGGAACAACGGTATTATACGCACGTCCCAAACGGGTAATTGAATCCAACAGAATAACAACGTCTTGGCCGGCCTCTACCAAACGTTTGGCCTTTTCAATAACCATTTCAGCCACCTGAATATGACGCGCGGCCGGTTCATCAAACGTTGATGATATAACTTCGCCCTTTACACTGCGCTGCATATCAGTAACTTCCTCGGGTCGTTCATCAATCAATAAAACAATCAGTTTTACATCTGGATAATTGGTCGCAATTGAATGCGCAATATTTTGCAGCATAACAGTTTTACCCGTACGCGGTGGCGCAACAATCAAACTGCGCTGGCCCTTGCCTGTGGGCGCAATCAGGTCAATTACACGTGCGGACAAACTGCGCCCTTTGTCTTTGTCACCTACGACCTCCATCTTTAACATTTCGTCTGGATACAATGGGGTCATATCATCAAAAGACACACGATGACGCAATTTATCAGGTTCGCCCCCATTAACGCGTTCAATTGTTTCCAACGCAAAATAGCGTTCGGATTCGTTTTGGGGTGCTTGGATTTGCCCCTCTATATAATCGCCCGTTTTCAGACCATATTTTTTGATCAATGCCGGCGATACGTATAAATCATCTGGACCTGCCAAATAATTACTTTCCGGTGCACGCAGGAAACCAAAACCATCCTGCATACGTTCCAATACACCATCACCAATTAATGTAACCTTTTTATCAGCCGCAAATACGCGCATAACCGCAAAACGTAATTGTTGCACGTTTAATTGCGCTGGGTTTTCAATACCCATATCTTCGGCCATTTTTAATAATTGCTGGGGCGATTTAGCCTTTAATTCATTAATATGCATAAAAAATCCTTTTGTGGGAATGATGGTCACAGACGCGTGCCATCCTTGATTGACGCAACATATTATACACATTTTTTGACAAAAAGTCAAGTACAGCAAAAAAATCATATACCATCTGCATCGTGATTTTCCTTGCATTTTGCGGTTTTTCTTGCTCAAATTAAAGTAAGACAAAACGAAAGGACAAAAAATGGCAGGCAGCATAAACAAAGTTATCTTGGTTGGTAACGTGGGTCAGGACCCACAGGTTCGCACAATGCAAAACGGACAAAAGGTGGTCAGTTTTTCATTGGCAACATCTGACCGTTGGCGCGACAGACAAACCGGTGAACAAAAGGAACAAACCGAATGGCATCGCATAGTTGTCTTTAATTCTAATCTGGCCGAGGTTGCCGAACGTATGTTACAAAAGGGAACCAAATTGTATATAGAGGGCTCTTTGCGTACACGTAAATGGCAAAACCAACAGGGTGCGGACGTTTATACAACCGAAGTTGTTTTAAATCAATTTGCGGGACAAATGGTAATATTGGCCGGCGCAAAAAGTTTGGACGGCACATCATCGGGTGGCGATTATGGCCAACCTGCATCCCAGCCATCTGCCCCACGTGAAGAAATGTCCGTCGCCGACATTGGTGATGACATTCCATTTTAATGGAATGGCGTCACCACGGTGATGAATCCGAGTATATGAAAACAAGCGTCAGCGCAGTTTGAATAACTACGAGGATACCCGCAGGCGTAAGCCGAGGGAATAAAGAGTATATGAAAACAAGCGTCAGCGCAGTTTGAATAACTACGAGGATACCCGCAGGCGTAAGCCGAGGGAATAAAGA
>CALXML010000009.1 GCA_944389465.1 uncultured Alphaproteobacteria bacterium
CGTCAGCAAATGCGTTTTTATGGATTGCCACGCCATCTGCGATGGCTCGCAATGACATACAAAAAAACACGAGTAACTAGTTACCAGTTACCACTTGTCAATGCGCCCCGCACATTCGCGCGGCCAACATCTGTACTCTGTTCTTTAACAAAAACGGGGCAGTGCCCCGTTTTTTACATCATGCCTGCTGGCATTCCGCCACCCATTTGTGGGGCGGGTTTTTCTTCTGGGATTTCAGACATAACCGCACCTGTTGTCAGCAATACGCCCGCGGTACTGGCGGCCGCCTGAATTGCTGTTTTTACAACTTTGGCTGGGTCAATAATGCCTGATTTCATCATATCAACATATTCGCCTGTTTGCGCGTTGTATCCGAAATTATAATCTTTGGCTTCCATAACTTTGCCAACAACTATTTCACCGGATACGCCTGCGTTTTCAGCAATCTGTGCACATGGTGCAACCAACGCACGGCGAACGATATCAATACCAACGTTTTGGTCTTGGTTTGCGCCACTTAATTTATCCAATGCGGCTGTTGCGCGGACCAGTGCAATACCGCCACCTGCAACAATTCCATCGGCCACGGCGGCACGTGTTGCGGCCAATGCGTCATCAACACGGTCTTTCTTTTCTTTTACTTCAACCTCGGTCATGCCGCCAACTTTGATAACGGCAACGCCACCAACCAATTTAGCCAGACGTTCGGCTAATTTTTCGCGGTCATAATCACTGGTGGATGTTGACATTAATTTGCGGATTTCATCGGCGCGTGCATTAATCGCAGATTTATCGCCGCCACCCTGTGCCAACAGTGTGGAATCCTTGGACACAACGATTTTCTTGGCAGTGCCCAAAACATCGGTTGTAATGTTTTCAAATGTCATGCCCATATCATCGGATACAACAGTTGCACCGGTAACAGCGGCAATATCTTTTAACATTTCTTTGCGTCTGTCGCCAAATCCGGGGGCCTTGACCGCGCAAACCTTTAATCCGCCACGCAATTTATTTAATACCAATGTTGCCAAAGCCTCGGATTCAACATCTTCGGCAATAATCAATAACGGACGGCCAGATTGTGCCACCGGTTCCAAAATAGGTAACAACGCCTGCAGACCCGTGATTTTCTTTTCAGAAACCAGAATTTGTGCGCCATCCAGTTCCGCCAACATTTTTTCACTGTTGGTCACAAAGTATGGTGACATAAATCCTTGGTCAAATTGCATGCCCTCTACGACATCAATTTCTGTTTCCAGACCCTTGGCTTCTTCTACGGTAATAACACCTTCTTTGCCAACTTTTTCCATTGCGCCGGCAATTTTTTCACCGATTTCAGAATCAGAATTAGCAGAAATCGTCGCCACCTGTGCAATTTCGGCACTGTCCTTGACCGGACGGGCGTGTTTTTCAATGTCGTTAACAACCGCGGCAGTTGCCATATCAATACCGCGTTTAATATCCATTGGGTTCATCCCAGCGGCGATAACGCGGCGACCCTCGCGGATGATTTTTTGCGCCAATACGGTTGCAGTTGTTGTGCCGTCACCGGCGTCGTCACCAGCCTTTTTGGCAACTTCCTGTACCATACGTGCACCGATATTTTCCTGTGGGTCTTTCAGGGATACGGCCTTGGCCACGGTGACACCATCCTTGGTTGCAACAGGTGCGCCATATGATTTATCAATTACAACGGTGCGCCCCTTTGGTCCCATGGTAATTTTAACGGCATTGGCCAATTTATCAACGCCGGCCGCCAATTTATCTGTATCAAATACAATTTCTTTTGCCATTATTAAATCCTTTCGTTATTCCAAAATTCCCAAAATATCTGTTTCTTTGACCAGAACATAATCTTTGCCATCAATTTTAACATCGTTTGCAGATGCGGCCCATTTGGCAAACAATACCACATCGCCAACCTTGACCGTCATGGGCACGCGGTCATCACCATCAAATGCGCCATCACCAACGGCAATTACGCGCCCGTGTGAAGGTTTTTCTTTTGCATTATCGGGGATGATAATTCCGCCGGCTGTTTTATTTTCTTCTTCTATACGTTCCAACAGAACATAATTATGCAGTGGCTTAAACATATTCATTTCTCCTTATGTTCAATTTGCTTCTGGGTATGGATATAGTGCGACGGAATGCAATTTCAAGGGCTTGATTTTATATCATCATTATACTATTCTGTACGACAACGAACAATGGGAATCAAAGGGGATAAAATGTACGACAAAGATAACATATTTGCAAAAATTCTGCGTGGCGATGCACCATCAACCAAGGTGTACGAGGATGATTACGCATTGGCATTTCAAAACATTGCCCCACGTGCAAAAACACACATTTTAATTGTGCCAAAGGGCGACTATACCGATATTTATGATTTTACCGCAAATGCGCCGGCCGAATTACAGACTGGATTTTGGACTGCGGTACGTAACACGGTGGAAAAACTGGGCCTGCGTGATAATTTCCGTACTGTTGCAAATACAGGCGTCGGCGCGGGTCAAAGTGTTTTTCATTTCCATTTGCATATTATGAGTGATGAACGATTCAAAACAGACTTTTAACATTCGCGTAATACCACGTGCCCGCAAAAATGGGGTAACCATTGACGCTGATGGCACTGTGCGTGTGCATACAACCGCCGCCCCGTCTGATGGGGCGGCAAACGCGGCGGTAATAAAAATGCTGGCGAAACATTTTGATGTTCCAAAATCCAGCATAGAAATCATTCGTGGCCAAACCAGCCGCGATAAAGTAATACGTTTTTAATATTCCATAACCAACTGAATCAAATCATCGGCTGTTTCAGCGGCGTGAATATTGTAATCGTGGATACTTTCAATAAATCCGCAATCTTTCATATGTATAAACAGGCGTACAAACGGAATCCAAAAGCCATCTGTATTCAAAAAGAACAACGGTTTCTTGGATTCGCCAATTTGCTGCATTGTCATAATATCGGTTAATTCATTCAGTGTACCAATCCCCCCCGGTAAAATGATAAAACCATCAGATAAATCAACCATTTTCTGTTTGCGTTCATTAACACCATCAACAACCGTAACGTCAATTCCGGTATGCACAGGTTCCTGTCGTTCAATAACGTTATTTGTGGATACGCCAATAACGTGCCCACCCGCATTCAGTGCGGCCGTGGCAACAGTGCCCATTAATCCGACGTTTCCCCCACCAAATACCATATTAATTTTGTTTTTTCCCAGAAATTCGCCAATTTTTTCGGCATCGCGTTTATATTGTGGATTGGCCCCAAATTGATGCCCACAATATACAGCAATTGATTTTAACTTGTTCGCCATAATTTATTTTTCCTTTATTTTTGCGAATTATATCATAAAATGACAATATTATGAACCAAAACTTTGTGGATTTTATGCATACGTTCGGCATATCAGACCCCATGGCGGTTGCCGTCAGTGGTGGGGTTGATTCTGTGTGCTTGCTGTGCTGGTTGGCAGAAATGGGTGCAAATATTGTGTGTTTGCACGTAAACCATGGATTGCGTAAAAATGCAGAAACAGAAACCCAATATGTGTGCGATTTATGCAAAAAATTAAATGTTCCATGTGAAATCTTTTACTGGACGGACGACAAACCCACCAGTGGGCTAGAGGCCGCCGCCCGCACCGCCCGATATAAATTTATGATGGATTATTGTCATATGCATCATATAAAAGCATTATTAACCGCCCATCAGTCAGACGACCAAATTGAAACATTTTTAATGAATCTGGGGCGGGGCAGTGGTCTGTATGGATTGGCCGCAATGCGTCAGGAAACATATCGTGACGGCATTAAAATTGTGCGGCCATTATTATATGTTCCACGGGCGGAGTTAAAAAAATATTGTGATGATAATGGTATCAGATATTTTATGGATGAAATGAACGACGACCCACACTATACACGTGTTCGCATTCGTCAGAATCGCCATTTGCTGTCAGAAAAATTGGGAATCAGTGATACGCGTATTTTATTGGCAATACAAAATTTGGGGCGCGTGCGCGACGCATTGGACGAAAAAATCACAGAAATGGTGAAATCTGTTGTAAATAATGACCGTGCAGTGTTTACTGATTCTTTTCTATTTGACCCCGCCCCCGATATTAGATTAAAGTTGCTGGGGACGTTGATTCAAAAAATAGGGGGGGATGAATATCAACCACGCTTGCATTCACTGTCAAATGCACTAAATAATCTGCAGCACGATTGTAAATTTACATTGGGGCATTGCACATTACGCAGACTGAACAATAAAATTTTAATCGTACCAGAAGGAAAAAAAACAAGTTTTAGGACAAGAAATGGAAAATCAAAATCAGCAATTAAAAAAACAACTTCAGAAAAATAATTCTTTTCGTGGTGGTAACAGTGGCAATATATTTCTGATAATATTTGCCGCATTATTTGTCATTATGATGGCATATTCGTTCAAGGGCACTGCCCCACAAATGTTGCCAAATGGTGAACCTGTGCCCCAGCCAATTGAATTAAGTTTTTCTGATGTACTGCGTCGTGCGCCTGAAATCAAGACGATGGATATTCGTGGAAATGATGCGTCTGGTACTTTAACAGATGGCACACCATACACCGCCACAATCACATATGACCCAGAATTATTAAGTCAAATTGCAGAAAACGGCGCGACAATATCCATTGATACATCAAAAACATGGGTGGATTATCTGGGGACGTGGGTTCCGATTTTAATGGGATTGTTCTTTATATGGTGGATTTTCCGTGGATTTCGTGGCGCGGCCGGCGGATTGGGACGCAGTTTAACCCAATCAAATCCAACGAAAATTACAACCGGCAAAACCAAAACCACGTTCAAGGATGTTGCCGGCATAGATTCTGAAAAACAGGAATTAATGGAAATAGTTGATTTCCTGCGTGATGGGAAAAAATTCCGTGATGTTGGTGCGCGTGTACCACGTGGAATATTGCTATCTGGTGAACCGGGGACGGGAAAAACATTATTGGCGCGTGCCATCGCAGGCGAAGCGAACGTTCCATTTTTTGCCGCATCCGGCAGTGATTTTTCCGGAATAATTGTCGGTTTGGGTGTGGCAAAGATAAAGGAAATCTTTGAAATGGCAAAGCGTAATGCCCCGTGTATATTATTCATTGATGAAATTGATGCAATTGGTCAACGACGCAGCACGCATTCTTATAATGACCAAGACAGGGAACAAACCTTGAACCAATTATTAATAGAAATGGATGGTTTTGCAAATGATACCGGCATTATCGTAATTGGTGCAACGAACCGTGCGGATATGTTGGACCCTGCATTGCTGCGACCGGGGCGTTTTGACCGTCAGGTATATATTGAATTGCCGGATTTATCCGGTCGTCGTGAAATTTTGGATTTGTACGCCAAAAAAGTACACATTGGCACGGATGTAAACTTGCAGGATTTGGCGCGTGGTACAACTGGTTTTTCGGGTGCTGATTTGGAAAATTTATTGAACGAAGCGGCCCTGCACGCCGTGCGCAACGGCAGAACAGAAATATCACAGGTTGATGTAGAAGAGGCACGTGATAAAATCCTGATGGGCCCGCGCAAGGTTCGTAAAATGCGCCCCGAAGATATTAAATTAACCGCCTATCACGAGGCTGGCCACGCATTCGTCAGCATTATGTATGCCGATATCACAGACCCAATACACAAGGCCACAATCATTCCACGTGGACGTGCGCTGGGGATGGTGCAGCACTTGCCCATTGATGACAAGGTTTCAATGACAATTGCCGAAGTGCGCGCAAACCTGTCCATCGCATTGGCGGGCCGTGCCGCCGAAGAGGTTTTCTTTGGCCACGATAAAATCACCACCGGTGCAGAAAGTGATATTGCCATGGCAACGCGTTTGGCGCGTTATTCAATAACAACGGCCGGTTTGTCTGATAAAATCGGTTTGGCGGCCATTAATCAGGTTAATACATTTGGTACGCGCAGCGCGTTGGAAAACGCGTCTGAAAAAACGGCCGAACTTGTTGATGCCGAGGTTAAATCATGGTTGGATACCGCACACGCGGATGCAACAAAACTGTTGTCCAAAAACAAAGAAACGGTTCGTAAACTGGCCGAAGAATTGTTGGCACGTGAAACCCTGACCGGTGAAGAGATAAAGGAAATTGTTTCAGGTAAATCCGCCAAGGCTGCGCCAAAGAAAAAAACAGAAAAAACAAAGCAAAATACCAAAAAAGTAAAGTCAAATGTCACAAAATAATCCGACGCCAACATTTGAAGTTTTGCATATGCCGCCAGAAAACACCAATTCAGTATTGGTTGCATCTGGTGGTGATGCGGTAATTTTTGATGCATGGGGCAATGCTGTTGATTGGGAACGATTGTTGGAAACACGTGGACTGCGTCTGCGGGCGATATATTCAACCCACGGCCATGGCGACCATATATCGGCTGCACCGGCGTTGGCGGAAAAATATGATGTGCCATGGTATTTGAACAGTGACGATAACGATTTAATTTCATGGTCTAATAAGTTGCTGGATTATTTCGGTCTGCCACAGATTCAGGACACATATCGCCGGCCCACTGATATAGAATCTGGTACAATTGAAGTATTGCCAAACGTTATTGTTGATGTTATTGAATCCCCCGGCCATACCGCGGGTGGTGTTATGTACTATTTCCCAGATTTTGGAATTTTGATTACGGGCGACACATTGTTCCGTGATGGATTTGGCCGTTATGATATGGTTGGTGGCGATGCAAACGCACTGTGGCAATCAATTTCAAAACTGTATGAAATGAATTTGCCGGATGAAACATACGTTGTACACGGCCACGGTGTTGATTCAACAATTGAAATTTTAAAACGCGAAAACCCGTATTTTAAATAAGTTTATTTACTGAATACCAACACGCGTTCAATGCCGGATAAATCGGGTTCAGCGCGGTCAAATTTCCACCCCTGTTGTGCAAATATTTCGCGAACGCGTTCGCCCATATTTGCGCCGATTTCCAGATAAATTTTCCCGCCATTGCGTAACCATCCACGTGCATTTTTTGCAATTGCCATGTATGCCGCATATCCGTTGTTTGCCGCATATAATGCGCGTCGTGGGTCGTGCATTGCCCCCGCATCCACGCGCACATCCCCCGTCGCAATATATGGCGGGTTGGAAACGATAATGTCAAATTGTTCGCCGTTAAAGGCATGCGGATTATTAAAATTTTTACGCACAACACGTACACGTTCGGTCAAACCCAAACTGCGAATATTTCGTCGCGCCACGTGAATTGCGCCGCGCGATATGTCCGTCGCAACGCCGTTCGCACCATAAATATTCTTTACCACCGCCGCGATAATGCAACCCGTGCCCGTTCCCAAATCCAATATATATGGTCGCGTGCCTGTGGGACAATCAGAAATCACCGCGGACACCAACGTTTCAGTATCAGGCCGTGGGTCCAATGTGTGTTTATTGGTATAAAATTTCAGTCCATAAAACCACTTTTGATGAATTATTTTTGCCACCGGTACACCGCGACGTAACGCGTGTGCCATCCACCAAATTTTTATTGTGGAAAAATTTGCTGTATTTTCAGTAATTACCCGTGCGGCCCGCACCCCGCCAGCAGATTTAAGAATTTCAAACGCTTGATTTATTGTCATAAAGCAATTATAATCGCCGATATGAAAAAAGCAAAAGATATTCTGAATACAACCAATATTGTACGGGGCATATTTGCACTGGCAATAATATTAATAATTGTGGCTGTTGTGTTGGCGTTCACGCATCGTAAGGGCGGGTCAATTTTACATGATGGCACACCTGATGATAATCGTCATATTGTTGTTGTGAACAGTGGTGATACACTGTCAAAAATATTGACTGAAAACGGATTTACCAATGCACAGGTTTTGGAAATAGCACAGGTTCTGAAATCAGACGCAAATTTAACCAGTTTGCGTGCTGACAATGATAAAATAGAATTTGTACGTTCGGACGCCGATGCACCGGTATCTAAAATTGTAATTATTCCGTCCCCATGGCGTCAGATTGAAATCACGGGCACTGATGATGGGTGGAAATGCCAAACTGTTGAAATTCAACCGGAACGTCGTGCGGTATATCGCGCCGGTGAAATTCTGGACGGGGACAGTTTTTATTTGGCCGGTGCACGTGCCGGTATACCAGATGGCATTCTGGCCGAGGTTTATGATTTATTGGCATTTGAAATGGACTTTGAACGTGATGTTCGTGCCGGACAACACTTTTCCGTATTATACGAAGAAAATTTTGCCAACGGTCAAAAGGTTGACAATGGCAATGTCTTGGCCGTTCAATTTGAGGCCCTGCGTGGTAACGTAAAAATGTACCGCTTTAAAAAGGCCGATGGCAAAACAGGATATTATGATGAAAATGGTAATGGTGCGATTAAGTCTTTAAAGCGTACCCCCATTAATAATGCCAAGGTTACCAGCAGTTTTTCCACCAGTCGCAAACACCCAGTTTTGGGATATACCCGTGCGCACAAGGGTGTTGATTTCCGTGCGTCAACCGGCACACCGATTCCGGCCGCCGGCGCGGGACGCGTGGTTGCGCGTGGTTACAACAACGGTCACGGTAATTACATAAAATTGCGCCACAATTCATCTTTTGAAACATTGTATGCGCATATGTCCCGTTTTGCCAAGGGCGTCGTTGTTGGCACAACGGTAAAGCAGGGCCAAACAATTGGATATGTTGGTTCAACTGGGTTATCCACCGGCCCGCATTTGCACTATGAAATTATCAAGGATGGCAAACATGTAAATCCAATGACGGTAAAATTGCCCGCCATCAGTAATTTGGGCAAGGAAGATAAAGAAAAATTCTTGGAATATCGTAAAACATTGGATGCAGGGATTGAACATTTGTCCCAACATCCCGATTGGTTTATTCAATTATAAAAAACGGGGTCACGCCCCGTTTTTTATGGACTGCACGTTTGACCACGGCAATCCAGTTTAAATAAAAAACATCGCTTGACTTGTGGGGCAAAATCCCATAAAATATATGGCGTTACAGATATTTTTTTATGCCGAATGCAAACGTCCGTTTAAACGACGTTTTTTTTGTTTTTTAAAAATCCCTGTTTCCTGCGTGTTTTTTCTTTGCTGTTATGCCGAATTTAAACGGACGTTTTTAAACGACATAATCGGGGGGATATAATGAAATATATGAACAAGTTTTTTTGTATGATTGCCGCGGCGATTACATCATATGCAGTAAATATGATATATAATATAACAAATTCATTTGCTGCAGCGTATGTATGTGGTCAAACCACCATTACAACCCATACTTATAATATTTGCCAATCTGGAAATTGGTGGCGTCCAGAAATGATGGGTGCCCGCTGTGGCACAAATGGAGATGAATGGCGTTCCCACTGCCCATCGGTTGCATATGATTCAGTATATAACAGTTGGGTAAGTGGTTGGACATGTTCCGGCACAATTTATCCTTCTAGCGAATCCGGACTATGCGATTGCTGGAATACATATGGGTCGCAAATTTATGCATCTACATCCGTCGGTGTTTGTGGCACTATGCATATTTGCAGTGGAACAGTGCGTTCGGCTGAATGTAACACAGGGCCGTATAATGCCGGATATAGTGTTGGTGGAAATATCAGAACGTGCGCCTGTTGTCCCACTGGTCCGGTTGATGGCGTCCCGACCCAAAATTCTTTGACGGTATTGTCCATGTATAATGCAACATCATCAGCGGGGTGCTATATCGTTGGTGATTTTTCGGATGACACCGGTTTATTTGAATACACGGATGATAACAGATGTTATTACGCTTCATAAAGGCAGCGGGCGCATATTATCAAAAAATAAAAAGCATATTTACACGTTGGCGTCCGGTGCGTTATATTTTGTTCTGGCGTAAATTTTATAAAATGCGTCGGTTGGGTGTGCCGGTAATGACACTGCGCATGGCGCGCCGGCACGGCATTCATGATGTTTATCATTTGAACAAAGGCGTTGGTGACGGGCTGATGTTCGCAGGCGTTGCACGTGAATATTACAAAAAAACAGGCGTGCGACCATTATTATATGTGCCCCAATGGCAGATATTCAGATATTGTGATTTTTGTTGGTATTTATATGATTGGCGTTTATTGTATGAAAACGTCCGTGGTGCACATCATACAATGGATGCTTTTTATATATTTTATATGGAACAATTGCACGGCGCGCCACTGAAATTACGCAACGGTTACACATTTAATTTAAAGCCGTTGGAATATTTAAAAAATGGATACGTATGGGGCAATACATTTACTAAATTATTTGGGGGCTTTCCAAAGCGTGGACAAATAGTCCAATGGGTTGCAAACCGTATGGATATTACCGGTGAAATAAATGTAAAACCTGAAATTCGCTTAACAGAATACGAACGTGATTTTGGCAAATTCGCAGATGGTAAAATAGTAATTAAATGTGGTGGCAATGGTCCATATAAATATCTGATTCCTAAAATAGCACAGGGCATTATTGATGAATTGCGCGGTGAATATGAATTTCTGCAAATTGGTGATTTTGGTGACCCCGTGTTAAATGGTGCAGAAAATCTGTTTAAACTGAATTTGCGGGAATTTGCAGGTGTATTAAGCCACGCACGTATGTTTGTTGGCGCAATTGGTGGTATGATGCATCTGGCGCGTGCGGTGGATTGTCCGGCTGTGATACTGCACGGGTGTGAACATGATGATTTTTATTATCCGTCCCAGCGGCGGGTGTTTTCAGAACATCGTTGTATGCTGTGCGCCCAAAATTGTTGGTGGCCGGACAAGGACGATGAACGTCGTTGCCCCAATCGTTATAAATGTATTGTTGATTTTGACGTGCATCGCGTTGTGCAAATAATCCGCGCAGAAATGCGGCGTCCCCGTGAATTGGCCGCAACGCCAGATTTATTTAAATGCGTTGGCCATATTGTTGATTGTAATACAACAATGAATTGGTGGTTTACACTGGATGATTTTATAACCAATTTCGTATGGCCACAAAAGTCAGACGAATGCAGGGTGGAAATATTTTCCGAAATCTTTGATTATTCGGTGATTCAGCCCGATTACAGTAAATATGAAATATCGCAAATTTTATATACGCCGGTAACCATAAACACTGCCGTTATGGATACAGTTGTATTTAATGAAAGCATTATTTCTGATAATCCACTTATTATCAGATTGCAGCCACGTCCATCATACTTTGCGTATATTGCAAAACTGGCAGATATGCAGAAAAAGTGGACAGCCGAATGGCACAAACAGGAACCAATTGACGACATAAAATATTGGCACGACGAAACCGCACCAAAACCAGAATATAAAACCCTAGAGGGCTATGCCCGCGCCAATCATATGATGAATTATTTCCTGTGGCACACCGAAGATACCGCCCGCCGCCGCGATGTGCCTGATTCAGTAATTGCAGATGCAAAACGAAAAATAGATAATTACAACCAATTGCGTAATGATTTTGCAGAAAAAATGGACGAAACCATGATACAGATTCTGAACCCTGCATTACCATTTGCCCAAAAAGCACCAATGAATACAGAATCATTGGGAATGGTTTTGGACAGATTATCAATATTGGCACTGAAAATATATCATATGGACGAAGCATCACATAAACGTGGCAATCGTGAAAAGTGTTTAGAAAAACTAAAAGTCCTGAAACGCCAGCGTCTGGAATTATTGGAAGCCACAAAATATTTATTGGTGGATTTTATAAACGGTGCGCGCCAACCGCGTGCGTATTACCAGCATAAAATGTATAACGACCCAAAATTAAATCCGCAATTGTCCGGAAAATAAAGGGGTAATTATTTTATACGAACGCCTTCGGATAATAACAGACGGCGTTTTTGTGTAACCCCACCAGCCGCAGAATATCCGCCCAGTTTGCCATCACTGCGCACAACGCGATGACATGGAATATGTGGGGGCAGGGGATTTTTTCCCACCGCATTTGCTACCGCCCGCACTGCATTCGGATGCCCCGCCATTTTTGCCAGTTCTGTATAAGTGCACACAGTGCCACGCGGAATGCGTATCAACGCCCGCCACACATCGTGCTGAAATGGTGTCCCAGCCAATTTTTCAATATCTGCATCGGTAATTTTCATACCATAATTATAAACTTTTCACAGTGTTGTGCAAGCACAGGAAAATCTTCTCCTTTTAATCAATGGAATAAAGTATCAATATATTCATATCTGACAAAGAGAGAGAATATGCAAAAACAAAACGCGGCCATGTGGAAAAGCATGGATTATCTGGCACAAAAAATGAAAATATCTTGTTCCAGATTGGCAAAAAATGGCGGGCTGGATGCAACCACATTTAATAAAAGCAAACGTAAATCCAAATATGGTCAATTACGTTGGCTGTCCATGGAAACTATATTCAAGATATTAAAAACATCGCACACCAGTGTGCTGGAATACGCAATAATTCTGCAGACATTGATGGATAAATACGACGAAAAAACAGATATGTAAAAATATATCTGTGTCCGGTTGTGTTGTCATAATATGCATGTGCCGTTGTTGCCGTTGCGACAATATCAGTTATATTGCCGATGTGATTTTTTGTGCAAATTTTGTGCCGAATAAAAATATATGAACACGGCAGAAAATCAATAAAAATTGCAAAAAAATAAAGCCGAAAATAAAGGGCCGTTTGTTTTCTGTATTTGCTTGGTATCATTTTAGCCAATTTTTCGCCGTTCAGTCAACTATAAAATATGCTGAATCCAAACGGCCATTTGCATTCAGCCAAACCCAGCGAATCGCATCAATGCATAATGGCCCAGCAACAGGGGAAACAATAATGCATTTTTCAAAAGGCGTATTTTTATTTGGGGCGATAATCGCACTTTGCCCACCGGCATATGCCACAACTGTAAAATGTGTTCGTCTGGATATAAATAACACCGGAAAAATTTGTTATGATGGCAGTTATTCTGGTGTGAATTGGTCAATTCATTGTTCATCCAGCAGTACCGGTGTCACGATGAGTGGCGTTGCCATGTGTTCGTCCAGCAACATAGGTACGGCTGGCAGAAGTCTGGAATTTATTCCAACACATTCATATTATAATGCTTTAATAAATTGTTTCTGCAGAATGCTTACCCCCGCTGTTTCGTTGTGGGTGGCATCTGGGACCAGGGCGTCTTCTAACGCTGATTGTGTTAGTAATTGCGCAAGCTATTGCATAGAAGCGATTAAGAATAAACCAGAAGTTCGCAATGCATTATTTACCAATATATTATAAGGAGAAAGCAATGAAAAAATTTTCTATTTTATTTGCTTTGCTATTACCAAATGCGACCTTGGCCAGTTTTAATCAATGTGTGAATCTTGGTTTTAACAGTTGCACACTACAGGCAATAGATTGTGGTTCAACAGATTGTGGACATGATTGGACAACAACATGTACAACATCCAATGGCAACAGTGTCGCTGTTCGGGGCATAGCAACATGTGCAGCAAACCAAGTTACGGCAACGGCTCAAACCGCCGGCTCTTTAAATATCAATTCAAACCTTGATGATAATAAATATTGTTGGTGCAAAATGGTTTATCCGGCGGTTTCCACAAATTGGGTTAGTGTTTATTTAGCGTCTACGAATGTCACTTATATGTCGTGTACGCTGACTTGTGCGGAGTTGTGTGCCGGAAATTTTCAGCCAAGCGGCACTATGTTTTTACAAAGGTTAACAAACTCTATTCAATAGGACCCCAAATATGAAATATGTATTTTTATTTATTTTTCTGTTCGTGCCAACTGTTACATTTGCCGCCACAATGCCGTCGGCAGTATGCCCAACAGGTTACACCACACTGGTCAAAGAACAAATAATACTGGCAGAAGACACGTGCCCTGTTGGATATTCTGCTGTTGATACTGTTGAAAATTGTCAGGGTTCAAACGCAGACATATGTGCATTGTTTGTGCCTGCAAATACCGAATACAATAGCCGTTCCGGTACATATGTATTTACCATGCCATGTACTGATATTGAATAAATGCACATCATTTGGATTAAGCCAAAGTAATAACAAAAATGAAAAAATTTTTTTTAATACTTGCTTTGATAATGATGCATCCGACATATGTGCATGCAATGTTTGGGATACGATTTGGATATAATAACCAGTGTATCATAGATTACTTTGCATCGCGTCAAGATTGGTATTTTTGTGGCAAAGCACTTTTTAAACATCCGGTTTGCTCTGGCAGAAGAGCATTGAATGGCTATAACAGACAGTGGTTGCTGCATGGCGAGGGCTTTTCTTCTGTATATGATAACAGCCGTCATTTTTGGTGTTGCCACGGCAAAGATGATTATATGGGCAGATTTGTTGAAACCCATTTACCATTCCAAACCAGTGAAGTAGTCACTGTTGATTTGGGTAATGGCCGTACTTGTACATATGAAAGAATAACAAACGTATGTGGTGACGTTATTGATGTGCCGTGTACAACACCAACAAATTGCCCAGATGGCACATTGTTTCGTAATAATGATTGCGTTGCGCCCTGCAGTGGTACTACTGCATTTGAAAGTGTGACATCAAATAAATGCATTGAATGTGAAACGACCGCATATCAGGGTATAAGCACCGACCGACAGTGTGTTACGTGTGATTCTGAAACGGAATTTTTTGATAAATTTGCAAAAAAATGTGTGTTAAAAACATCAATGAGTATGATTACGGCCACTGCAATGCAAAAATGCCATGGCTGTCCAAATAATCAAATGTTAAAAGAATGCGGCTTGCTGTTCAGTTTATCTGAATCAGAATGTCGTGCGGCCGATAATTATGAACAAATTATCACTGATTGTTATATAACTGATGACACCCCATCATCAAATACAGATGCAACAGAATAATTTGTAAAATAATTAATATCAGGCCCGTCCCGTGGTTCTGTACCGGTGCACCCAGAAAGCATTTCCCCAAATTGTGTTTGGCTGCACCGCCCATGGGGTGTTTATTTATTGCTTTAAATATCGGTTGCAGATGTTTTGATAATTTATTAATTATCCGTGCCGGAATCGCTGTCTTCAGTGATATAGCAATCTTTGATAATTTGTGTATAATTGCTGGCTGCGCGGCGTTCACTGGCGGATTGGCTAAACAACGAACTGCATTCCGCAAACAATTCATTATTTGGACAACCATAACATTTTTGCATTGCGCTGGCACTGATGCGTTTCAGCGATGTTTTTGATATGCACTTTTTATTCGTTTTATCAAAAAATTGGGTGGCGGGGTCGCATTTAACGCATAATTTGTCATTGTTTATACCCTGATATGCGGTCGTTTCGCATTCAATGCATTTGTTTGATGCCGTGCTTTCAAACGCAGTGTTGCCATCACATGGGGTGACACACGTGTCGTTGCGTAAAATTGTTCCGTCCGTACAGTTGGTCGGGGCGGTACACGGTTCGTCAATTACGTCACCGCATACATTAGTAATTTTTTCATATGTACATGTACCATTCCCTAAATCAACAGTTACAATTTCGCTTGATGAAAAGGGTGCTGTGCTTTCAACGTATTTGCCGGCGGTATCGGTTGTACCATCACAGCACCAAAAATGTCGTCCTTCGGATTCAAATTCGTCACCATGATATTGATATGTACGGTCATGATATTTTCTTAATTTTTTACCGGCGCAATCACTGCCCTGTGAACCACAATACCAAAAATGATTTATTCCGCCGACATTTACAAAACATTTGTTGTTGTCACCGGCACGTAATTTTACACGTGCAAACGCAGGCATTGAAATTGCCAATATTCCCAAAAATACAAAAATTTTTTTCATTTTTGTCCCCCTGTAACAGGACTGTCGCAACCCACCGTTTTATTTCAGCAAAATGGGGAAACAAAAAAATGCATAAATCTGGGATTTTTTCAAAAACAAAAACACCGATTCTTATCGGTGGTTTATTTTCGGCATTTGTTTACACATATTTTACCCCAAATTCCGTCCCCACGTCAATTATAAAAAATATAATACGGGATTTGCAGCACTCAACATTGTGTTAATTTGCCTGAAAACAAAAATCCCGCAGGAACGATAAAGGGGGGGCAATGTGTGGACTATTCGTGGGCTGCTTGCCAGATTGCCACGCCACTGGCGTGGCCCGCAATGACAAAAATGTCAGTATGCTGAATAGTTATTCAAATCTTGTCATTGCGAGTGAAACGAAGCAATCCAGTCATTATAAACTTATTTTGCGATAGTAAATACCGAGAATACACACAGGACGCAACGCGTCCGAGCGACACACGCATACAAAAGGCACACGAGTTACGAGTTACCAGTAACCAGTAACAAAAAACGGGGCGATGCCCCGTTTTGTTTAAATGCTGTCGGCGTTAACCCAACGACCGTTTCTTAACAAACCGGGGGCCATACCTTCGTTATTACGCAGGGCATCAATTACACTGCGCGCCTGTGCTGCATCCAGATTGACGATGCGTACTTTGTACATATCGCCCTCTTGCACAACGACGGCGTTGCCATATTTTGCCATACGGGCCGCCAATGAATCTGCACTGTCTTGGGCATAGAATGCGGCAATTTGTACACTGTATTCACCAGTTGTGGCCGCCGCAGTTGATGTTACAACCGTTCCTGTTGTTGGTGCAGCGGTTGTTGTAACAACCGTTGTTGTTGTCGTTTCAACAGGTTGTGGCTGGGCCACCGGCTGTGTGGCAGGTGTTGTTGCGCCAATTGTTGCGTTTTTAACCGCCATTGATTCATTTGCCATAACCTGAACCTGAACCTTGGTCTGGCCATTCATACCAATTTTCTGGGCGGCCGCCGGTGACAGGTCCATAATACGCGTATTTACAAATGGCCCACGATTATTTACACGGACAACAACAGATTGACCGTTATCCAAATTAGTTACACGTGCAATTGTTGGCAACGGCAATGTTTTGCTGGTTGCGACCATTTGGTTCATATCAAAAACTTCGCCATTGCTGGTTTTTGTTCCGTTCAATTCAGCCGGTATAATACCCGCAATACCGGTTTGATTGTATGTTAAATCCTCTACAGGGATGTATTGTACATCTTCTACCTTGTATGCACTGCCGACATAATATTTTGGTGCGGGTGCCAACAGGTATGTATTATTCAAACTTTCATCCGATGTCACCAGCGTTTCTTCACCAAATCCGTCGGCCGCATAGCCGTTTACAGAACTGGTATCCGTGGTGCTTAAATCCGTACATGCCGCCAGCACCGCAGTTAATACCGCCAAAGATATGATTTTTTTCATTATGGGACTCCTTACATTCTTTTATGATTAAATTTTATCACATAAAAAGCCCGCTTTCAACTTTATTTTGACTATATTTTTTTATCAATCAAATACGCAATTGGTAAATACAAAATTGCAAATCCACCAATTGCGACAAACAAAATAAATATGTTGGGAATTGGAACAAACCATAACCCTGCACCCAAAACAATCGCCAGTGCACCAAATGCGCCCATCGCAACCCAAGTTTTTTTGCTGGGTTGAATCAGATTACGCCGTTTACATGCGCGACGCAGCAGATAATTTTTCAAATATCCACTGACCACCACGCCAACTGGGATTGCCAAATATCCAATAAAGTGAAATGCAGTTAAATATATCGCAATCGCCACAGCCAATGATGTTATACTGGTTTTTACAGGAGTGCGGACATCCTGTGACGCGTACAGAGTCTTGCTGTAAATTTGGCTTATCATCATTGCGGGCAAAACCAAAACCTGAATCATTATTGCCAATGCCACCGCGTGTGTTGATTCAGGTGTCCACGCGCCATATTCAAACAAATATTTTATAATTGGTTCAGCCAATACAAACAGCCCAACCATACACGGCATAATCAGCATCATTGATTTGCGCATTGATACGTTTTGCTGGCGGTATACACTGGGCATATTTTTTGCAGCCATCGCATTTGATATTGACGATATTAAAACCGTTCCAACCGCCAAACCAATTAAAGCAAACGGTAATTGAACCATTCTGTCAGAATAGTACAGCCATGATACCGCGCCGCTTTGAAAACTGGCCACCAATGTTCCGACAATTATTGTAATTTGATAAAAGCCATTGCCAACAATACTGATACCCAAACGTTTAAACATACTTTTAATTTCTGGTGTCCAACGTGGGCGAATCAGGCGCAACCCGAAATGATGCCGGCGTATGCGCGACCATAAAATTCCAAACTGAACAATTCCAGATAAAACAACAGTAAATGCCATTATGTACAATACTGTTTCAGGCGCAAACCATAATGCCGTAACCATTGCCAAAATCAACATAATGTTTAACAGCACCGGCATAAAAGCAACCAATAAAAATCGTGAAAAAGCATTTAATATTGCCGATAAAAACGCAGAACCACAAATAAACACAACATACCAAAACATAATGCGTGAAACAGTAACAGTCAGTTGCATTTTTGTTGGGTCGTCTGCAAATCCGGGGGTTAAAATCCATACAACCACCGGCATTAATATTTCAAACACCAATGTTATAAACAACAGCACGACCATCAGCCAAGAAAACACATTCTTGGCAAAATTTTCATTTTTATTTTGTGCCGTGTACATTGGAATGAATATAGATGATAATGCACCTTCGCCCAATAAATCACGGAATAAATTCGGCAATTTGAATGCGGCCAAAAATACGTCTGATAAACGTCCCGCCCCAAAAATGTGCGCGATACACAGGTCACGCAGGAATCCGAACACACGACTGATTCCTGTCATAACGCCAACACCGAAAATATGTTTGCCTAGTCCCATAGTTTGGATTATACTCACGATTAATAAACAAAATCAAGGCAGGAATATGCACACAAATAAAATTTTTTTAATCTGGTTGGCAGCCGTACTGACGGCGTGCGCCAGCACGAATGAAGTACCAGTTGAACGCAGTTTGCCGGAAATTTATGAATCGGCATACGCTGAATTTAATGACAAGGATTATGAAGAGGCCGCCGCAGAATTTTTGCATGCGGAAACCCAATATTCGGCCAGTCCATGGGCGGCCGACGCACTGGTTATGGCGGCATATTCGCAATATATGGATGATGATTTTGCCGGTGCAATTATGACAGTTGACAGATTTATGCGTTTTCACCCCGGAAATGCAAATGTGCCATATATGCTGTACCTGCGTGGAATGTGCTATTACCGTCAGGTCAGTGACGTGCGCCGTGAACCGGGGATGTCTGCATATGCACTGCAACAATTTCAGCAATTGGTTGACAGATTTCCAAAATCTGAATACGCAAAAAATGCACAAAATAAAATTAATATCTTGAAAAACTATATTGCTGGCAAGGCCATGTATTCTGCACGTGCCGATATGGCACGGAAAAATTGGCCCAGCGCAATTTCACGTCTGCAATCAGTGGTGCAAACGGCCCAAGAAACCGTTATGACGCCCGAGGCACTATATCGCCTGACCGAATGTTATACAGCGATTGGATTACCAGAACAGGCGTATGGATATGCAGAAATGTTAAAGTTAAACTTTCCAGATAATGAATGGACAAAAAAATTGGATAAACAGCCCGCGGATTTTGAATCTGGCAAGGATAACAAATAAAAAAACGCCCACTTGGGCGTTTTTTATTACAGCGATATATTGAAATCCCGCGAACGTTGACGTGCGGATAAATCTATTAATTTGCGCCACATTCCACAACGGCGGACCATACGGAATGCCATGGTTTCCGGGGTGACCGGTTGCATATAATTTTTAGCAAAACTGTCCTTGCGTTCCATACTGATGCGCGCCATAAACGTATCAACAAAATCAGCCCCCATATTATTTCTGCGCATTTGTTTATATTGCCGACGAAAACCACCGATTTATTTCGGCAAAATGGGGAAACAAAAAAATGCAGAAATCTGGGATTTTTTCAAAAATAAAAACACCGATTTTTATCGGTGGTTTGTTTTCGGCATTTGTTTAACCTTATTTTACCCCAAATTCCATACCCACGTCAATTATAAAAAATATAATACAGGATTTGCAGCATTTGCCAGATATATAAAAAATAAAACCGCCGTTTCCGGCGGTTAAATTCTGGCGCGCCCAGAAGGATTCGAACCCTCAACCTTCTGATCCGTAGTCAGATGCTCTATCCAATTGAGCCATGGGCGCAACGTTCGTATATTTTATACGATTTTATCCAGATTGCAAGAAAAAATATTATATGGATTGTTTGGGAATGTTTTGATAAAATAGTCATAAATCCAAGACGGGGATTTTACTGTATCTTCAGATTAGATATAAGCAAAGGTGAAAATTATGGCAAATGTAAAAAAAGCTGCATTTACATTGGGTGTGGCAGGCATGACATTGATGTCAATGAAGTCAATAGCACAAAATCAAGAAAGTTTAATTAAAGAATTTAAAAAGCAGCAACAGGTTGAATTACGTGAGTTTAAAAGTGCCATTGATTCTGCGTTTGCGGAATTTAAATCAAACCAAGAAAAAAAATACGAAAATTTTTATGCGGCTATGCGTAACATCGTAAACAATACAAAATATGCCGAAGAATTGGCAAAGCCGTGGGGGCGGTATGATTTAAATCGTAATGATGTGGAACTGGATAATCCATTAGAAACACAAAAATATAAAAAACAAAAAACACATTAAACTTTTAATGTTTCTTTTAATTCAACAAAAAACGCCAAAATGGGCGTTTTTTATCTGCTGTTTTGGCTGTTGTGGCCAGTGCCGTGATACAGCATATTAAAATGCTGCCGGCATACGGATTTATAATTGCTGTCGCCGACTGCTATTTGTGCGCCTGCACGTACGACATTGCCAGCCGCGTCATATCGCAGGTGATGTGTTGCCAAATGCATACATCCTGCAATTTGGCATGTTGATTCCATACGGTGCAGTTTTGCGCCAACCTCTATTAATCTGCGTGACGCTGGGAAAATATGCTCGTTACTGTCAATCATCAGGCCATAACACATAATTATAATCGGTCTGCTGTCGGCAATGTGAACCAGTCTGTCCACATCGTCAGGGGTAAAGAACTGAATTTCATCAATTAAAACCATTTTTGTGTCGGTGGCCGGCGACCAATCGCGCAAAGATTCCAACACGACTGCATCCGCCGATATACCAATTCTGGAATTAACCTTGTTTTCACTGAAACGATTGTCTATTTTAGGTTTAATGATTTCAGTTTTATTGCCGTTTTTATTTTGGTTATACGCGTTTATAACCAGTTGTGCTGATTTACTGCACCCCATTGTTCCATAATGAAAATGTAAGTTCGCCATATTATCCCCCAATTTTTTAAGATGCCATAGATTCCAACCGTTCAATACGCTTTTCCACCGGTGGATGCGTTGCCATCAGCGAACTGATAAATTCGCGCGGGCCACTGGGGTTCGCAATGCATACTGTTGCCATAGATTTTACTTTGTCCAGACATTCCACGCGTGAGTCCGTTGTAATTTTGCGCAGTGCATTTGCCAACGCCATTGGGTTGTGTGTAATTTGTGCACCTGTTGCGTCGGCTGCATATTCGCGGTTGCGTGACACGGCCATTCGCAACAGCGGCGTAATAATCCAATTAAACACCATAAATGCCAGCCATACCATTAACAGCACCGCTGCACCATTGCCGCGGTTGTCGTTGTCATTATTACCACCAATCAAAGCCATTCTTAATATTATATCGGCGGCAAATACAGTTACGCCAACACCCGTTATTAACATCATATCCAACCTGATATCACGGTTACCAATGTGCGCCATTTCGTGCGCAATTACGCCCTGTAATTCCAGTTTGTCCAGTTTTTTTATAATTCCGCGTGTTAATGCCACAGATGCATCACGTGGACTGCGCCCAGTGGCAAAGGCATTCATGGAATCGTCGTCTATGATATACACGCGTGGCCGTGGCAGGCCGGCTGCGATGGCAACATTTTCAACAGCGCGAAATATTTCACGGTTTTCGGGGTCTGTATCAAAAATTTCATGCGCATGTGCCGAATGCAACATCATAGAATCGCCAAAAGCCCACGAAATTAACAGCCATACCCCACACGCAATAAATGTTGGTATTGCCACGGACAGCGTTGTTTCCCACGCCTGATTAACCGGTACAACAATCCAACTGAATAAAAATACCAGCGCAATAAATATCAATGGGAAACAGATTACCAACAGTATGGTTTTAATATTATTGCTGCGAATATAATCGTATACAGTTTTGATTTTGGCCATAGTAAATGCTTCCTATTAAAAATTAATCTGTTGGCATTTATTATAAACAAAAAACAGGATACGTCATTATGAAAAATTTAATTATACCAATTTCAGTGCTTTTTTGTTGTGGGGCGATGGCCGCGCCGGCAAACAATAATATATTTTCAGGTATGCCAGATTATTTAATTGATACCGCGCACGCGTGGGCGGGCATATATTCTGAATTTGGGCCCGCCGCAGGTGTGGCATCATATATAACTGATGTGCAATCCAGTGATGTGGCACAATATTTGAATACTATTTCAATATTGGGATTTAATAATACTGCAATGGCATTATTTGAAATGACGCATCATATCAGTCAGGCTTTTGATATCATAAACACGCCAACGCTGGCACGTCGCGGAACATGTCCAGCAAATTTTAATATGTGTGATACGACAAAGGATACTTTTTCTGTAAATGGCGCGGTGTTTGGCAATTTTGCAGGTTATGATTCTGAACAGAATGGTGATTTTAATACCAGCAGTACGGGATTTGCCATATCGGCCAGTGGTTATGCCACAGATGGCATAATTTTAGGTGTTGAATATACAAAAACTATGACAGACACCCATGACACCCGCGTTTACAGCGACGCCAATGGAAACAGTATAACCGCATTTATGAAATATATATCACGAAACGGATTTTTTATAAACGCGGGCGCAAATATGGGAAATATAGGCTGGAATATGGATAAAAGCATTGCCAGCATTTCTGATGATGGCGTTTACGACACAGATTTTTATGCCGCCCAAATGAATATGGGAATGCGAATGATGCGCGGACCTATATCAGTAATACCAAATGTTTCATTGCGATATATTTTATTTTCTGCTGATAAATACATAGATGACGTGGCGCAATCATTTGATGACTGGTGGTATAATACTTTAAATGCATCGGCCGGCGTGGATATGGGGTTTGATTTTGTGGGCACTGATTTTATTATCAGACCAAAAATGTATTTGGGTGGTGGATACGATATAATCAGTCGCGGTTCAGAAAATATACACGTTAAATTAATAGACAGACAATCTTATGACATCCCAGTTGACGTCCCGCGTCGTGCGTTGTTCAGGGGCGGATTGGCAATAGATGTTATAAATAATTATTTTAATGCAGGGCTGAATTATACGTTGGATATGCGGTCTGGATATACATCACATACAATTATGGGGCAAATAAAGATTGCATTTTAATATCTGATATATTTTTGATATAATATTTCAGATATGAAAACAATACGTGTTGCTGTATTTATAGGATTTATTTGCTGTGCTGCGCACAGTGCCAGTTTGTTGCAATCGCAATCTTTTCCAAAAACGGCGAACGATTTAACTTTTACCCAGCGCACCAATCTGTTGGCGGCTGGATATGAACCGTGGGAATCAGAATACGATGCAAATGGGCATTGTATATCGGGCTGTATTTACAGTGGAATAACAATAAAAGATGAATTAAACGTTTTGCAACAAAACACAAATAATGCGCGGCGTAATTTGGTGCAATATATACAGAATCAACCGCAACAGCAAAATATAATAAGCCAACCGCAACAATCTGGGCAATCGCCGGTGGTTATAATTGCGCAAAATGCCCCACGATGCGAACCGCATAATACAAATACGCCGGCCGGTCAAACAATGCCGTTGGGCGTTCCTTTGACGGGAAACCCGCGCGTAACATCGCCATATGGCCAGCGTACAAACCCAGTAACCGGCAAACAACAGGTCCATCGTGGAATTGATTTTTCAGCCACTGTCGGAACACCGGTATATTCGCCTGCAATTGGCACGGTGAAATCTGTGTGGCGTGATTCAACATGTGGCAATGGGCTAAAAATTGCGCATGCAAACGGATATGAAACAGTATATTGTCATTTAAACACTGTGACTGTAAAAAATGGCGACAGCGTTGGCGCGGGGTGCGTGGTTGCCGAAACGGGTAACAGTGGCCGCACAACGGGCCCGCATTTGCATTATGCCATTAAATATAATGGCGAATACATAAACCCAACCGATTGGGTTAATAATCGTGGCTAGTTTTTTTGTTTTCGGAATTTTACACTGAAACTGCCGTTATTTATTGGTGTTGATGACACAATGTATGGTGATAAAATGCTGGCCGTTGCCCATTGTGGAAATTGTTTATGTAAAACACCACTGGCCCCCGTGATAATTGTGGCACTGCGCACACCAGATGTGGCCAAATCCATAATTTCAGCCCACGCCTGTTCAACAGTTTTCTGATGCAAATCCAACACAAAGTGTTCCGGCACGGGTTGCGGTGCGTCGGGTATACGGGTGGACAGTTTTAATTCACTGCGCACGCGGCGACGTATGTCATCGTCGTTTGGTGTGAATTTTATATCCGCCATTTTTGCAATATCAGAATCAGTCAGATGTTTCATAGTAATTGGATTATACACAGTTTTTTATGAAAAATTACAAAAAAATACCGCCGAAAAAAATCGGTCAGTTAAATTGGGCCACAACCAGTGGTAGTGTATCCATTCAGGGTGTTGCGTTTTGTGGTTCAAAAAATGGTGACGCAATCAGTTCCACGTCCAATGCCGTTACAAGCAGTACAGCCGGCAATAATAATGCGCATTGCTGGTGCAAAATGACCAATCCAGTGGATTCGCCGTGGGTATTCTTTGTCACCCCAACGTCTGCTGATTATTGTGTGGCACATTGTGCGTTTATCTGTGCGGCCAACACACGGGCCAATGCGGCCTTTCGGTCGCTGTTGCTGGATGGGGAGTCTGACTGAACGTATGTTGCAAATATGAAATAAAAAGCCGCCCATTTGGGCGGAATTTATCGTTGTTTTTGTTTTATATCCTCTATTGGGATTATCGCGGCCGGTGTCGGGCCCATTTGCCCGTTATAATGACTGGCGCGGTTTTCATTATATGGCTTTCTGTCGCCAATAAATTGTTCATAATAAATCTGGCCAATCCGCATATCAGGGTACACGACGGTTGGGTACAAAGTTTTTATTTCCAACGTCCATTGACCACAGAATCCGTCATCGCCACGGCCTGCCGTATGATGATTTAATATAAAATTACGTCCCACCGATGATTTGCCATCAATATACGGGAACAGGTTATATGTTTCAGTATATTCCACCGTGTGTCCCAAATAGCCAATGTCTGGCGATAAAATTAATCCACCACGTGGTATTGTTATATCAATTGTTTCGTGGGTTTGTTCATCGCACGGGTCCAACAGAAATCTGGGGTTTCGTGGGTCGTATTTTTCAGGATATTTGTGGTATTCCAAATATGCGCTGTAATCCCAGAACCAATCCCGCATAGAATACACCGTCCCACGCCGATATTCAATTGCCGGACGCATACCATACGGCAACGTGCGTTTGTAAATCTTTAATTTGTCCCCCAGATGCAGGTCATAACTGTTACTGCCCAAACATTTTTCATCAAAAGGTTCAATAATAATATCAGGCTTGTATTCAGGGTTGGACATATTCGGCGTATGCATACGACGTAAAATTTCAGGACCAGTTAATTGCATAAAAAATCCTTTATACGGCTGCCTCTCCGTGCTGGATTTTACAATACCTTTTAATGTTTGCAAGATTTTTATTCACTTTTGCATTTGGTGTGCTATGGTTGCGGTATGACTGAAACATATTCTGGATTTATTGCAATTGTTGGCCCGACTAATGCGGGCAAAAGCACCTTGATTAATCAAATTATGGGGCGCAAGGTATCAATTGTTTCGCACAAGGTGCAAACCACGCGTACAAATCTGCGTGCGGTAAAAATGGTGGGGGCGCGGCAATTAATTTTTGTTGATACCCCCGGAATTTTTCGTCCGTCGCGTCGGCTGGACCGTGCAATGGTTGGTGCCGCGATGGATGCAACATCTGATGCAGATGCCATATTGTTGGTAATTGATGCGCAAAAGGGCATAACCGATACAGTGCGCGGATTGGTTGAAAAAATTCGTGACCATAAAAATCTGTTTGTTGCATTGAACAAGGTTGATTCAGTGCCTAAAACCGATTTATTGCCAGTAACCGCCGAAATAAATGAATTGGCGCACCCGCGTGAAATATTTATGATTTCCGCGCTGAAAAATGATGGTGTGGATGAAATGTTGCGCGCATTGGCGGATGTTATGCCGGCTGGCCCTTATTTATTTGAAGCGCACGATGCAACGGATGTGCCGGATAATTTATATTTATCGGAATTAACCCGTGAAAAGATTTATAAATATATTCATCAGGAATTGCCTTATCACATAAATGTGGTAACTGAACGCGTTGATGTTGCGGATGATGGCGTTTTGGATATATATCAAAAAATCGCTGTGCGCAATGACGCGCATAAAAAAATTGTAATTGGACGCGCGGGTGCGCAATTAAAGAAAATTGGAACTGCCGCCCGTCATGATATTCAGAACCAATGGGGGGTGAATGCGCGCCTGCATTTGTTTGTGCGTGTTGAACCAAATTGGGAAGATGTATCTGAAAATTATGAAGAACAGGGATTGGAATTTAAGAAATAATGTTACACACGTCTGATTTTGATTTTGAATTACCATCTGAATTAATTGCATCACATCCATTACCCGACCGCGACGCATCCCGTATGTTGGTGGTAAATGGGGCGACTTTGTCTGATAAACACATTCGTGATTTTGTGGATTATCTGCAGGCCGGTGATGTTGTTGTGTTTAATAATTCGCGTGTAATTCCGGCGCGTTTTGATGCGGCTGATTCACGCGGCACGTCGCACGAAATCACGTTGCACACGGCGGTAAATGACAAAGTTTGGTGGGGACTGTGCAAAAAATTTAATAAAATTCCGTTGGGCGAAATTCTGACACTGGATGACGGCACAACTGCGCGCGTGTTGGACAAAAACGATGACAGTGGATTAAAACTGGAATTTATGTGCGATAATATTTTCACGGTGCTGGACGCGGTGGGTAAAATGCCGTTGCCACCATATATGAAGCGCGATGCGGAAACTGCTGACCGCGAACGTTATCAAACGGTATATGCGGACCCAATTGGTTCAATGGCGGCCCCCACGGCTGGTTTGCACTTTACGCCCGAATTAATGGACGAAATAGAACGGCGTGGTGCGAAAATAGTAAAAATAACCCTGCACGTTGGTGCGGGCACATGGATGCCTGTAAAAACAGAAAATCTGAATGAACATAAAATGCACAGTGAATGGTGTTGTATCACACCTGTGCAAGCCGACATAATCAACAATGCAAAACGTGTAATTGCGGTTGGAACAACGTCTATGCGCACATTGGAAAGTGCGGCAATGGACAACTGTAATTTACCGGAATCCACGCGTTGCAAACGTGTTGTGCCAATTTGTCGCAGTACTGATATTTTTATCACACCGGGGTATCGGTTTCGTGCAGTTGATATGTTGCTGACGAATTTTCATTTGCCAAAATCAACATTGTTTATGTTGGTTTCGGCGTTCAGTGGTCTGGATGAAATGAAAGCCGCATACGCGCATGCCGTGGCGGAAAAATATCGCTTTTTCTCGTACGGAGATTGCTGTTTATTATTCAAAAAGGAAAATGCATAATGTCGTTAAAGTTTACATTATTGACAACGGATGGTGGTGCGCGTCGTGGCGCGGTGGAAACTGCGCATGGGACTTTCCAAACACCCGCTTTTATGGCGGTGGGCACGGCTGCCACGGTCAAGGCATTAACCATGGA
Organism: uncultured Alphaproteobacteria bacterium; assembly: GCA_944389465.1. Lineage (GTDB taxonomy): Bacteria > Pseudomonadota > Alphaproteobacteria > Rs-D84 > Rs-D84 > Enterousia. The sequence goes on from CALXML010000009.1 coordinate 28,121, forward strand.
TATGGTTGCCGCCACGGGTACACAGGTTATTTTGGGTAATACATATCATTTAATGATGCGCCCCGGTGGCGATTTGGTTGAAAAAATGGGCGGCCTGCATAAATTCAGCGGTTGGCATGGTCCGATATTAACCGACAGTGGCGGATTTCAGGTTATGTCATTGTCTAATCTGGTTAAAATGCGCGAGGAGGGTGTGGAATTTACGTCACACATAGACGGTGGAATAAAACACTTTCTGCGGCCCGAAGATTCCGTACATATTCAGCATCAATTGGATTCCAATATAACGATGGCATTGGATGAATGCCTGCATTTGCCCGCCCCACGTGAACGGGTTGAAAAAAATGTGGAAATGGTTGCCCGTTGGGCGCGACGCAGTCGTGATGCGTTTGTTGACCGCGCTGGATACGGTATATTTGGCATTGTTCAGGGGGCTGATTTCGCGGATTTGCGCAAAAAGTCCGCAAAACAATTAACCGACATTGGGTTTGACGGATATGCGGTGGGGGGACTTGCCGTGGGTGAACCACAGGATGTTATGTTTGATATGATTGCAACAACAACGCCGTTGTTACCATCGGACAAACCACGCTATTTAATGGGGGTGGGGACGCCATTGGATATATTGGGCGCGGTGGAACGTGGTATTGATATGTTTGATTGCGTAATGCCCACACGTGCCGGTCGCACTGCACAGGCATTTACCCGTCACGGTACAATGAATATGAAAAATGCACGTTTCCGTGATGATGCCGCGCCATTGGATGATAAATGTGGATGTCCTGCATGCAAATTATCACGCGCATATATACATCATTTGGTAAAGTGCAATGAAATATTGGGGGCAACATTACTGACCCAACATAATTTATGGTTTTATCAGGATTTAATGCGCGATATTCGTAATGCCATAGAGCAGGGCAACTTTGCCCAATTCAAGAAAGATTTTATATCAAAATACACAGGTGAAGAATAATGAATAAAAGTACAGCAGATAAAACACAAAAAATAACCATAAACCAGAATACGACCACGGTGGCCGGTGCGCCAAAATTGGTATTGAACAATATTGACAGATTGTATTTGGCCACAGCGGTAAAATCTGTGCGGAATTTAACATTTATATATACTTTGGTATGTCGTAATACCGGCAATCGTCAATATGAAATATTTCCTGTAACAGAAATCGCCACATTTGATAATGCGCGTGATGCGGCGATATATCATCAAACTGTAAATCAGGTTATGGCATATCAGCAAAAAATGGCTGGTCCACAAAAAATACGTGAAATGTTGGCCACAGAAATAGATGCTTTTAAACAACAAACACGATAAAAGGGGTTGAAATAAAATCCCAAATTTTATTACACTGATTGTATCCAAGCAGGAAAGGAGATTTTACCATGCCAAGAAAAAAGAAAGAAGTAGAAGTAATAGATATGGGTGGCGCAAAAACGGTTAAAAAGAAAAAATCGTTTGTAACGCGTATAAAGGTTATTTTTGCAGTTATATCCATTATATGGATTGCGCTGGTTATCAGTTTGCCGTTATGGGTAAAAAATACTTATTCACAACCGATTAAGAAATCTATTGTTGTGTCTATGTTTTTTGACCTGCAACGTAATATTGTTGAACAGTATGAAAAATTGCTGGACGGGATTAAGGACGCAATTAATCTGGAACAGCCCGTTGCCTTTGCCATTGACAAGGTTCGTATGGTCGGCGATGCGGTTGACGTCGTAACAGATACCACCGATAAGGCCAAGGATGTAACTGCCAAGGCCAGTGAAACAACAGATAAAGTAACAGATACCACCGCCAAGGTTGGTAAATTAACCGGTTTGGCCAATATGTTTGGCATTGATACCAGTGGCATTGACAAGGCTTTGGATGAAGTAGACAAGGGCGTTGAACAGGTAAATACCGGCATAGACAAAGCCAACGAAACAATTGCACAGGTTGATAATACCGCGGCAATGGTAAATGAAAAACTGGATGAAATAGAAACGCAATTAACCAGTGTTTTACAGGTTCAAATTGATGATATGATTGATGACGTTATAAAAACACAATTGGATAAAAACACCGGTGGATTGGGCACAACGCTGCTGACCAATTATGGTATTGAACATGTGTATCCGTGGCGTCCATCTTCATGGCCAGTTGCAACAAAAATCTATGATGATTTGTCTGCATCTAATGTTCAGGTTATAACCGTTATAACCGATACAGTTGACCAATACTTTAACTATGTCGCGTGGGGATTGGTAATTGCGGTTTGGGTTCTGGGTTTGTGGATATGGCATGCCATGTTTAAAAAGACCAAATCTGTAATTGCACCGTTCATAGTATGCCCACGTTGTGGTCACACATTTGCGGACAAACGTACAGCATACGGATTCCTGCAAATCCTGCAACCGTGGAAGTGGTTGTAAATATGGTGGAAAAACGCGAGGTTTCCGGTAATGATTTCGGCACCCCAGTCAAAGTAAAATTGACTGGGGGCCGATATTTCTTTATTGCGCTGGGGATAATGATGATAATGTTGGCGGCATACGGTATGGTGGATGCATTGAATGACGCAAATGAATTAAAACGCACTGAATTGGATATTTTGCGGCAAAAATTGGATGTGGCCAAACGCCAATATACATTGGATTCACTGAAATATTTCGGCAATCAAAAAATCAGATAAAAAATTACTTGCAATGTATAAAAAGATATGTCAGAATATGCCTCACAGTGCGAGCGTAGCTCAGTTGGCTAGAGCGCAACCTTGCCAAGGTTGAGGTCGAGGGTTCGAGCCCCTTTGCTCGCACCAAAGTTTTATTGGGGTCACATTAACAATGAAATTGGTTTTGAAATTCTTTTATTGATACGGTGCGACCATCAGAATTTGACGGACGCACTTTTTATGCGTCCGTTTTTTTAATTTTAACGCCCAAAAGGAAAAACAATGTCAGAAAACGCAAACAACACAACAAAAATATCAACCAATGAATTACAGGCACGTCTGCAAAAGGCTGAAAATATTCGTGCTCGCGACGGTGTTGTTTGGAAAGATAAATATGACCGCACCCACAGAATTTGCGACGCACGTGAATTAGCGGACGGCACGCATGTGCGTTTGGCGGGGCGTGTAACGGCGTTGCGTTGGCTGGGCAAATTGATGTTTGGCCGCATTTATGATATTGATGGCGAAATTCAGTTTTCTATGTCCCGCGAAGAGCTGGGTGAAGAACAATATAAATTTATGAAATCCAATGTTGATTTGGGTGACTTTATTGGTATTGATGGCGAATTGTATCATACGACCGCCGGTGAATTGACTGTGCGCGTGGCGAAATATGAAATTTTGTCCAAGGCTTTGCGCCCATTACCTGAAAAGTTCCACGGTCTGACCGATATGGAAACGCGTTATCGTCAACGCTATTTGGATATTATATCAAACGAAGATACGCGTCGCACAATGAAAATGCGTTTTCAAATGTTGCGTCTGATACGCGAATATTTGAATAATAATGGATTTACAGAGGTTGAAACCCCAATTATGCAGGTTGTTGCCAGTGGGGCCGCCGCGCGTCCGTTTATAACGCATCATAATGCGTTGGATGCAGATTTCTATTTGCGTATTGCACCTGAATTGTTTTTAAAGCAGACAATTGCTGCCGGCTTTGACCGTGTATATGAATTAGGTAAAAATTTCCGGAACGAAGGTATGGATGCAATGCATCTGCAGGAATTTACCATGCTGGAATGGTATGCTGCGTACTGGAATTATCAGGACAATATCCGTTTTTCGTGGGATATGATTCAAAAACTGTTAATGGAATTGCGTGGCACATTACAGATAGAATATCAGGGTACAAAATTAGATTTCAGCAAATATGATGAAATAGATTATACCGCGCGTATGAATGAATTGTTGGGTGTTGATATTCTGGAATTTAAGGACACAGATGCATTAAAACAGCAACTGGTTGCAAATCAAATGTTTACGGCCGATGAACTGGAACCGCTGAAATCTGTGCCTGCAATTGTTGATTATGTATTCAAGCACAAGATTCGTGAACAAATTATTCAACCAACAATAGTATATAACTATCCGGCGTATTTAATCCCATTGGCGCGCAGAAACGATGCGGATAATCGTCGTATTGATATATTCCAATTAATTGTTTGTGGTGCAGAATTGATAAAGGCTTATTCCGAATTAGTTGACCCAATTGTTCAACGTGCCGCATTTGAAGAGCAGGCCAAAAACAAGGCCGCCGGTGATGACGAGGCCTTTGATTTAGACGAAGATTTTCTGCGTGCAATGGAACATGGTATGCCACCGATTTCAGGGTTGGGATTGGGCATTGACAGATTCTTTTCTATCATTGCCGACGCACCAACACTGCGTGATGTGATATTGTTCCCGATAATGAAATAAAAAACATAAGAGACGTTTATGTCAGCAAAAAATTCCGAAAGTTATGCGGCTGATTTAACAGCAGAACACGACCGGAAAAATCAGGCCGCCATAGAAGAGGCCCGTCTGTCAGGGCGCATAAATGACGAAGCCGCCGCCTATTTATCTGAATTGTATTCAGACAGTTTGCAATGGTTTCGCGAAGTATTTTATTTTCTTGGCAAATGTTTTGGTGCGCCAAAGGCCCCAGTTATGCGCTATGACTATGCAACCGACAGTGCAATTGATGAACCAATCAGTGTGTCGGATATAAATCCGCTGTCGCCGTACATTGTACATCACCGTTTGGATGCGGACCCAATGCGTAATCAGTTTTTTACCAGTGGTGCAGGGCACAAGATAGATTTGGCCGTATCTTCCATTGTAACCGTTATTGTCGGCGCACAGAAAAGTATTAATCGCGCATTGGACAAGGTAACCGGTAAATACTATGCCGCATATGTTGATGAAGTTGCAGATACTGTATATCGTGTAATTGCATCACACGACAGATTGGCGTCTGCGCGTGCGGTATCGGATAAAATCCGTGCAAAGTTAAATGAAAAATATATATCAACACCATCTGAAACAGTTCTGTCAATTATTGGTTCTGGCCACGAAGACATTGCCGTTGAATTGGTGCGTGCATTGGACAAAGTACCACGTCCACGTATGCGCCTGCAGGATGTGTGGCGTGTAAAATGTTTGTTTGATTTAATTCCACAGGCGCGTACTTTTATTGAACGTGTTTGTGATATGATGCCGGACAGGATATTATCTGTGCGCGATAATTTTTACGATATGAAAAATCCGCGTAACTATCGTGATGCGAAATTGATAATAGATATTGGTACAAATGGCCACGTTGTGCCCATGGAAATCATATGTCAGGTTCGTACATTCTTTGAATTTGAACGCAAAACACACGGGCATTATGAAATTTCACGCAAAAGTGAAAACAAGAAAACCAGTAAAATGGCCGCCACCAGTGCGAATATTGAACGTCAATTGGCGGATTTTATGGAATGCGGGGTCAAAGAATACAATTTAATGATTTGTCAGTGCCTAGAGGATTTATTTGACCGTGTCGGTTGGAATTTGTTATACAGTCAGGGCAATGGTGGGTCTATGTTTGACGGATTTCCAAAAACATGCAAATTGTATTATCCGTCAAAGATATTGGATATAATTACCGATAAATTGGATAACGCAATTGAAAACGAAGTATTTCATATCAAAAATGCGCCTGTAAAATTAACACAGGCCCAAGAAAGCGAAATCTTTCACTTTATGGGGCGTTTCATACTGGTTGCGGCAATGCCGTATTTTGGGCGCGATTGGACTGTTCCATTGGACACAATGGCCGGCAAATTGTTCAACTTTGTTATGACCGAAGTCCAACGATACTATAAAAAATCCAGTAAATAAAATATGTTAAACGCCACAGGAAATCAAACCAAAAAAACTGGGGCGTTTTTTCTTGCTTTCATACATTTTATCGGCAACAATTATTACAGGTTCACAGTATTTGGGAACCATAACCAGCATAAGAAAGGAAGGCACATTATGCGTCAAGGTAAAGTAAAATGGTACAATGGTAAAAAGTGCTTCGGCTTTATTACGCCGGACGCACCAAATGAAAACGGCAATACAGATGATGTATTTGTTCATTCCAGTGCATTAAAGGCTGCAGGTATCAGATTCTTGAATGAAAATGATATTGTGGAATTTGAGGAAGAGGTCCGCAACGACAAGTTATCTGTTACCACATTGAAATTAATTCAACGTGACGAAGAATCGGCACGTCGTTTTCAGGAACGTCGCGCGGAACGTCGTCGTGCCATAGAGGACAGAAAACAACGCGAAGAAAAATCAGGCCGTCGCAGTGGCTTTGCGTTTTGGAAAAAATAATTTTTACAGTTTATAAATTAACCGCCCACAACAGGCGGTTTTTTAATTATCATAATAACAATCGCTTGTATACATGTATATGCCACTTTCATCATTTACGGGCGTTGATGACGGAATCCTGCAGTAATATATGGTGTTATTGTGTTGTCCATTATTGCTGGATGGAATAACCCCCGCTGTTTCCCCGTCGGACGGACACAGATTACACGTACTTTGTCCTGTGGACCAATCCATATAATACCCTGAATCACATATGCCAATTCCTGTGTCATCTGTCATACTGACAATTAATCCTGATTTATTATTGGCTGTAACAATGATTTCCTGCCGCGCCATACCCAAGAACAAAAATACCAATTTATCACCAACTTCACACGATATTTGATACATACCATCCATATCACTTATAACGCCCGCGGCAATGCTGTTTGATGGTGTTGTCGGTTTCATTAAAACAACGCTTGCACCAATCAGGGGCAAACTATCAGATTCCGCAATTACAGTGCCGCAACAGCCAGATGTGCATGTTGCGTTACGTATACATCCTGTCTTTCCATCGGTTGTTGTACCTGTATATCCATCGGCACATCTGTATTGTGTTATTTGGCCTGTACATATTCCGTGTGAAGTGCTGGTATTTCCACTGCACGTCCCACCCGCCAGCCGTGATTCATATCCCGCTGTGCCGGTTGGTTCCCATTCTGTTGCGGCCGTTTCACAAGCGGTGCAGGGCAATTTTTCAGCACTGCTGCTGCATGGGTTACCATAACATCCAATACCAATGTCCCCAAAATCTTCACACAATTGAACATTTATATCGGCAAAATTTTCTACGCAGTGCTCGTACGTTACATATCCGATATATGAAATCTGTAATGTGTCACCTGTTTTACAACCATTAAGCATAAAATTACCATCTATATCAGTTATTGTGCCATTTGTTGTGCCTTTGACCATCACAGATGCACCTATTACACTTTCGCCCATACTGTCTGTAACAGTTCCTTTGCATACGTTGCTTTGTGCATATGCATTTATTGTGCTCAAAAACATAATAAAACCACCGTTTGTTTTCGGCGAAATGGGGGAATAAAAAAATGCAGAAATCTGGGATTTTTTCAAAAATAAAAACACCGATTCTTATCGGTGGTTTATTTTCGGCATTTGTTTATACGTATTTTACCCCAAATTCCGCCCCCACGTCAATACTATTTTTGACGTTTATCAGTAACGTATAACTATTTATTTTCTGTTGATGTGTTGTTTAAATCAGCCATGGGATGGGCGTGTTCGTAAATGTTCATTATTTCTGACATATTTACGCGCGTATATAATTGTGTTGTGGACAATGACGCGTGCCCCAATAATTCCTGCAAGGTTCTTAAATCCGCGCCGCCGGCCAATAATGCTGTTGCAAAAGTATGGCGCAGTGCATGCGGGGTTACGTAATCGGGCAACTGTAAATAATGGCGCAATTTTTCAACAACCTTTTCTGCCATACGTGGCGACATGGGCAATCCCCGCACACTGCGAAACAATGCGTCATTTGCTGCGGCACCAAACGGGCGTAATTCAGTATATTTTTCAATTGCGTCCAGTACCGCCGGCAATATTGGCACAATGCGTTCCTTGGACCCTTTGCCCAAAATTCGCAGGGCATCTGGCCGGCCACGAACATCAATATTTTTTAGCGATAACGCTTCGGATATACGCAGACCACATCCAAATATCAACAGCACCAACGCCCAATCGCGTGCCGCAATCCATGGTTCAGCATTGTCAATTTCACGAATTGCGTCGTGCATATGTTCAACATCCGTGACTTCAATGGCCTTGGATAATTTACGTGGTATTTTTGGTGATGAAATCAGCCCGATTGCATTATTTTGGATATTGTGTTTTTTTGATAAAAATTTATAAAATCCGCGCAGTGATGACAGCGCACGTGCAGTTGATTTATGCGCCAGATTACGGTGTGCCCTGTCTGCCAACCATGCACGGAAACAGATTGTATCAGCCCGCACCATATCAGACAACGAAACATCCGCACCATTATAGTTTTCATAAAACTTTATAAAATCGCGGATGTCCGTTTCGTACGCAGTCGCCGTATGCACAGAATAATTTTTAGTCTGTGTCAAATAATCCAAAAATTCGGCGACATAGTCATTCATTTTGTTATTTTATTTCAAATGTTGCAGATACTGTGACGGAAACTTCTGTATCCTTGGCAACAATGCTGCCGGCGGCCGAAAAAGCCTCGGCATCGGCAACGGCCATTTTCGCAGACGCGGTCAAGAAATTAGACGCGCGTGGTTGCACTGATGATGAACCACCCACAGCGTATGATGCACTTAACATTTTCCCCGCACTGCGCCCATCACCCGCAGCCAACGCATTCGCGCGTGCACGGGCATTTTCAACCGCTGTGCCAAGGCAATCTTCCAATACTGGTTTCATGGCTTCGGCACTGGTATACATACGCAAGTTTTCAGAATACACATCTTCTTGGCCGGCGAATTGCGTTAATATCTTTTCAATTGTTTCAATATTGTCGGCGGAAACCTCCAGTGCGATGGTTGTTTCTGTACCCAATACAACAGATTTTTCCAATTCGCGATTCCATTCAGAACGTTCATACGAATTAAATTCGGTTGTTTGCATCTGGACATCTTGGGTTTTCAGGAAATTTGTAATTTCTGCAATTTTTGCAGTCGCCTGCTTCATGGATGTGGCGGCCGATTTATCCAACGTGGTTACACGCAATGTGATTGCAGTTCTGTCCTTTGGCGCGGATGCCAAACATTCCCCATTGACCGATATTACACGTGGTGTATCGGGTTTGTCCAGCCATCCAAACAATAATGCCAACACCGCCCCAACACCAATTACACTGCCGGTCCAAATTAATGCGTTTTTCATTTTTGCTCTCCTTTCCTGTGTTCTTTATATATAATATTTATCCCAACATAGCGCGACGTACGCGTTCATATGTTTTTTCGGCAACAGCGCGTGCACGCGATGCACCAGCCGCTAAAATTGAATCCAATTCTGATGTGTTTGACATTAAACGTTCGTATTCAGCACGCGGGGTGGCCAATACAGAATTTAT
>CALXML010000010.1 GCA_944389465.1 uncultured Alphaproteobacteria bacterium
CCGTCCGCCTAGTTTCGGCGGTTGAACCACATTATCTCTGTGGTTCAAATCCAACACAACACACGTAAAATAAAAAACATACCACAAGGCTATGTTTTTTATTTTAACTGGTTGCGGAGTGTGGATTTACTGCGTCACCTTGAAACTTTTGCGTACGCAAACCGGCGTACTGCCGTCCGCCTAGTTTCGGCGGTTGAACCACATTATCTCTGTGGTTCAAATCCAACACAACACACGTAAAATAAAAAACATACCACAAGGCTATGTTTTTTATTTTAACTGGTTGCGGAGTGTGGATTTGAACCACAGACCTTCAGGTTATGAGCCTGACGAGCTACCGGACTGCTCTACTCCGCGATGAACAGTTTGCAATTATATATCTTTTTTATTTGTTTGTCAAATTTTTTCACAGGTTTTGTATTTTGGGTGGGAATGTGATGGGATTCCTATACCGCCTTGAAATATGATTTTTTTACTGCTAGAATCCTGTGTGATGTTATTTAAGAGTATTAATTATGTATCAAAAATTTAGAAAGTTATGGAAAGCCTTTTGGGAACCTGTGTTAAGCATGTCTTTTATGCAGTGGGTTGTGGCTGGATTAATGGCATTGGCCATATGGTTTGTTTATTTTACGTGTCGTAAAAAGATTACTAATTGGGAAACTTTTAAAAAGTACCGTAAAAAGCCGGCAATCTTTATATTCTGGCATGGGCGCAGTATGATGTTGTCCCCAATTGTTTGTTTAGGTGGAATGCGGGCGTATGCCGTGGCGTCGCGGCATAAAGATGGTCGTATGATGGCCAAATTACAGCGATTGTTTGGTTTAAAATCTATTTACGGCAGCACGTCCGAGGGCGGAATTTCCGTTCTGCGTCAGGGGGTGCGTATATTACGGCGTGGGGATTATTCCATGTGTTTGTCGCCGGATGGACCGGGGGGGCCGTCTTTACGTGTTCAGGACGGGGCGTTATATTTTGCAAAAATGACTGGCGCGCCAATAATTCCGGTTTGCTATTCTGCATCGCATTCTTGGTTTCAAAATCGTTGGGACAGGTATTTAGTCGCATTACCTTTTTCGTTGATAACGTGTAAAATTGGTGAACCTGTATTCATAGATTCCAAGGTTTCAGCCAAGGAATTTGAAGAAATACGTAAAAAAATTGAAAATATTATGGTGCAACAGGTTCGTGAAATGGATGGGGAATTTAATTTATTCCGTGTGGAACAAGATTTAACTTCATCTGAATTTAAAAATAAATTGCGTGCAGAACGCGAGGCTAAAAAACAAGCGAAAAAGTCTAAAAAATCTAAATAGGGTATAATTATATGAAAACACCATGGTGGTTTTTACATAAAACTTTATTGGCTGTTTTATTATTGCCGGTCAGTTTGATTTATTTTTTTATCAGTCGGGTTGTATTTTGGGTTCGTAAAATTGGTGCGTATAAATCGCGCAGAAAAATTATTTGTATTGGTAATATCTTGGCCGGTGGGGTTGGCAAGACGCCGGTGGTGCGGGCGGTTGCTGAATTTTTAGATGCGCCTGTTGTAATGCGTGGATATAAAAAAAGTGCAAAAACTGGGAATGTTGGTGACGAAGCGGCCATGTTGGCGCGTGATGGTTTACAGGTGCATGTTGGTGACAGAAAAAGTAATATTATTTTATTAAATCGGCAATCTGATAATTCATCACCAATTGTTATGGATGACGGATTTCAAAATCCAAAAATCAAGAAAGATATTTCAATTTTAGTATTTGATGAACAATTGGGGTATGGAAACGGTTTTTTATTACCGGCTGGTCCGTTGCGCGAACCGCGTCGTGCAGTGCGTCGTGCTGATGCGGTAATTGTTATAAAAAGTGCGACACCACGTAAAAAATTTCGTTTGCCTGATGGAATACCTGTATTTTATGCCACGAACAAGACAATATCACCATATGATGAAAATGAAAAGTTGTATGCTTTTGCAGGGATAGGATACCCAAGGAAATTTTTTAAATCATTAAAAAATGTTGTGGGGCGTAAATCTTTTGCTGACCATTATCAATATACTGATGAAGATTTAAAAAAACTGCGTGATGCGGCCCAAAAACGTGGGGCAAAATTAATAACAACTGAAAAAGATTGGATGCGTTTGTCGCCACAATTACGTGATGAAATAAAGTATGCTAAATTATGCACAACCATAGAAAATGATTTTTGGAAATGGTTACAGGAGAAAATTAAATGTCAACATTAAAAAAGTCTGTCAAAATATCTGGCAAGGGTATTCATTCCGGTAATCCGGTGGACATAGTTGTTTTACCCAGTAAAAAATATGGGATTTTCTTTCAACGTACTGATATTCCAAACAGTGATTTAATTTTGGCAACGTATGATAATGTTGGTGAAACCAAAATGCGCAATACCACAATTGGTAATTTGCGTGGCGCGCACGTGCAAACAATTGAACATTTAATGGCGGCGTTATTTATCGCAGGAATTGATAGTGCAATAATTCAAATAAATGGTGCAGAAACACCAATTATAGACGGCAGTGCGGAACATTTTTATCAGGAATTTATAAAGGCTGGTGTTACAGGTGGGGCGCGTAAAAAGATTATTGTAAAACGTACAGTTATTGCGCATGCCGCTGAATTACGTCGTGGAATGAATGTATTTGTACGTATGAAATGGTGGCTGATAAACACGCTGGCGGGGCGTAAAAGTAATGGATATGTAAAACTGGAACCCAATGATGGGAAGGCTTTGGAAATAACGGCAACGTTGATTTATCCTGAAAAAATAATAGGAAATCAATCTTATTCATATGTTTTTGACGGAACAAAAAAATCTGTTGCTGATTTTGTTAAAAATATTGCGCGTGCACGTACGTTTGGAAAGTTTTCTGAATGGAAATATCTGAAAGCGCATGGTATGGGACGCGGGGCAGATGAAACGAATGTTATTGCGCTGAATAACCGTGGGGATGGGACGTTAAATAAAACAATATGGCCCGATGAATTTGTGCGTCATAAAATAATTGATGCAATTGGTGATATGTATACATCTGGTGGGTTTGTTATTGGACGATTGGAATCGTTCAAGGGCAGTCATGCGTTAAATAATTTGGTGCTGAAAAAGTTGTTCAGTGATGCATCAAATTATGATATAATTGAATAAAAATAATAACATATTCAGGATGGATAAAATGAAAAAAACAATTTTATTTTGTATGGCTTTGTTTGGATTGGCGGCCTGTGGCGGAATGATAAAAAACGAAAATGGCAGTCAATATTTAACACAGTTAGAGGCTGAACCAATTGGTTGTACTTTTTTATACAAAATTGAATCAGAAGTATCGGTTTATGATGCAGATGATGCGCGTGTTTATCTGGAAAACCGAATTGTTGACCAAGCGCGCGCCGGCAACGCATATTGGATAACCAGTCAACGTACACGTCCAAATGAATGGGTGATTTTTGGACCGGAACGTTCTTTTGTTTTGGTGGCAAATGTTTATGATTGTCCACATCCAAATAATGTTCGCACCGCCAAGGATGGCGGCAGCAGTGTAACCGCCACACCGGTATTGGTTGAACATCAGATAAACTGCAACGGTTCAATGTATGGTGGTGTTGGTGGTTGTTAATTAACAGCGTTGAAATATTGTTTTACCCGTCAATATTTTATGGCGGGTTTCTTTTTATAATCTGTGTTTGCCAAAGCAATGTTTTTTATGTTATAATTACTTAATAATAACAGAGAGAGAAATTGCCGGCACAAATTATAACTGTTGACAGGAAAAAATATGCCGTTGGTTTGTTTTGGCAACCAACGGGTGCAGGGTATGTCGCGCGTACATATGCGCGTACGTTGGCACGCAGCATAGATAAAAAATTAAATCTGTATACTGAATATCGTTCCATGGTTGGTTTGGGTGCAAAACGTTTTGGCCAACGGGTCGGTATGCCATCTGCTGCGGCCGCGGTGACGGATGCGCTGGGTGAATATTCTTCGTTTTTGGCGGTGTTCGCAGTTGATAAATATTTTTATCTGGTTGCGGTTCGTAATGCCGTGATACTGGAAGATAAAATTTTTGACAGCGAAGAGCAAGCACGTGCAGAATATTTTAAATTATCCAAAATTCCAGATTGGGGTGCGTTATTTGCGCCCAGTGCATGGGGTATGCCACGTGCCGTTGAACGTAATATCGGTGATTTATTAACACGTGGTGCACGGGCGGTGATGCATCCAATCAGTCGTGTTGGTGCGGCGATTGCGTCAACAGTGTTATTGGTTTTGTTTGTTGGGATTGTTATGTGGTTTTTCCGTGAACCATTACAACAAATGTTTTCGCCAAAGCTTGAAATATCACAGGTCAGTCCAGAAATAGCCATTGAATATGAACGGCAAATAGAAGAAAAAAACAAGGAATTAGATGCGGAATTTCAAATTCAGCGTCCGGCGCAGCCTGAACCAATTATGTTGCCGTATGATTATTTACCAGACCCAACCCAGCGTGCACAGGTGTGTTATCAGGCTATTGCATTTTTAATGCAGCCTGTTACCGGTTGGAATCAGGTTTCGGCTGAATGCGGTGAAACGCATGCCAGTGCCGTGTTTAATCGTGATTTTGGGACTTTGGATGGGTTTTATTCAATTGCAACGTCATTAATGCCGGGGTCGTTTGTCCAGCAGGAATCTGATAATTCATTGTATGTGCGTGCAACTTTGCCGGCCGTGCAAACACGCGCGTCATTGGATGAACGTGATGTTGAAACACTGATGCGGGCGGTATTAACCGCGTTCCAAGATGCGAATATGTCGGTCAGTGCACAAATGGTAACTGATACATTAACAAATGGCGTGGATACGGTTTATTTGGATATAGTAGAGGTTGCAGCAGAATCAAAATTAAACCCAATGCAATTTATGAAAATATTTGGGGAATTTGGCGGGGTGTATATGACGCGTTGCGCGTGGGATGCATCAACACGTAACTGGAACTATGAGGTGATAATATATGCTAAATAAAATATTTGGTTTGAAAATAGTTATGTTTTCTGTGCTGGTATTTATGCCGATGTATGCAAATGCCGTCAGTGTGGCTGATAAAGTGCAGGCACAGGCCGCGGCCGAGGCTGCAGAAGTTGCCATAACAGAAGATGATATCGCAGCAGAAATGGAGGCTGTATCCGCAGATGCGGTTGCTGCGTATAATCCAGATGGTTCTATATTTCAGCAGATTATTGATTTAGAACAGGAAAAGGTTTTAATGGAACTGGAAAAAGAACGTGCGCAACTGGATTTAGAATTAGACAGATTGGCCGCTGAAAAAATAAAATTGCATATGGAAATAGATGAATTATCCGGTCGTGCAGAACAGCAACAGCAAGAATTAGAAAATGCACAGGCAAAGTTAGAAGCCGAAGCCGCCAAATTGGAACGTGAAAAAGAAGCGTTAGAGGCACAAACCGAGGAATTGGCCGCCCGTAAAACCACGACCACAACCACCAGTAAATCAAGTGGTGGTTCTGATGATGCGTCCACACCAACAATTGATTTTGATGAAATGTACAGATTGGTTAATGTTATTGGGGCAGGCGCACAATTACAGGCAACCATTGAAAATCTGGATACTGGCCAAAACAGAACGGTCAGTGTTGGAAAAATAGTTGATGGTTATACCGTTCAATCCATATCTTTGGACGAGGGTGTGGTTTTCACAAATGGTGATGATACACAGACTTTGAATATTACAAAATCTAAATAGGGCGCGTAATTATGAACGATGCTGAAAACAATATCCTGAATAATGTGCCGGTTGCTGAAAAGCCGTCTGTGCCGGCGGGATTGGAAAATGCGGATAACAAGGATATTGTGGATTTTTTGTTTTCAAATGGTAATCGGTTGTTAACTGCAACTGGTGCAGAACAAGAATTACCCAAAGATACGCAAAGTTTAATTGCTTATTTTTCAGGTGGTGAAATTATAATATCGCGCACCCACCGTTATGATGGACGTGTGTTGGCTTTTTTAGACTTGTTAAAAAAACGTGCGCGTCCTATGCGGATTCCGTTTTATTCTGATTTGGGATTGGTTTCCAGTATTTACAAGGCGTATGAAAATCGTTTGGGCAGAATTTCACGTTCACGTCAGGATTATGACAACCAAATGCAAAAGGACTTTGTTGATATTATCGCCAAGGCCGCTGCACAAAAGGTGTCTGATATTCATATAGAGGTTGCTGACCAAACAACAATTTATTTCCGTATTGATGGCAGTATGCAACCGGTATTGGAATACAATTCTGGGTGGGGGGAATCTTTTGTGCGTGCTGCGTTTGCATCATCTGATATGTCAAATGCAAACTATGCCCAAAATGAATATCAATTTGCACAGAAAGATGGGCGTACACCACTGCGCGGAACCAAGGATTTATATTTGCCACGTGGGGTGTTAAGTATTCGTATGCAATTTAATCCAATTGCGTTTGGCAGTCGTTATGTCGTTATGCGATTGCTGTATGATAACCCATCCGAAGGAATTAAAACAGAACAGGAATTTGGCGAATATGAACAAAAATTGTTAATGCGTTTGCGTTCTTTCCCAACGGGGTTGGTTATTGTTGCAGGGCCAACCAGTTCTGGTAAATCAACCACATTGGTGCGCAATATGTCGCTGATGTTAAAAGAGCATCACTATGAAATCAATTTAATAACGGTGGAAGACCCAGTTGAACAAAAAATTTTTGGTGCGCATCAAATGCCTGTTGTAAACGCAACAGATGAAGAATTACGTAACGAAAAGTATACCGAGGCCTTGGCCGCCGCATTGCGCAGTGACCCTGATACGTTAATGGTTGGTGAAATTCGTACTTTGACCGCCGCGCAATTAACTGTGCGTGGGGCGTTATCTGGGCATAATGTGTGGACAACGCTGCATGCTAATTCTGCTATGTCCGCATTAACGCGTTTATTGGATTTGGGGATAGAGGCTTTTAAATTAAAAGAAGAAACATTAATGCGCGGGCTGATTTCAATGCGTTTGTTTAAAAAGTTATGTCCGCATTGTCGTGAACGTTTAATTGACCATCCAGAGGCCCCAGAATACGGCCGCGTTATGGATGCGTTTGGGGAATTAGGATTACGTCAGGTGTATATTCGTGGCGCAGGATGTGAAGAGTGCAAGGGCACTGGGACATTGGGACGTATCAAGGCGGGCGAGATAATTATTACAAACAGTGAATTTTTACGTATGGCCCTGTCTGGTAATACCGATGGTGCGTATAAGTATTGGTTAGAGGAAATGGACGGACGCACATTAAAAGAGGCCGCCACATCACTGATGTTACAGGGTATTATTGGTATTGACGAATTAGAACGTTGGGTCGGCTTGTTGGACAGACCGGGGGTATACTGATATGACAACTAAAATGGATTTATGGTATGCGCGTTTGGTCTTTCGTTTGGACACGGACAAGCGTATGGCAACCGCACGAAAATTGGCGTCACTGTTGCGTAATGATTTTACGTTGATGGATGCGCTGGGGCGGTTGGAATCCATTGAATCACATGGCGGGAAAAAGCCAAATGAACCATTTGCCATTGTTATGCGTGAATGGCAGAAAAATCTGGAACGTGGGATGAGTTTTTCTGATGCCACGCGTGGTTGGGTTCCACCCGAAGAAACGCTGTTGGTTACATCTGGTAATTTGTCTGATTTGGTTATTGCGTTGGAAAATGTCAGTCGGGTTGTTGATGGAACAACACGTATTAAACGTGCAATGACCAGTGCAATTGCATATCCGCTGTTTTTGCTGTTGTTGACGTTTGGTATAATTATGATGGTGGGGATTTATTTGGTGCCACCATTGGCTGAAATTGCGGGAAATAATGTTGTGTGGCGGGGATTGGCCGCGTCATTAATATGGTTGTCTGAATTTTCCATAAAGTATTGGTATTGGATTTTGTTCGGGTTCGTCGCAATTGTTGGTGTTATATGGTTAAGTTTGCCAAATTGGACAGGGCGGATGCGAACTTTTTTTGATAAACTGCCACCGTGGAATGTTTATAAAATTCAAATGTCTGTTGGTTGGCTGATGAGTTTATCTGCCATGGTTGCGGCCGGTATTACCATACCTGATGCAATGCGTATGTTGGCCGACAGTTCTAATAAATATTTACGCAGTATACTGGAAGATACTTTGCATTATATCGCAAACGGTGCGAATTTGGGAAATGCATTAAATAATACTGGGCGTGATTTTCCAAATGCAGAAATTATTGGGGATTTGGCGATATATGCTGATATGAACGGATTTGATGAAAATTTATCACGTGTTGCAAATGATTATTTATCAGAATCAGTGCGTAAAATGGAATCTGTATCAAATATGATGAACAGTTTGGGAATTTTGTTGGTGTCCGCCATAATTGCATGGGTTGTATTGGGCACATTCCAAATGCAGGACCAAATTACAAGTGCCCTGACATAAAAACAGCCATTGCAAGGCTGTTTTTATGTCAAAGTGCACAGAATAAATATTGCCCAAGCGTTTTATACCATAAATGGCAGGTTTTCCAGTGTACCTTCGGCAATGCGGACGTTTATGTCCAGCATCATAAAGATTGTATCCGGTGTGTGGGATATTTCTGGATTAAACATTTGTGTGGACAGCAAGTGACTGGTGTTTACTGATAATCTGGTTATTAAATGGTCGTCATCCAGCAGTGTATAAATTGGCCCAATATCACGTGGGGTATTTTCACCAATTTCATGTTCGTTTTGTGGGCAACGCAGGCCGTCCAGTATCGTTTTTACGCGATTGTCAATATCACTGTGTGGCAGGCCAACAATTTCAGGGTGCATCATCTGAATATCTATTTCTGCCAACAGTTTTAAATTTGGTGTAATAATTGGATTCCAATCAATTCCGCCCACGTGACGTGTGGTAATAGGACTTTTGGTGGCCGTTGGAATCATATATTTTGTCATATTATCCCATGGCTGGTGTTCCAGTAATTTTTTTAACTGGGGATGAAATTGCATCCGTATATCAGATATATGTTGGGAACGTTTTTTTGGATTAATTAAAATTTCACCAAAATATAATAATTTAAAGCGCATGGTTATCGTCCTTTGATTATTTTTTTATCTTTGACAATTTGTACGGTTTGCATTTGTTCTTGCTTGATTTGGGCGGATAATTTTTTTATAAATATCAGCATTCCCAATGGATGAACACGCAAATTTGATGAATTATGTACATTGCGTTCGGCAATAATTACCGGATAATATTGCCCATTATGTGTGCATTGGGTATTGTTTTTATGCAAATACAACATTGTTTTTTCAATGATTTTTGAATCTGTGTTTGTCAGACGTGCAATTGATGCGGCACTTAAAAAATCTGACTTTACAAAGTGTTGTGTGGATTTGCCATTTGTGGTAAATAATTTGTCCAAGCCCAAGGCCACCAAAACAGCATTTGTATCATCCATATTAAGGGGAGTTTTTTTTACATCAGTTTTGCATATTTTTGCCCGTTTTGCACCCTGTATCAGGTCTGATGTATGGTTAATTTTTGGTTTTGCGATTGGCATAAATTTGTCCCCTTTTTTCTTGATAATTATAGCATAAATTGCTATTGTAACATAGAAAAAAGAAAGGAATTTTACATGGCTGTTACAAACGAATATACCGGTGATTCAATTAAAGTTTTAAAGGGGCTGGAGGCAGTTAAAAAACGCCCCGGAATGTATATTGGTGACGTGGGCGAGGGCGGGTCCGGTCTGCATCATATGATTTACGAGGTTGTTAATAATTCTATTGACGAAGCAATGGCCGGATATGCCGATACAGTGTATGTTTCATTAAACGCCGACGGCAGTGCAACAATTCGTGATAATGGTCGTGGTATGCCGTTTGATATAAATCATGAAACAGGGCGCAGTGCGCTGGAATTAATTATGTGCGAATTGCACGCGGGTGGTAAATTTGATAATGAAAGCAACGGTGCATACAAGGTTTCCGGTGGTTTGCACGGTGTGGGTGTGTCTGTTGTGAATGCGTTGTCCACTTGGCTGGAGGTTCGTGTTTGGCGTGGGGATAAACAGGCGCATATGGCATTTGCAGATGGTGTTCCAACGTGCGATTTGACTATAACTGAAAATAAAACAGGTTATGAACACGGGACCGAGGTTACTTTCCTGCCGTCGCCTGAAACATTTACGGGGACTGAATTTAATTTTGATACGTTGGAAACGTGGTTGCGTGAACAGTCTTTCTTGAATGCCAACGTGCGTATTATTCTGGAGGATTTACGTGGCCCTGAAAAAAAGACCCGTGAATTTCATTCAACAGATGGGTTAAAAGGATTTGCAACTTATATTGATAAATCCAAAGAGTTATTAAATCGTGAACCCATTCAAATGATAAAGCAAATAGACGATACGTATATTGAAATTGTTCTGCAATGGACAACGGCATATACCGAAACATCGTTGTGCTTTACCAATAATATTCCAAACCGCGATGGTGGAACGCATTTGGCTGGATTCCGTGCGGGTCTGACGCGTGCAATCAACAAATATATTGGTGATAAAGTAACCAAGAAAGATGTTACATTATCTGGCGAGGATTTTCGCGAGGGCTTAACCAGCATCATCAGTGTTAAAATACCAGACCCGAAATTTGGTTCGCAGACCAAAGATAAACTGGTATCGTCCGAGGTTCGCCCGCTGGTTGAAAATACTGTATATGATTTATTGTATGAATATTTGGATGAAAATCCCGCAATTGCAAAGTTAATTGTTGATAAAATTATAGAAGCCGCCACCGCACGTGAGGCTGCCCGCAAGGCGCGTGAATTATCACGTAAAAAGACGGGGCCTGAATTGGGTGGTTTGCCGGGGAAATTGGCAAACTGCAGTGAACGTGACCCTGCAAAATGTGAATTGTTTATAGTAGAGGGGGATTCGGCTGGTGGTACGGCAAAGCAGGGGCGTGACAGAAAAACACAGGCAATATTGCCGTTGCGTGGAAAGATTTTGAATGTTGAACGTGTGCGTTTTGATAAAATGTTGGGTTCTGATACCATTGGCGCGCTGATTACCACAATGGGGGCCGGCATTGGCAAGGATGATTTTGATATTGAAAAAATGCGCTATCACAAGGTTATTATTATGACCGATGCTGATGTGGACGGACAACATATTCAAACGCTGTTAATGACGTTCTTTTACCGTTATATGCCAGAGGCCATAGAACGTGGATATATATATGTTGCAAAACCACCATTGTATGGTGTTACACGTGGCAAACAGCAAATTTATTTGCAAAATGAACGCGAAATGGATGATTATTTAATGGACCAATTGGCGACAGATGGGGTTATTGAAATTGCATCTGGGGCGCAAATTTCAGGGGCTGACTTAAAGCGTTTGTTAACGTTGGTATTAAATATGAAAAATACTTTACAGCCATTGAATCATATTATGCCATTACGATTTGTAGAGGCATTGGCACTGAATGGCGTGTTTGATAATGCGTCTGATGAAAATTTTGCGGCCGCTGCAAAAATGCTGGATTCAGAAGAATTAGAATTTGAACGCGGTTGGAAAATTTTTGCTGATGATGCCGGTATTACAATCACGCGCACGTTGCGCAGTGTGACTGAAACGCATATATTGCCACGTGAAAAAATTAGTGGGCCAGAAATTCGTGCGTGGCTGCGTTTGGATGGACGTGACGAATTAATGGAAACTTTTTCCAAACCTGTGACATTACGGGTAAAGGCAAAATCACAAAAAATCTGGGGTGCGTTGAATTTGTTGGATACCGCATTTGAATATGCAAAAACCGGATTAAAAATTCAGCGGTACAAAGGTTTGGGTGAAATGAATGCTGAACAGTTGTGGGAAACAACAATGGACCCAAATCATCGCTCTTTGTTCCAAGTCAAGGTTAATGATGCGTCACAGGCGGACGAGGTTGTTTCTATGTTAATGGGTGATGTTGTTGAACCGCGTCGTGACTTTATCGTTGAAAATGCGTTGGATGCAAATTTAGATGTGTAAGTAAGTTATGGGGGAATTTATGCCTGAAAACGAAAATGATTTTTATGTTGATGAATATGGTGAAATACATCGTAATAATGCGCCACAGCGTCTGGAAAATGACGCGTTGTGGCGTGAATATCAACAATTGGAATATGAAATCTTTTCACATAATGATAAAAGTCCGGAAAAACTGGCGCGGTTTCAGGAATTGGAAAAGCAATTGGGCTTAACACAACAGAAAAAGAATGCCTTTATAAATGCAAAAAACAAACTGCGCGCAGAAATGGGACAGACTATGTCTGTGACCCAGATTTTGTCCATGGGAAAAGACAATCAAAATGATTAATTTATGCGGATGTTTACGGCGGATTGGTTTTTTGATTTAGATAAACAATTGCGCGAAATGGGAATGGATTCTGATGCGCAGTCTTTTGATGAAATACGCGAAAATTTATCCAATCGTAAGATATTGTCGCCAGATGCGTTTGCTGAAAATTGTATTTATGTAATACTGGCGGGTGGTTTTTCACAAAAAACGGCCAAAAAAATTCATGCACAAATTATGGATTATATTCGTACAAATGGTGCGGATTTTGATGGGCTGTTCGCATTGTTTCATAACAAAAACAAAATAAATGCAGTTTGTAAAATTTGGAATGCGCGCGTGGAATATTGCAATAAATATTATGAATTAAATAATACCGACGCGCGAATTTTATATCTGTCAAAATTGCCACATATTGGAAAAATTACCGCTAATCATTTGGCACGTAATTTGGGCGAAGATGTTGTGAAATACGATATTTGGATTCAGCGTTTGGGTGTGCTGTATGCAGGAAATCTGGCATTGGGCGCAAAAATAGATAATGGAAAATTATGCGCTGAAATTAAATGCGCATGCGATGATATGTTTGCTGATTTATGTAATCAGACCGGATTACCACGTGGGTATATTGATGTGGTTTTATGGAAAAGTTCACAGGTTGGTTTGATAAAGGAATTAAAAAATGAATGTAAAAATTGAACAATCTTGGAAAGATGCTTTAAGTGCGGAATTTGACAAAGATTATTTTATTAAATTAACTGATTTTGTGCGGGGCGAATATTTGGCGGGGCATGCGGTGTATCCAGCACCTGCAAATATTTTTAATGCGTTTAATTTATGTCCGCTGGAAAATGTAAAGGTTGTGATTATTGGTCAGGACCCGTATCATGAACCAAATCAGGCGCATGGGTTGTGTTTTTCCGTTTTGCCACCAACGCCCATTCCACCATCATTGGTGAATATTTATAAAGAAATTCAAAATGATTTAGGGCGGCCATCTAAAACACATGGGGATTTAACATATTGGGCACAACAGGGCGTATTGTTATTAAATTCAACATTAACTGTTGCGGCGCACAGGGCGGCTTCGCATGTTGGGCGCGGTTGGGAACAATTTACAGATGCCGTAATACGTGTGGTTTCATCGCGGCAAAATGTTGTGTATATGTTATGGGGCAGTTATGCCCAACGCAAGGCTGAATTTGTTAACCCTGAAAATAATTTGATATTAAAAAGTGTTCATCCATCGCCACTGTCGGCCAGTCGTGGGTTTTTTGGCAATCATCATTTTTCACGCGCAAATGAATATTTAACTGCACATGGCAAAGAGCCAATAGATTGGTAATATGCGCGGGCCATTTGTTATTGGTAATGCCCCCTAGAAACTGTAGGTAAAGCCCGCGCCATAAAATGCGTATGAATAATTTTCTGTGGCGGTGTTGGCATTTGAAAAATGCTGAACAAATATTTCCGCGCCCCATTTATCGTTTATTCTGTATCCACCAATTAATTTGAATTGAAATAACAGTTTTGCACCCAAACGTTCGTTTTGCTGGGCCTGCAGACCAACACCAACGCCGGTTGCAAAATACCAATTGTCACCATGGGCAAGGGCGATATCTTCTGTCAGGAAAATCATAGGAATTGTATATTTATCCCAATCCCACCCATATTTTTGGCCGAACCCCAATGTTTGCCCGATGTTTATTGACTGACGCGCAGGAATTTTGAAAAAGGTTGTTGGCTGTGAATATTGTACGTGCAACAGGTAAAATGGTACAAATTGTGTTGGTGGCGGAATTAAAAATCCACTGTTTACACCCTGACCCAGATTAAAAGCAATTTGATTTTTATATTCACCCATAAACGGATTTGTGTCCGCAAATGCCGCGGATGTGGTGAAAAT
This sequence comes from uncultured Alphaproteobacteria bacterium, assembly GCA_944389465.1. Taxonomy (GTDB): domain Bacteria; phylum Pseudomonadota; class Alphaproteobacteria; order Rs-D84; family Rs-D84; genus Enterousia. Next base: position 14,279 of record CALXML010000010.1, read on the forward strand.
TAAGGTACATAAAGAAATAACGATTTTTTTCATATGCGAAATATATACTATATAAAAAATATTTGCAACAAGAATTTATTAAAAAATATAATGATTTTATATGTGAATAAATTCATTGGTGTTTTTATTCGGATTGTTTTTCTTGCATTTAATAATTTCTTTGATATAATGCGGTGCATTGGCGGGATAGCTCAGCTGGTTAGAGCAGTGGAATCATAATCCACGTGTCGGGGGTTCAAGTCCCTCTCCCGCTACCAAAATTCAAACCGGCGCAGGCCGGTTTTAATTTTGGTATCTGTGGTGTATGGATTGCAGAAGCCCCGAGGTAAGGGGGTTCAATCAAACAAATAGGCACGTGGAAACGTGCCGGTTGTGGTACACAAATTTGCGCAGATACGGCGCACCAACGGTGCGGCGAATTCCCCGACCGCATAATTAATTCAAACCGGCGCAGGCCGGTTTTAATTTTGGTATTTATGGTGTTTGTAATTAATTCAAACTGGCATTTGCTGGTTTTATTTTGATAATTTTATATCAGATGCCGTTGGTGATATTACTATTTTATCGGGGTTTGTATTTAACCATGACGCCCACCATGAAAATGTTGAATTTGCGTTTATATTGTGTTTGCAATTCTTCATTAATTCTAAATCAAAATAGCCATATGTGCCGTCGTTTATATCAACAACAGTAAAAGGGTGTTTTAATTTCAGGTTTTCTTTTACCCAATCTGGGTCGTCTGAAAACAAAAAGAAGTGTGGTTTTTGCGTATGTTTGGCGATATATTCAACCGCAGTTTGATAATATTTTAACGAACACAGGCCAACTGTGTCTGTTAATTTTAAATAATCACCACGTCGGATATGTAATGATACCGAATTTGTATTTTTTATTTTGTTTAACATTTCTTGGTTTTTTGAATCCAATGGTATTTTCAATGTTAAATCGCGTAATATTTCATCACGATATTGCTTGAAATAATTTTCGTTTATAAAATACCCTGTGTAATATTTATTTCCGTGTAACGTCAAATAATTTGGAACGCATTCAGATTCATTGACTATGTTTGAAATACGCTGTTTGTGAAATAATGATAACACGGGATTTATAATATGTGACCACAGTGGTCGCCGGCATAAAAACCGTTGAATTTTTGTTGCAGGTTTGATTGTTATGTTATACAGATTTAATTGATATTCCCTGTGTGTGGATGATTTGTGGGATTGTTTAAACCAATTTGTATCCAGTAATACTGTGTCTGAATTTTGATTACGCAACGCAACAGCAAAAGCATATTGAAAAAATTGATTACCCAGACCGCCCTGTGTGTTGACCATTTTCATTTTTTATCCTGTTATTAAAACCCGTCACCGACGTTATCATATCTTTTATGAATGCAGCCAATTGTTGTTTTATGTACGCCGGCGGTTATTTCGTAATATACATGCCGGCCATCGCGGCGGGATTTTACAAAATCATCATCGTATAATTTTTTTAAATATTGGGATACTTTGATTTGTGGGATGTTTGTGCCAGCAACTATTTCAGATACACATGATTCACCATTATATGTCAGATATTCTAATATTCGCATTTTGTCATAATTAGCAAACAATTTTATTCTGTTTGCCGCCATTGTTGTGTAATCTGTGGGCAGAATTTCTTTGTGATTGGCGCGTAAAAATTTTAGTTGGTCTGTCATATGGCCAAATAATTTACGCAGGCATACAAATATGCTGGCCGGATATTCGCGACAAATTTCGTAATAAATAAATATTCCACGCCGGTGTGTTTGAACCAGTTCTGTTTCACGCATTTTGCGCAGTGATTGTGATACTATCATTTGTTCCGCACCAACGCCGCGTGCAATGGCGGATACTGATGACATTCCATATACATCCAAAAATTCCAATATACGCAGGCGTAATGGATGTGCAATATATGTCAATCCACGTACGGCACGTGTCATAATTGCGTCCGGTAACAGACTTTTTATTTTTACATCGGGCAGAACAGGTGTACTCATATTCTTAATATAGCATTATTTTTATGTAACGTAAATAAATTATTTGACTTTTTGATATATATCAGAAATAATATGTATGAATTTTTATATGTATTAAAATATATATAAAGGAAAGGATGTTATGAAATCTGTATTACGTAATTTGTTTGTTGGTATGGCGACAATCTTGCCGGCGGGTGCGTTTGCAAATCCGGCATGTCCGATATGCACAATTGCAATTGGTGCTGGTGTTGGGGTGGCAGAATCACTGGGTGTGCCAACGGCGATTGTCGGTTTGTGGGCGGGTGCTTTATTAACATTATTAGGATATTGGATGATAAAGTTTTTTGACAACCGCGGGTGGAAATTTTGGGGACGCAATGCGTTATTAATTGGTTTGTCTGTTGCGATGATTGGTTTTGCATATGTGGGGGATATTGATTATACACCTGAATGGATTTGGGGATTTATATATTTGGACCCAATTTTGTTTGGTGCGCTGGTTGGAATAATTGTATTTATATTGACCGAAAAGTTGTATGAATGGATGAAGCGCAAAAATGGTGGTCATGCACATTTTCCATTTGAACGCGTGGTGCTGCCGGTGGTGGCATTGGCATTATGCAGTTGGCTGTTTTGTTTGTGTGTGTAATTTTAATCAAGGGGGTAAATAATGGAAAAAATTAAAAATGTACGTGAATTTGTGGAAAAGTTGGATGCTGCGAAAAAAGTTAATCCAAAGGATTTATCATCTGACCAAGATTTAACCATTGGTATTATGAATTTAATTTCTATTGAAGAACATTTAATGTTTTCTGGGGCAAAGACTGGCAAACATGATTTTTATGATTTGATAGACGAAGTGCGCGAACAGCGCAAGCAAATGATGCAAAAAATTATCCCATCGTACGAGGGCGAGGTATGGTGTATATCTAAACATTTGTTGGCCGCTGCAATGCGTTTATTTGAAGTTGGTACAAAAGCACTGGCGGCCGGTGACAAAGACGGTGCATATGATTTATTTGACCGTTCATATGGCCTGTATTGCATATTCTGGGGGTTGAATATGGGTGGATTGGTTGGTGGCGCAGATGTTAAATGGATAAAAACCAAACCAGCCAAGCAGGTGTCAAAGGTTGATACAAAGTCAACTGATATTGTGGAAATTAACGAATTGCCACAGGCTGGTGGTAAAATGTCAAAATTAAAAAACTGGGTTAAAAATGCGGTTAATTGCTGTATTGAATAATTATTGGTGTCTGTTGAACTGCCCCGCGTTATGCGGGGTGTTTTTTATCCTTGATTTTTTGTGTATGGCATTTATAATTGGCGGGTAATAAATGCCCTAATAGTCTAGTGGTAAAACACGTCCTTGGTAAGGACGAGTCGCAAGTCCGATTCTTGCTTAGGGCACCAGATGATTATTTATCCCCATTTTTGTTATAAAATCATTTGATTTGTGCGGGTCACAGCCAGTTCCATATTTTGTATTTTTAATGTGTTTTTTATTGAAAAAAAGACAAAGACAAAATTTAAGTCTTGCTTTAAATTAATGCTGGGGTAAGATATAAGCAGAATCTTATGGGGGACCGTAAGGTTTGGGGCTGTCACAAGCCCAATAAGTCCAGTGCGAATAAAGGACATCGTTAAATCCGTGTTTCCTGTATTCGTGTCGTTATTTATCCCTGACCTGTCGCAGGTCGGGGGGCTGTTGGTTATACAATACGGTTTTTCCGAAAGACCAATGGAATCTTGACTTATTGATTTGTGAACTCCCCGACAGCCATAGATTTGGTGGTCTTTTTGTTTTATTGCAATAACGAACAAAAAAAAGGGAACAAAATGAAAAAATCAATATTATTAACCAGTTTGTTGGCATTGGCGGCCTGTGGCGGTGGTTCAGGTGGTGGTACATCTGGTGGTATTATTAATCCAGAACCAAATCCTGTTGTGCCCGATGCCAATGTTGTTTCACCAGAAGCAATTGAAAGTAATAAAGCCATTTTATCAATGGATTCCAAGATTTCTGATGAAACAAAAAGAACCGCGTATTTAAAAAGTCAATTTGGTGAAGAGGAATATAACAATTTAATTGCTGAATTACGTGGTGATAATATTGAATCAGATGTTTCCGAACAATCATTAACCAATCGGGCGGGTTCCACACGTGGAAACGGAAACAGCGATAAAAATATTTGTAAATCTGAACGTGATTGCAATCAAATGATTTTTGATAATATGTTGGCCGTGCTGAATAATTTGGATAATTTGGATAAAATGAGTGAAAAAGATGTTAAAAATGCATTGATTGCCGCTGGGTTTAAATCTGAATTATCCGGAATGTGGGACGATGTCAAGGGTTGGATTCGTGAAAACAAAGATAATATTATAAGTAAAGGCGAAGAAGTTTTTGAAACCCCCGGTCAGGGAAAGCCTGTGGAATTTAGACTGAATAATGCTGAATTTAAAACTATGCTGACCACGATTACAAATGGTGTGGCCGATAAAATGACCCTGAACATAGATGAAAAAACTGGCGAAGTAATTGGTATAAAGTTTGCAGATGTTGGGTCGGGTTCTTCTGAATACAATCCGGATGTTTTTTATCAAGATGGCGGATTAAAGCGTGCAGATGGTACAAATAAATTTGATTTTAATTCTGACAGAACATCTGGGGAATTAATAATGGAATCCTATGCCAAAGATTTGGGGTTAAGATATGCTGACTTTGGTGTATTGGTTGCAGATAAGGGTGCAACATATACTGATGATAAGGGTAATAAAAGGGATATGTCAGGATATCAAATTCCATTTGCAGGCGGATATGAAGCAAAACGTATTGCCGCCGCAGATATACAGAATAATAATGAATTGGATTCAGAAATTCAATTTAAGGGTATTGCCAAGGGAACGGTTGAGGCCCCAAATGTGGCAAATGTGGCGGCATTGCCAATAGAAGATAAAAATGCTGTTTTGGTATTTAATCGTGAAAATGGCAGTGAAACATTAACTGCTGATTTTGCAAATTGGTATCAGGTTGATATAACCAAAGATAATCAGGGTTTATCCAATATTACATTTAATGGCGATGGCAAAGATATAGATAAAAATTATCAGGTTGTTCATACGCCTTTGTCTGGTACTGTGCCAAATGAAAACGCTTATTTTGAAACAGGATATTATGGTGATAATAAATCACCAGACGAAGCCGTTGCGTTGTTCCAATATCAGCAACAGATTGATGCACAACACCAAGATGATGGTAATATAAACGTCTTTATTGGATTTGGTGGCAAGAAGGCGGAATAATTGCCAAATTATATCCGTATTTGTGTCGGTATCTGTCCATAAATTTGTGGGCAGATGCCGGCACAATAAAGTTTAATTTTTATTAATAATACTTGCAATTTGGATAATCAGGTTATAAAATTCTGGGCAGTTGTTTCAATTATTGATGTAATTTGATACAACAGGTGATTTTTTGGGTGCGTATGTGATGATGTGACTGACAACCACGGAATGTGCAAATCCCGTATAAAGTGATAAGTCAGGGTGGCACCGCGCAAATGAAATCTTTGCGCCCCTGAAATTAATCTGTTCGGGTGCCGAAATCTTCTTGGTTTTTTGCCCCGATTAAATAAAAGGGACCAAAATGTTATCTTTGAAATCTAAATACAGAACCAACACGTGTGGTGAATTGAATAAATCAAATGTTGGTGAAACGGTGACGTTGTCCGGATGGGTGCATCGTAAACGTGACCATGGCGCGTTATTGTTTGTTGACCTGCGTGATAATTACGGCATTACACAATGTGTCTTTGATGGTGGCGATGCAGAAATGGAACGCGTTCGTCCGGAATCTGTGATTCAAGTAACCGGTACGGTTGTGGCACGTGATGCGGCGGCTGTTAATGATAAAATTCCAACGGGGGAAATTGAAATCAAGGTTACTGATTGGCATATCTTAACAAATGCTGATGTATTACCGTTTCAGGTTTTTGGTGATGATGACACTGTATCCGAAGATTTGCGTTTGAAATATCGTTATATTGATTTACGTCGTGAATCACTGCATCACAATATTTTAATGCGTAATCGTATGATAAAGTTCATTCGTGATAAAATGTGGGAAATGGGCTTTTCAGAATTTCAAACGCCTATTTTAACCGCATCCAGCCCAGAAGGTGCACGTGACTTTATCGTGCCATCACGTTATCATCATGGGATGTTTTATGCGTTGCCACAGGCACCACAGCAGTTTAAGCAATTGTTACAGATTTCTGGGTTTGACAGATATTTCCAAATTGCACCTTGTTTCCGTGACGAAGATTTGCGTGCAGACAGATTGCTGGAATTTTATCAGTTGGATTTGGAAATGTCCTTTGTTGATTTGCGCGATATTCAGGCAGTTGGTGATACTTTGTTGCCGCAAATTATTCGTGAATTTGTGCCAGATGCAAAAATCTGTCCGGATATTCCACATATTCCATTTGATGAAGCAATGTTAAAGTACGGCAGTGACAAGCCTGATTTAAGAAACCCGATTATAATTTCTGATGTAACAGAAATTTTCCGTGGGTCTGATTTTGGTATCTTTGCCAATGCAATTGAAAATGGCAGTGTTGTGCGTGCAATTCCGGCCCCAAACAGTGCCGATAAACCGCGTTCTTGGTTTGATAAACTGGGGGATTATGCGGTTAAGGAATTGGGACTGGGTGGATTGGGTTACATCGTTTTTGCAGATGAAGCCAAAGGTCCTGTTGCTAAAAAATTAGATGCAGACAGAATTGCAAAATTGCGCGAAATTGCAGGTGATAATTCGTCATTATTCTTTGTCTGTGATACGGTTGAAAATGCAGCCAAGGCCGCCGGTAAATTGCGTACTAAATTGGGCGAAGATTTGGGGCTGATTGATGAAAAAGAATTTCGTCTGTGTTGGATAGAAGAATTTCCATTCTTTGAGGCTGATGAAGAATCCCCCACAGGATTGGCATTCACCCATAATCCATTTTCGTTTCCAATGGCAACATTGGAAGAATTAAAAACAAAAGACCCACTGTCTATCAAGGCGGCCCAGTTTGATATGGTGTTAAATGGTGCTGAAATTTGCAGCGGTGGTTTACGTAACTATAATCCAGATGTTATGTTACGTTGTTTTGAAATAACCGGTTATGACGAAGAAATCGTTAAACAAAAGTTTGGCGGTATGTATACTGCGTTCCAATATGGTGCACCACCGCACGGTGGATGTGCATTTGGTTTGGACAGATTGGTTCAAATTATGTTGGCCGAACCAAATCTGCGCGCGGTTGTGGCATTCCCAACAAATCAACGTGGTCAGGATTTGATGATGGGCAGCCCCAGTACGGTTACAGAAAAACAACTGCGTGAAGTACATATCCAAATTCGCAAGAAAGGATAATGTCCATCTGTTAAATGTTTCAGGTCTGCATATTTTGCAGGCCTGTTTTTTATGAAATCAAACCTATTAAACTGTGGCGCGTTTATAAATATAATTATTGGATAAACGGGGATTTAAATGAATGGTGATATTGATTTGTTGGCGGAAAAAATAGGATTAACATCTTATCAGGCCAATGTTTTAAAATCTAATCGTGGGGCGTATAAATTATCACGTGTGGTAAAGCGTGGATGTGCATTATATGCACCACGGGTATTGTCATCGTATAAATTGATTGATTTTATTATGGGGGCTGTTTTTGGGCGGCCTGTGGATTTAATTGGAAAAAATAAAATGTTGGTGCGACGCGGGCGTGGAATAATTTTTGGTGCACGCGGCTGTTACAGCGCGCCTGTTGGACGATACAGATATTATGCTGATGATAATGGTAACATAATTCACAGTGCTGATTTTATGCGCAAAGAAAAGCATAAATAATTATTTAAAACTTTTTATGTGTGCGAACAAAATCACGCATATATGTTGCATCAAAATTCATCATAATTTCAGATAATGAATAATCACGCGAACCATCTGGATTTATTTGTAATTTTATTGGTTGTGGCGTGGGTGATGTACCGCGCAAGGTTAAATCAAATGATGCGTTAACACTGCTGTTGGATATTTCCAGATTGCCGGTTGCGTCCGTGTGACGCAATCTTAATGTTATTGGTTGGGTTGTTTTAAAATCGCCGTTTTTATATTTGCCGATAATACGCATATTTTTTATTGCTGATTCGTCACCGTCCAACGCATATGACAATGCATATTCTGCATTAAATGTATTTATCTGGTTTGCTGATGCAAAGAAATCATCCATTCCCAAACCAATCAAATATCCGCCGGTAAAGTTTAAATCCATATCGCCATACATATTATATTCTAAATCATGTGCAATATTGCCAAAAGTATGCATATGTATTTCAGCGGTGATTGTTGTATCGCGCACATTTAATGGCATTTGGCGTGATAACAGCATACCATTAATAACGAATTTATTTAATTGGGCGAATATATCATATTTGTTGCCATCACGTGACAATGTTGCCAATAAATTTCCACGATTTTGGTCGGTAATAGAAAATGTTTGAATGTTTGGCTTTAACGAATATACAAAATTTTTAAATGCGTTGCCGTTGTAAATTACTGCATCTGCTGATAAAGAAATATTAACAGGTAAAACAAATGGCAATGTTATTGGTGACGTTGTCAGAAAAGATAATTCTTCGTAATTATCCAGATATGATTGGCTGATAAAAGAATCCAGATTTAATATATCTGTGTGCAGGGTTATGTTTTTACCGCTGATTGTGCCAGTAAATATATGATTTGCGATTTTTATTTCCAGACCTGATACAACATCGCCATTATATGCACCGGATACGGTGTATTCCAGATTATTAAAAGCCTGTAAATCAATGCCGGAAAACCAATCCTTGGCATTTTTGCCGGTTATGCGAAAGTGTGTGTCTGTTAATAATAATTCCCAGCGATTTGAATCGGGTGTGAATCGCATTAAATTGCCATCCCATGTGAAATTACCAATGGCTGATTTCATAAATTCGGGGATATGCTGGTTATTTGGATTAAGCCAATTTAATGTTCTGCCGCGGGCAAAGCGATATGTCGGTGTAATGTTATCGCCATCTATGTCATATATGCCGGCAATGTCTGAAAATTCAAAATCAATGCGGCCGCGTGGGGCAAATTTTTTCAGGTCTGTTAATAATGTTTTACGATTTGGCATTGGTTTTGTGGAATATACCAATAAATTAAATTTTTCCGGTGATGTGGAAAATGCGCCAACATAATCGCCATAAGAAAAGCGTTCGCATTGCCATGTGTCTGGGGTGCCAGAAAACAGGCATGTGGCAGGTGAATTTTTATACGGCATTGTTATCATTAAATTATGTGCACCAAATGCGTCAATTATGCCGCCGGTCACAGCAATATCATCTGCGACAATAGATTCAATTTGTAATGCGTCACGTGTGCCGGTTGCTTTGACCATAATATGGTTAAAATTACGACGACCAAATTTCATATTGCCAGTAAAATCCAGATTGAATTTAGTTTGGTAAAATATGCGTGATGGTTCTGTTAAAAATGATAAATCATAATTTATATCGTGGCCTGTTAACTCAACAGTTTTATTACCATTTGGCATAATGGATATATTCCCAGTGATTTTATCCATTTTTATGTCTTTGAATATCCAACCACGGCCGCCATCCCAATCAAACAACATACTGATTGAAACAGTTTTATCTATTTTGGGTTCTGCAAAGCCAAACCAACGATTTATATTATCTGTTTCCATAGAAATTTGGCCACGCACAGAACCGTCTGCAAATAATTGGCCAGATATTTCCAATTTATCATTTTGGTTATGAATGAAAAATTCGTCACCGGTAAAATCAATGTCATATTTATGTTGGGCCGTGCGCACGACACCAGTTAAATGACCATTATCCAACATAGCATCAATTATTTCAAATTCACGATTTTTAAAGTTTACGTTTGTGTTGTGAATTTCAACGGGGATATTAAATCCCTGTGGTTTCAGGTTATTGATTGAGAAATTGGCATCATATATTACAACGTCCCCCGTCAGGCGCGCGTTTTCCAAATTAAATATATCTGTCAGGGGAACAGAAAACATAATTGCGCCAATTGTGCCGTTTTTTACACTGACGTTGTGTGCAACAATTGTGGCGCGTCCCAATAAACTGAAATGAACATCACCGTTTATTGCCGCAGTAACCCCCGTCTGTTCGGCAATTGTTTGCTGAATTTTTGGTTTCAGGTTATTTAAGTTTATCATTGGTGGCACAATTACCAATGCCATAACAAACAGGCCGACAATTATAATAATTGACCAAAAAATACGACGCTTGTATCTGGGTTTCAGTGCCATTCCTCTATTCCCTTGTATTTTGATTATAATGAATTATATTAGGTTTTGTGAATAAAAAAATATTTAATCTTCAAAGTGATTATAAACCCATGGGCGACCAGCCACAGGCCATATCTGAATTGGTTGATGGTGTTCGTGATGGGCGGCGCAGCCAAGTATTGTTGGGTGTGACGGGGTCTGGTAAAACATTTACCATGGCGAATGTCATTGCTGAATTGGGCCGGCCGGCCATGATTATGGCACCAAACAAGATTTTGGCGGCACAGTTATATACTGAAATGAAATCGTTTTTTCCGAATAATCACGTTGAATATTTTGTGTCTTATTATGATTATTATCAGCCCGAGGCTTATTTGCCAACAACCGATACATATATTGATAAAGATGCGTCTATAAATGAACAATTGGACCGTATGCGTCACAGTGCCACCCGCGCCATGCTGGAGGAACGCGATGTTGTCGTTGTATCATCTGTGTCGTCTATATATGGTATGGGGTCGCCGGAACAATATTCTGGGATGAAGGTGGTTTTACATACCGGTGATAAAATCGGTATAAATGACGTTATTCATTCATTGGTTGATATTCAGTATAAACGCAATGATGTGGCGTTTGAACGTGGCGATTTTCGTGTGCGTGGCGATATATTGGATTTGTTCCCATCACATTCACAGGACAGGGGATGGAAAATATCTTTCTGGGGTGATGAAATAGAAGAAATTTGGGAATTTGATACGCTGACCGGTGCAAAGTTGCGTAAACTGGACAGAATTGCAATATATCCAAATACGCACTATGCAACGCCAATGCCATCCATATTACAGGCGATTGGGCAAATACGCGCTGATTTAGATGAACGATTAAAATATTTTCATGACAATATGAAATATATAGAAGAGCAACGTTTACGTGAACGTGTGAATTTTGATATTGAAATGATGGAATCAACCGGTACGTGTCGTGGAATTGAAAATTATTCGCGTTATTTATCCGGACGTGCAGCGGGCCAGCCACCACCAACATTGTTTGAATATTTACCAAAAGATGCGATTTTATTTATTGATGAAAGTCATGTGACTGTTCCGCAAATTTCAGCAATGTCACGCGGTGACAGGGCGCGCAAGGAAAATTTATCACAGTATGGATTTCGTTTGCCGGCATGTATTGATAACAGACCGTTAACTTTTGAAGAATGGGATGCGTTGCGTCCGCAAACGATATTTGTTTCTGCAACACCGGCTGAATGGGAATTAAATCAATCTGGTGGTATCGTGTCAGAGCAGGTCATCAGACCAACTGGATTGTTGGACCCTGAATGTCAGGTTCGTCCAACTGCGCATCAGGTTGATGATTTGTTGGATGAAGTTAAAAAGGTCAAGGGTCGCGTTCTGGTTACAACATTGACCAAGAAAATGGCGGAACAATTAACAGACTATTTCGTTGAAAATGGTGTTCGTGCAAAATATCTGCACAGTGATATTGAAACGTTGGAACGTATTGAATTGCTGCGTGATTTACGATTGGGTAAATTTGATGTTTTGGTTGGCATTAATTTATTACGCGAAGGTTTGGATGTTCCAGAATGTGAATTGGTTGCAATTATGGATGCCGATAAAGAGGGATTCCTGCGTTCAACACGTTCATTGATTCAAACAATTGGCCGTGCGGCACGTAATGCAAATGGGCGCGTTATATTGTATGCGGACACGATTACTGATTCTATGCGGGCGGCATTGGATGAAACGGCGCGTCGTCGTGAAAAGCAAATGGCGTATAATCGCGAACATAATATTACACCAAAAACCGTGACCAAGGCTGTCTTTGCCGAGGTTGGCGACAAAGATGAAAAAACCGATAAAAAGCATCGCTTTGTTTATACACGCGATGGTGTTATGGACGCGGAAACATTACGCAAAGAAATTAAAAAGTTAACCAAACAAATGCGTGATGCGGCTGAAAATCTGGAATTTGAAAGGGCGGCCGAATTACGTGATGCCATTCATAAAATGGAAGATGATTTATTATTGTTGGAGTAATCAGTATGCAAAAAACATATGAATTAAAAAATATTGATGAAACCCGCGCATGGGCACGTGATTTTGCAAAAACGTTGCATGCACCGGTATGTGTGGCATTGCATGGCGATTTGGGCATGGGAAAATCAGAAATTGCGCGAACGGTAATTCAAACGTTGCGCGGGACAGATACTGTTGTGCCCAGTCCCACATTTACAATTGTTCAAAATTATGATGGGATTTCTCATTTTGATTTATACAGAATAGAAGATAAATCTGAATTAACTGAAATTGGTTTACCATATGCAATTCAGAATGATATTACGTTAATTGAATGGCCGGATATTGCGTCTGATATTTTACCGGATGATACAATTCATATATATTTATCTGGTGATGGCGATGGGCGAACAGTAATAATAAAATATGGTAAATAGGAAAAACTTATTGTTGATAATTTCAATAAATTGTTTATAATACAATTTGTAAATTGATTTTTTAATCAATTTAAACAAATGCAAACAATGTTATTTAATGGCTGATTTAAGGCCCTTAAACCATATCCCTATGGATTTTTATCCATCACATTGTTTGCGGCCCCCGCGTTAATCGTGGGGGTTTTGTTTTAATAAACTGTGTACCGCCAATGGAAAATCATTGCTGTGTGCCAAATATGAGCCACTGACCAATAAATCAGCACCGGCCGCCCAGCACTTTTGTGCCGTTTGGGCGTTTATGCCACCATCAACTGAAATTAAATATTTTAATCCATACTTTTTGCGTGTGGCCGCCAATATTGATATTTTGTGCAGGCAACTGTCGTTAAATGTTTGGCCCGCCGCACCGGCAGGAACAGCCATTATCATAACTTCATCAATTTCACGCAGAATTGGTTTTAATATTTCAACTGATGAATCAGGGTTTAATGCAACGCCCGCCCGTCGGCCGGCCGCGCGTATCATACGCAGTGCCGCACGAACGCCGGATGTGTTTGTTGAAACAATAATTGTGTTTGCACCGGCTGCGATTGCGTCAGACGCCCATACATCAGGACTTTCTGTCATTAAATGCACATGCAGGTGTGCGGTTGTATGACCACGGATGTATTTTAATTCTGATATACTGCCACGGATGTTTTCAACATACAGACCATCCATTATATCAACGTGTATCATTGATATTCCGCCCGCACGAAACAGTGAATATGTTTCGGCACTTTTCATATCAAAGCACAATGTACTGGGCATAATAGGAACAAAACGTATTTTTTGTTTCTTTTGTGGTTTGAATGCAGATGTGATTTTATTGTAAAAATTTTTAATTTTGTCGTGGCGGGCATTATATGCCGCACGGTGTGCGGATTCTGCACCCCAGATATATTCAGACAACGCGCTGATGGATGCACTGCGATGATTGTTTGTTACGTATATTCCAAATAAATTTTCAATAAAATCAGATATGCCATCTATTTCCGCACCACCACCAGATATTATTATTCTGTTTGGCAGTTTATGTTTGAATGGGGCAGCACAGGCGTCCTTGATTTTTCCGCACAGTTCAACCATATTTGGCAATACAATTCCGTTAACATCAGAACGTGAAAAATCAAATGCAGTGTCGGCGGGGGTGAATCTGTCCATTTCCTTGGGCATTAAACTGGCGACGTTGCGTTTTATGCGTTCTGCATCATCAAAATTTATGTTTAATTTTTCAGATATATCACGTGTTATATCAGTTCCACCAAATGGAATTTTTTGAAAGAATATTGGTCCGTTATCCAACCATATTGAAACAGTTGTAAATTGTGCACCAAAATCAATGTACATATCTGCACTTTTTTTAACGTGCGATACAGAATTTTGCAAAAAATGTGGGTCATAGAAAGAATAGGGCTGGATATACGCAGCATGCAATTTTGATGTTATTTCGCCCATTGCATCAGATGAATAAAATATTGCGCCAAAAATGGCAGTTAACCCAAAATCCGTGTATCCAATGGGCGAATATAATTTAGGGATATTTGGTGTTTCATAACGCAATGGAATTATGTGCATGGGATAATAACCATCGGGTGGGGTTATTTGTGATAACATCGCGCTGATGTCGGATTGCGTTATTTTATGTTCACCACGCCAATTTTTTGTTTTTGGGCTGATTTTAAATGTTGCAGGCCCTATATTACCCGTTATATATGCGTTATCAAAATGGTCGCCAATTTGACGTTCCAGTTCATTGATTACCTGTTTAAGTGCATATACAGTATCAAAACTGTCAATTTCATATGTTGCTGATTTTACCAATTTGCCACTGCGTACACGATGCGCCATACCGCGGACACCACTGGTGCCGATGTCCAGACACAGAAAAGATGAATCAGACAGGTTCATTTTTTACTTAATCAATATTCGTGCACTGTCGCGCATATCAATTATATCCACATCCTTGGCCAATAACTGATGGTTATTGTTCAGGACCATTAAACTGGCAATTGCAGCGGCGGGGTCATCTTCGGGTAACATAACGGTGATACCGCCCAATGTATGCAAATTCCAGCGTCTGTTTTCTATAAATTCCAAATAATCCAAATCTGCAATAATGCCCTGTGCGGCATTTATTATATCAGATATATCATTTGGCACATCGCCACGGAATACAATTGTATTTGGATTTTTGGTATCTGTTGGTTTGTTTACAATTGTGCCATCCGCAGATAATGGGTAATACTGCAGTCCATCTGTCCATTGGGCAACGGCCTGATATAATTGAACCTGAATGGACAGGTTGCCGTTTGGTAATCTGCGCGTGGCCGCATTGCGAACACCGGCAGTTGATGCAATGCGCGCGTTTATTTGTTCCAGTGTTTGACCATATGCACGGGTTTTTGGTGCAACGGCCGCCGCCGCCGCGATGGATGTTAAATCCTTGTTCGGGGTGTCGGCAGATATACTTAAACTGCGGACATAGGCCAATTTACTGTTACCTGTGCCAATCATAACAATGCGGGTCGCAAAATATACGGCCAATAATATCGCCACAATGAAATAAAGCCAAAACCATATTGAACGTTTCATACGTCAAATTATATCACAAAATAACCCTGATTAAAAGTGGGGTAATATTTTAATTTGCACGCAGTAAATATCCGCGTCTGAACATACATTTACGGTACGCGCCAACAGATTTTGATGTTGTATTGCGCGGAACGGATAATAATGCACGTTGGCCAACATCCCTGTATTCATTTGATTGAAATGTTACCCATAATCCATCCCAGTCGGGCATAATACTGCTTTGGTTCGGGGCCAACAGTTTGGAAATTCGTGAACGGGGCATATATGATGGTTTATTTATGCCAAGGCACGCCTTGTGGTCACGGACAAATTGTTCCATTGTAACGGATTCATTTTCCCAATTTAATATGGTTGCATCATCAATACTGCCACGGTTGGCCGATGCACATGCAGATAAAATCAGGGCAAATACAATGTATTTAATTCTCATATTTCATATTATAATTTAATTGCGTTAGGGGGGCAATAGTTTTTATAATGCAATAAAAGAGAATATAGGAAACACATATGGCATTAACAGTTCAAAACTTTATAAAACTGGCAAATTTGTATAATCAGATGACAATGGTTATGTCTGCGATTTGTGTGCAAAAGGGCGGAATTGCAATGGAAAATTATGTTGGACGCTTCTTTTTGGCCGATGTGTTGGAATATGTTTATGAATATGGACGCAGGTTGTTGGAAAAAAATAAAAATGCAGTTCCAGCAAATGTTGCTGCGGTAATTAAGCGGTTCGGTGAACAATATAATCGGGTGCGGGATTTAACCACACCAACACAAAAACCGTTTTATGAAATGACACTGGAAGAATTTGAACGGGTTATGAATATTTAAACCGGTTAATTAAAGGATAAGGGGACGATATGAAAATTATCAGACAATTATGCGGATTTATGTTTGTGGGTGTAGGGGTCGGATTGTTTGCAGGTTGTGCCCAACGCCAACAGGAAAATATTCCGCAATATGATACTGTAAATGTGGTTGAAAATTTTGTAATTGATGAAAATTCAGTTCCTATTTTCCCAAAAAAGGCGGCATTGACAACCGATACGGCACAACGCTTTTCCATAGAATTGCCAAAGCGTTGCACAGTTAACTGGGATAATCAAACACTGGTTTCTGTTGTTCCCGAAGAACCCATAGAAATCGTCAGATTGGGTGTTGGTGACCCGTTGCCGGAATTACAGGTAACTGATTATGAATTTGCACAGTTAACGGTAAAAGAGGCATTAGATAAATTACTGGAAGGTACAGATATTTCCGTTATTGCGGACGGGGAATTAAATCAAACTATATCTGGGGCAATTTCTTCGGGTGATTTAACGGACAGTGTTGAATTGATGGCTAAAATGGGCCAAACGTATTATTCTTATGATGCGGTGAATGCTGAAATTCATTTGGATAATCGCGCCAAATGGATGATAAAAATGCCAAAGAATGAAAGTATAATTATGGCGTTGTTGGATGCAATGCATGGTGCCGATGTGCGTAATTTGCTGGTTGATTGGCAGGATAAAACATTGGTGTTTGAAGGTAATTATCAAACCGAACGCGAGGTTACAAAAATTATATCTGATATAGCATCAAAAAAATATATGATTGCGTGGGATATTGATGTTTATCGTGTATATCCACGTACTGATAACCCAATAATTTGGATGAATTTATTGCCTGCATTTGGGGATAAAAATATAAAAATGTCTATCCCCGGTGTTGTTGGGCGTGCGCTGGTGGTCAGTCCTGAAATAAACACCAAAACTTTACAGGAATTTTTATCACAACAGGCGAATGTTGTTTTGATTTCACAGGGAACGTTTGTTATTCCAAATGGATGGCAGTCACGCTTTGATATCGGCCAATGCAGTAAAGAGGACCGTTTGGAAACAGATTTAGTAATTGGTGCAACTGGTACATATGGGGATTATGGCGGCAGTAATAAAATTGATGCTAAAATTGTATTGCGTACCAGCAATGGGGAATTGTCTTCGTTTAATATTCCATCCAGTGTTGGTGATAACTATGTTATTATTGGTATTCCAACACATTCTTTTGTTACAACGCCAGAAACATTAATCAGTCCGTTTGCTGAATTGGTTGTGTTTATGTCGCCACGTCTGATTTCTGTTGTTGATGCGGCGCAATTACCATCGGGTGCGGATGTGCCGTTGGTTGGGGATGCGTTGCATGATTTTTTAAGTGCTGATTTACAGGGGTAATATATGTTTTCAAGATTGGAAAGAAAAATTGCTTTCAGATATTTGGCGGCTAAACGGCGTGGGTTTGGTTCTGTGGTGTCGTGGGTGTCGCTGATTGGAATTACGTTGGGGGTTGCAACGTTAATTGTTGTTATGTCTGTGATGGGCGGATTTCATGATACATTGTTGTCACGCATTGTTGGTATGAATGGTCATGTTGTTGTTTATCATCAGGATGGTGCAATAAAAGATTATGATTTCTTGATTGATAAAATGAAACAGAACAAGGTTGTGGCGGCATCTGCCACGGGAATTGTACCAATTGCCGAAGGTCAGGTTATGGCAACCGCAAATGGAAATAATACCGGTGCAATGGTGCGCGGAATACGTATGTCTGATTTGGCAGCCAAGGCCACAACCGGAACAAAAATTTATGGCAAGCCATTGGATAAAATTAACGATGGCGAATTGGTGGCGGGTGCATCACTGACCCGTGCGTTAAGTGTTGGTATGGGTGACCAGATTTCATTGGTTTCTGCAAATAATGCAACACCAACACCATTTGGTTCTATGCCGCGGATTATGTCTTATCCGGTGATGTCGTCGTTCTTTATGGGAATGTACGAATATGATTCTGGATATATTTTTATGCCGTTGGAAACCGCGCAAAAATATTTGAATATTCCGGATGCTGTGACACATATTGATTTATTCCTGCGTGACCCAGAACAAACGACAGAGGTTCGCGATGCTTTGGCACGTTTGTTGCCGGATGGTTTTGTTGTTCGTGATTGGCGTGATTTAAATCGCGGATTTGTTGGCGCGTTACAGGTTGAATCCAATGTTATGTTTTTAATACTGTTATTAATTGTAATTGTTGCGGCATTTAATATAGTGTCCAGTCTGGTTATGCTGGTCAAAGATAAGTCCAAGGATATCGCAGTTCTGCGTACGTTTGGTGTATCGCGCCGATCAATGATGAAAATATTTGTTTTGTCGGGTACCAGCATTGGTGTGTTGGGCGCGATATTTGGTACTGTTTTGGGTGTGATAATTGCAATATATATTGAACCAATACGGCAATTTTTTCAGTGGGCCACGGGACGCGATTTATTCCCAGCAGAATTATATTATTTATCTGAATTGCCGTCTAAATTGGTGGTATCGGATGTTGTTGGAATTGCGTTAATTGCGGTGTTGTTGGCGTTTTTGGCAACGTTGTATCCCGCATGGAAGGCGGCCAGTACCGACCCTGTTGATGTATTACGCAATGAATAAAGGATTATACAATGGCAAATATATTAAATTCTTTGTCCAAGGTTAAACGCGGTGATGTCGTTTTATCTGTGCGTGATATTAAAAAAACTTTCATAGAAGGTGGCCAGCCATTACATATTCTGCGTGGTGGTGGATTTGATTTACATCGTGGGGAAATTGTTGCGCTGGTTGGGCCATCGGGCAGTGGTAAATCCACATTATTGCAATGTGTGGGATTATTGGATAAACCAACATCCGGCAGTATTTTGGTGTCTGATGTGCCGGTGCAAAAAATGGATGATGAAATGCGCACAATGATGCGCAGAAAAAAAATAGGTTTTGTATATCAGCGGCATAATTTGTTGTCTGATTTTACAGCGGTTGAAAATGTTGTGTTGCCGATGTTGGCCAATGGTATGGATGAACGCAGTGCAAATGCGCGCGCGATGAAATTATTACGTGCGGCAAATGTTGCGCATCGTGCATCACATTTGCCGGGGGAAATGTCAGGTGGTGAACAACAGCGTACGGCTGTGGCGCGTGCGTTGGCTAATTCCCCTGAAATTTTATTGGCTGATGAACCAACCGGCAGTTTAGACCCAGAACACGCCACATCTGTGTTTGAATTATTGTTGGATTTGGTCAGAAAGCAAAAAATGGCAATGCTGTTTGTGACGCATGATATGAATTTGGCGTCACGTGCAGACAGAAAAATAACTATTCAAAACGGGATAGTGGAATAATTTCTAAAAAAATATTATAATATGTAAAAAGCAGGGGGGAACATGAAAACAAAATCTGTAACAGGACATAAAGTTATCAGCGTTATTGCGCTGGCGGGTTTGTTTGCATGTGGTTTTGCATTGGGCTATGCTTTGCGTGGTAATATGTTTGGTTCGGATTCGGTGCACGTAAATACCGACAGTTTAGAAAATAGAAATGAAATGCTGACTGGGGCATTTAATAAAAGGTTATTTCCTGTGGATGACCCAAACCCTATTGCCCATATTTACAATGCAATTTTATATGAAAGCGCACCAGACAGTTATGATGAAAATATAAAGAAGTCGGAATCCGAAAGGTTTATTGCATCAATGTTAAAGCCCGGTGTAGATTTTTCAAGATTTTCTGATATAGATATGCAGGTTCGTGATTATATAAAAAATTCAGATTATGATATGCAAGAATTTAAAAACAGATTTAAAATACAAAAATAAGAAGTGGGGGGATTATGAAAAAAACAACGGCAAAAACAAGTAAAGTAAATAATAAAAAGATATCCGGTAAAAATTCTGCATTGGCAAATTGTCCGGTTAATTGTTGCAGTATGGGACATAAAATATGGGGCGCGGTTGCGTTGGCGGGCCTGTTTGCGTGTGGGCTGATTTTGGGTTTGTCATACAGGGGCGAAGAATATGTATCCAAAAAATTGTCTGCACAGGAATGCGACGCGATTGCAACTGAAATTGTAAATATTACACAAAGGGGCGCAACTGCTGAAAATGTTGAAACGTTAAATGAATTAAATATGGCGTATTCAAATGGTTGTGCGGGACGCTTGGTTATAATAGAAAAAGAACCTGTTATATCTGTTGATAACAGACCTGAAATAATGTCAACCTGTGCGCGTATTGAACAGTTGTTAAAAGACAGACTGTATCCAGAAGATACAACAAACTATATACATCATTTAAGAAATGCTGATACGTACAGTTCGTTGGCGGACAGGGGATGTGTGGAAAATGCTGATATGTATAAAACACTGGCATTGCGCGAATTGGAAATTGCAAATGCTTTACAGCCCACGGAAAATATGGGTACACAGGATGCGGAAATTGTAATTGATACTTTTAAAAAGTTGGATATGCAACAGGAAGCACGTGAATTTTTGAACAAGGTTGAACAGTTAATTGACCCTGCGACGGATTTTATCTTGAAAATGGAACAGATTATAAATGAATAAAATATTAAGAAATTTGTTTTGTTTATTTGCGGTTTTTGGACCGGTTGCTGTATCCGCGGCGGATGTCAGTGAACGGGCTGATTGTACAACAATTCAGGCACGAATAAATGAATTGACCGCAATAGAGGCACCAACAGATGCGCAAAGTGCGGAACTGACGCAATTGCAAACGCAATATCGGGCAAACTGTGCACGCAGTGCCAGTGGACGACGCACCGCCAGTGCCGGACGTGCGTCTGTGGCAACTGTTGCCGCTACGCCGGTGGCCGCGGCCACAACATCGGTGGAAACTGTTATTGTAACGACCGCATCAACATTGAATGAATATTTAACCAGTCGGCAAAATTTATGCGATGAATTGAAATCAGATATTGATACTTTTGTTGCAAATGGTGCGTCTGATGCAGAAATTGAACCCCTGCAAAATCAATATGATGCCGATTGCACGGACATAGATAAATCTGAAACCGTGGAAATAGATGCAGAAACCGCCGCCAGAAATGTTGAATCTGGCCTGTGCGAAGATGGCAGCAAGCCTAATCAGTTTGGTTGCTGCGAGGGCGAAACATTTACCGATATGGGTAATTTAGTGTTTGCGTGCTGTCCTGATGATGGGGGAACGTGTTTCCCACCAATAAACAGCGGAAATGCAATATAATTAATTAAAAAATTAAAGAGAGGAGGGGGATAATATGAAATCAAAAACTGTTTCAAATGATAAACAACAGAAAACACATCGTCGCCGTGTTTGGTGGTGGTTGCTGTTCGTTGTGCTGGTTATTGGTGGTGCAACTGCATGGGTGCTGTATGATGGGGGGATTATTGGCAAACGCAGTGTTGGTGATGTTGCCAATACTGCTGTTGTTGATGATGCAGATGTTGTGCCGGCCGAACCCGTGGCTGTGTCAACAGATGAAACCCAGCCCACAGAAATAAAACCGGCCTGTGCCGTAATAGAAGAAATGTTGTTGGCCGGTATTGTTGATGATTATGATACGAATTGGTCGCGGCAATCTGATGGTGCACGTATTTATAATGTTTTGGCGCAACGTGGATGTCCTGAAAATGCACAATTTTTTGCCGATATGGCAGTACGTAAACAGGCCATTGCCGACGGACTGCGTGCTATTTATGAACCAAACAGTAATGCGATGACTTCTTTGGAATATTTATATTCTGACCAGAAAATATGCAAAACCATAGAAGACAGGGTTATGCAGAATATAAATACAAACGCGTATCGTTATG
The DNA here is from genome assembly GCA_944389465.1 of uncultured Alphaproteobacteria bacterium. Taxonomy (GTDB): domain Bacteria; phylum Pseudomonadota; class Alphaproteobacteria; order Rs-D84; family Rs-D84; genus Enterousia. The sequence goes on from CALXML010000010.1 coordinate 36,411, forward strand.
ATGAATTTTTGGATAATGCAAATACGTATGCGGTGTTATATGAATATGGGTGCAAGGCAAATCGTGCGGCATACATGCGTGCAGCGGTGCGCGAATTGGGGGTGGCGGTCGCATTAATGCCAACAGATAAAATGGACCGCGGTGAAATAATAACTGTTGTGGAAATTTGCAAAAGTTTAGGTGTGCCGACGGCCGCGCATTTAATGCTGCAACGGTTAAAGGCCCGCGGATATGATATGGATTTCCTGTTGGAAATGGAAGATATTATACACGGAATCCGCTAATATAATAATGCCCTGTGCGGTTATGTAATTAAATGCTTGCGTTTATGTAAATTTATTATATAATCACAGGGCTTTGAATTTGTTGCGGGCATAGTACAAAGGCTAGTATGCAAGCCTTCCAAGCTTGAAATGCGGGTTCGATTCCCGCTGCCCGCACCAGAAACGAGATATGGTGCAGTGGAGTTGGGTAACCTTGCGATGCAAACATCAACTCGTTGCTAATAACGCAACTCGTTGTGTTTTTATACGCGCGGTTTCCCGCTGCCCGCACCAAGGA
>CALXML010000011.1 GCA_944389465.1 uncultured Alphaproteobacteria bacterium
TGGTGCGGGCGAAGGGAATCGAACCCTCGTCTTCAGCTTGGGAAGCTGACGTGCTGCCATTATACCACGCCCGCAATCTGTTAATTCATATGCGCGGATTTTATAACTATGTCGGACAAATGTCCAGCAGAAAAATATATGGGCTTTTGTGGTTGCTTTTTAATTTTTTCAGTCCTACATTTATGGTTGCCTTTTTAACAAACACAAGGGAGTTATAATTATGGCAAATGAAAATTTAAATCCGTTAATGGCTGCGCAACAACGTGTTAAGGTTGCTTGTGACAAGTTGGGTATGCCGGCGGATGTTTATGAAATTCTGAAATATCCACAGCGTATGATAGAAGTTTCCATACCTGTTAAAATGGATGATGGTACAATACGCGTGTTCACCGGATTTCGCGCCCAGCATAATACTGCCATTGGGCCGTCCAAGGGTGGCATTCGTTTTCATCAAAATGTTACACGTGATGAAGTGGCCGCGTTGTCAATATGGATGACGTTTAAATGTTCTGTTACCGGTATTCCATATGGTGGCGGTAAAGGCGGTATAATCGTTAATCCAAAAGAATTGTCCGCCGGTGAACTGGAACGTCTGTGCCGTGGGTATGTTGATGCAATTTATCCGATATTGGGTGAAAAGAAAGATGTCCCTGCCCCAGACGTTAATACAAATGCGCAGATTATGGCGTGGATGACAGATGAATATATTAAATTATCTGGCGAATCATCGTTTGGTACATTTACCGGTAAGCCTGTTGAATTGGCGGGTTCCAAGGGCCGTAATGCTGCGACCGGATTGGGTATATCCATTATTATGGGCGAAGCATTAAAAAAGCAAGGCAAGGATATTAATGGCGCACGTATTGCAATTCAGGGTTTTGGTAACGTGGGCAGTTTTACCGCAAAGTGTGCACATGATATGGGGGCCAAGGTTGTTGCAATTGCTGAATGGAATGTAACGCTGTTTAATGAAAATGGTTTGGATATTGACGCGTTAATGAAATTCAAGGTGGAAAACAGTGGCAGTATAAAGGGTTTCCCAAATGCAACAGAAATTTCTGCTGATGAATTTTGGGGATTGGATGTTGATGTGTTGTCACCGTGTGCAATGGAAAACACAATCAACCAAGATACTGCACCTTTGATTAAAACAAAACTGGTGGTAGAGGGCGCAAATGGTCCAACAACACTGGATGGTGAAGAAATTTTGTTGAAAAATGGTGTTACTGTTGTGCCTGATATTTTGGCCAATGCAGGTGGTGTAACTGTGTCTTACTTTGAATGGGTTCAAAACAGATATGGTTATTATTGGGAAGAAAGCGAGGTAGAACAGAAAGAAAAAATCGCAATGAAAAACGCATTTGATGCAATATACAAAATCAAAGAAGAATATAATGTATCAATGCGCGAAGCGGCATATATGCATTCAATTAAACGTATTGCGGCCGCAATGAAATTGCGCGGTTGGTATTAAATAAAAACATAAATGTTTAATACACTAAAAAAATCCCCAGATTTGGGGATTTTTTAATAATATTTTTGCATTGGGGGTTATTCAGAGCAAACCTCTACTGCATAAACTTCTGCACCCATTTCTTCGGCTGTGCCACAGAACAAACGGAAATTACATTTGTTTTCAGGTGTGTTCATTGCGGCCATTGTGTTTTCTGGGATAATGTTCAACAGGCATGTGCCTTCTGTTACATATTGTGCTGGGTTTTCAACAGACAAGAATGTAACAGTTTTATCCATTGATGCAATTTTTGTCAGAACGTCTGTTGCAGGCAGTGGAATGATATAGTCCCCACCCTGACCCAATGCGACGATTGAAACAGGTGTGCCGTTTGCAGATGCATTTTGAATTTCTGTTTCAATTGCTGCAAAGTCTGCTGGGGTTGGTTTATTGTCGCCACATGCGGCCAATGCGATGGCTGTTAATGCCAATAATGACAGTTTTTTCATATTTTCTCCTTTGGGTTAAGTGTTTTGCAGTTTCAGTATAGCATAAAAAATTATATTTCATTTATTTTTTTATAAAATATTTGACTTTTTGTGTTTTGTAATACATACTGTTTACTGCAAATCCCAAAGATTGCCATTAAAATCAGTCTAGTACGCAGTGGCGTGTGGTACATCATCCGACGAGTGTTCGTCCTTGGTGTTGGTTTTCTTTATGGGAAAAACAGTTTAATAAAAGCACAAGGAGCAATAAAAAATGGCAACTGTTATCAGATTGGCGCGTTTTGGTGCAAAAAAACGTCCTTATTATCATATCGTTGTTACAGATTCACGGAATGCACGTAATTCCGGTAATGTATTGGAAGTTGTTGGTAAATATGACCCAATGTTGGCACGTGATAATGAAAAACGCGTTGTTTTGAAAATTGATGAAATCAAGGCTTGGTTGGCCAAGGGTGCACAGCCATCTGACCGCGTATATCGTTTCTTGGCAAATGCTGGGTTGGTCGCTGCCCGCAAAGTGCCAAATCAGACAAAGAAAAATCAACAGTCTGAAAAAACACTGATGAAAATCAAAGATAAGCAAGAAAAATTGGCCAAAATAGCCGAAGAAAAAGCCGCAGCAGAAGCAGCAGCCAAGGCCGCCGCAGAAGCACCGGCAGAAGAAGCCGCCCCTGCAGAAGCACCAGCCGAGGCAGTTGCTGAATAAAAAGCAATAAAATATGCCCGAACATTGTGTTCGGGCTTAATCTTTGATAAAATAAGAATGTTACAGGCAATATGACAGATAAAAAACAAATCTTGGTTGGAAAAATTGTCGCACCCCAAGGAATACGGGGTGAAGTTCGTGTTCAAACATATACTGAAAATCCAGATGATTTGCAGAAATTAAAACTGTACAGTTCGCGGTTGCCAGACGGCGCGTTTCATTTTGTGCGGACTGTGCCGGCGTCCAGTGTTATAATTGCGCGTATTGATGGGGTTGATAATCGCAATGCGGCGGAATTATTGCGTGGTGTGGAAATTTTTATTAACCGCGATGATTTGCCTGAATTGCCAGATGGGGAATTTTATCAGGCCGATTTAATCGGTATGCGTGTTGTACGTAATAATAATGTTATCGGTGTTGTTGCGGATATACAAAATTATGGCGGTGGCGACATATTGGAATTGGATAATGGGGAAATGGTGTCCTTTGTTGGGGCAACTGTTGATGTTGAAAATAAAGTAATAAATGTTCAGGGGTAAAATATGGCAGAAGAAAATAAAAAGCCTGTACAGGTGTTTTTCAGATTTGACCCGATATACAAAAATACGTTCTGTAATAAATGTAAAACGGGTGCGGTGGATTGTCCGGTGTTAAAGGGTTTGGACGGATTTAATATAAAATATCGCATCTTTCGCGAAGAACCGAACAAGATAAAGGTTATTGATGTTACGCCTTTCTCTTATAATTTAACAACGCAATATTTGGCACGTGTTGCAGAACATATCTGTTGGAATTGCCCGAACAAGCAATATTAAAATGCATTTTAATATATTGACTATTTTTCCGGAAATGTTCCCCAGTACGTTGGGTGGTGGGGTGGTTGGACGTGCCCTGAATCGTGGCATATGGTCGTATGATGTTATAAATATTCGTGATTTTGCGCATGATAATTATGGCAGTGTTGATGACGAACAATTTGGTGGTGGCGCAGGCCAAGTGATGCGTGCCGATGTTTTGGGTGATGTGTTGGATTCAATAAAAAAGCGCGGAAAAATAATATATTTTTCACCACGTGGTCCAACATTAAATCAAAAAATGGTGCGTGAATTTGCCGCCGCCCCAGATTCAACATATACTTTGTTATGTGGTCGGTACGAGGGTATTGACCAGCGAATCATTGATGAATATGATATAATGGAATTATCCATTGGCGATTACATATTATCTGGGGGGGAAATCGCAGCGCAAGTTTTTGTTGACAGCGTGGTTCGTGTGATGGATAATGTGCTGGGCGGTGGCGCAGATGCCACGCTGAATGAAAGTTTTGAAATCGGCGGGTTGGAATGGCCGTTATATACCCGTCCGTCAGTATGGCGTGGACGTAAAGTCCCAGAAGTCCTGCTGTCCGGTCACCACGGCAACATAGAACGGTGGCGGAAACAACAATCGGACGAAATAACAAAGGAACGTCGTCCGGACTTAATAAAGGAAAAGTAAAAATGAGCATTATTAAGAAAATTGAACAGGCACAAGTAGAAAAACTGAAAAATGGCAAGGTTATACCTGAATTTAAAGCTGGTGATACTGTTAAAGTTCACGTGAAAATTAAAGATGGCGATAAATTCCGTATTCAGGTTTTTGAAGGTGTTGTTATTGCACGTGATGGTGGCAATGGAAATAACGCATCGTTTACAGTACGTCGTGAATCTTATGGCGTTGGCGTTGAACGTAAATTCCCATTGTACAGCCCTGCTATTGAAAAAATTGAAAAGGTTCGTACAGGTAAAGTTCGTCGTGCAAAATTGTTCTTTTTGCGTGGTTTGTCTGGCAAGAAAGCGCGTATTGTTGAAGATTTGTCAGCCACTGCCGCAGAAAAGGCAGAAAAAAAGGCAGATAAATAATTATATTTATTTGCATAAAAAATCCCGCCATTGGCGGGATTTTTTATACGTTTTTTAACGTGAAAATTCACGTGGACGCATTATGTATGGATTAACCAGCGCAACAGGTTTATAGCCCGTTTTTTCAACGCATACGTTTATGCATTGGGGATGGTCTGGGAAATCATAATCTTGGATATGTATATGGCCGTGATAGTTCACAATTGGTGGGTTGTTGCCAAATTCTGGCAATGGTTCATGCGACAGTAATATATAATTGCGTGCGTCGTAAATCGGATGAGAGAAAACTTTATCAAATCCACACGATAACCACCATGTTTCAGAATGATTGCGGTCGTGATTGCCCATAATCAGATATTTGCGACCGTGCATACGGGATAAAATTTTAAATACTTTTTCTTTGGATGCATCATACATAATGTCGCCCAGCCAATAGCAAACGTCTTGTTTTTTTACAACCATATTATAGTTTTTAATAATTGTTGCGTTCATATCGGCAACGTTTGCAAATGGACGATTGCAATTTACAATAATATTTTTTGAATCAAAATGTGGGTCTGAAAATACATATGTTGCCATTTTTATCCCCTTTGAAAATTGATAGTATGAATTTTAGCGGACAATTCACGCAGGGTACGTACGATTTCAGACCAATCATCAGGAATGCCCAAGAATTTGTCTGACATTTGTTTGTAATCTGCACTTAATTTTGCCAAACCGTCCAAATCGGGTAATAATGATAAGTCTGCTGGTGTGGACAGTGGTTGAATGTGTTTCAGTGTGTATTTTTGTTGGTGGCGTTCTATGTCCTGTAACAGATTATATGTACGTTTTAAATTTATATGATGCGACAATTTCGCAACGTCATAATAATGTCTGGAATAAAACTGGGTATAGTGTGGACGTGCAGATGCCGTATTTGAATGTAATGCATATACCTTGTCCCAAAAGGTTTGTTCGTAACGGACCGTTGGAATGTCGCCAATTTCCTGTTGAATAGAATAAGGAATAACAGATTTGTGTTCTATTGTATGTGGTAAATATTTACGTGGGATTACTTCTATGCTTAAATGCCCCAAATTACCACTGAAATTAGACATATACAATAAATGCAATGTTGGTGAAAATATAAATGTTTCGTTGTTTTTTAATGCGGCCCAGTCTTTGTCTGTTAAAATTTTAAACTGGTTATCTTTATTAATTAAATCAGAAATTTTGTTGCATATGTCGGTAAAGACGGTGTTTCTGAATTGCTTTTTAAATTTATCCAAACTTTTACGAGAATGGTCGTCTGGCAATTCGTCAAAATCGTGACATACCAAATCAATGTCCTGACAAATACGTGCGCTTAATTGATATGATTTTGATAACGTTGCACCCCCAGCAAAAACAAAACTGCTGTTGAAATAAGAGTCTGAAAATAATTTTTCCAATATGGCGCATTCCAGATAGTCTTTTTCGGCCATTTCAGGTCTGGCCGTGTTTTTCAGTAAACTGTATGCACCGTTGCTTATCTTTACCATACCGGTATTATTGCACATAATATTATTTTGTCAATATTTTTATGGGTATAAATTTAATGTGTTTGACTTTGGAATGTGTGAATTGTAAAATTAAATATTATGAAAAAATATTTGTTATACAGTTTTTTATGTTGTTTTTCATTGGTGGCCGTGTTGCCACGGGTGGCGGGGGCATATATTGACCGGCAAAATGCTGTTGTCAGAATTATGGATAAAACCGCTGGCAAGGTACAGACCATCACCCTGCCCGTTGGTCAGACGGTGCAATATGGTAAACTGAATATGGTTGTTCGTTCGTGCAAGCAAACAGACCCGTTTGATGCAGAAGATTTCTTTATGTTTATTGAAATTAGCGATTCCAATAATTCTAAAATATTCAGCGGTTGGATGAGTGCGAACGAACCGGGGGATAATCCGTTGCAAAATGCCGATTATGATGTTTGGTTGGTCACCTGTGAATAAGCCAAGGGGTTATACACAATGAATAATATAAAAAAAATAGTAAAGGTTATTATTGGTATTGCTGTTTTGGTGTTGGCAGTGGCGGTGTTCTTTTTCGCAATGCAATCGGGTGATTTGGAAAATGCTAATTTGAAAAAATGGCGCAGTTCTGATGTTGACAGACGTATTGCCGCCGTTCAAATATTGACTGCGTCTGATTCTGATTTGGATTTATTGGTTCAATGTGTTGATAAAATGGCCGCTTTGCCAGATTCCAGTGATTTTGCCGTGCGTGATGCGGTGGCCCTGTGTTATACTGGGGTTCAGGTTAATAAAAACAACTAGATAAAAAATCTGATGAAATATTTGGCCCTGTTGTTTGTATTGTTTGGCTGTTCGGTGGCGTCGCAATCTGATATAGGTGGGCAATATTTGGGTGTACAATATGTCCCAGACCCATTGGGTGAAGGATTTGCGCCGGATTCAGACCCCTTAATCAGAACAGACGCATTTGATTGTACGACCTTTGTAGAAACTGTATTGGCCGATGGCGATGTTGATAAACTGACGCAAATTCGTTATAAAAATGGCAAAATAGGCTTTTTGAATCGCAATCATTTTATTGAAACAGATTGGCTGGAAAATAATTCTGATATTGTAACTGATGTAACCGCACAATATGGTGAAACTGCAACGCGTGTGGTTGTGACAGATAAAGAAAATTGGTTTCGTGTTGTGCATGGAATTGAAACTGAATTTCCAGCAAAGCGTGCGGTATTACACTATATACCATATGAAAAATTAACACGCATACAAAATACAGAGCCATTAATAGTGTTATTTATTGCTGGAAAATCTGAAAAAAATGATAAAATAGGTACTGATTTAGCGGTTCGGCATATGGGATTTTTATTACCAAATGGAATGCTGCGTCATGCATCGTCGCAATATGGGCGTGTTATGGATACTGATTTTTATGAATATGCCACATCGCGTGCACAGGACAATAATAATATTGGAATAATGTTGGTGAAAATAAAATGAGTACAATTGATAAAATAATTCGTATGGATATGGGGCAATTAAGCGGTAATGCGTGGGAAAAAGATGCGTCGCGTCCGGTGCTGTGTTTGGGAATTGAATCATCGTGCGATGAAACGTCGGCTGCGATTGTTGATTCCAACAGAAATATTTTATCCCATATAATATATTCCCAAATTCCAGAACATCAAAAATACGGCGGTGTTGTGCCCGAACTGGCGGCGCGCGCACATATTTTGGCCATTGATGATGTTATTCGCCAAACATTGGAACGTGCAGGTAAAAAAATATCTGATATTGATGTTATCGCTGCAACGGCTGGTCCGGGGCTGATTGGCGGGGTTTTGGTTGGTTGGATGGCTGCAACCGGTATTGCGCAATCAACCGGTAAACCATTGGTTGCGGTAAATCATCTGGAGGGTCACGCACTGGTTCCGCGTTTGCATTCTGCGGCGGCCAATGGCACAGATGGTGCAACAAATGTTGATTTCCCATATTTGTTAATGTTGGCATCCGGCGGGCATTGCCAGATTTTATTGGTGCGTGGCGTTGGGCAATATGAAATGATTGGTCAAACGTTGGACGACAGTGCTGGCGAGGCGTTTGATAAAATTGCCAAAATGTTGGGATTGGGATACCCCGGTGGTCCAATTGTTGACAAGCGTGCATCCGCTGGTAATGCCAAGGCGTTTAAATTCCCACGCCCATTATGTGACAAGGCCGGATGTGATTTTTCTTTCAGTGGGATAAAAACTGCTGCACGGACATTTTTGTCACGCGTTAATCCGCCATATTCTGATGAATTTATAAATGATTTTTGTGCGTCTTTTCAGGCGGCTGTGGTTGATTGTATAATAAACAGGTTAAACAATGCGTTTGACGATGCGCGTGTTATTGCGGCAAATCCAAAAACACTGGTTGTGGCGGGCGGTGTCGCAAAGAACAGTGCCATACGCAGTGCAATGGAAAAATTGGCCGTCCAGCATAATATAATTTTTGCAGCCCCACCAATGAATTTATGTACTGATAATGGTGCAATGATTGCGTGGGCTGGGTTGGAAAATTATCGTTTGGGGCGCGTTGTTACTGAACCTGTCGCACCACGTCCACGTTGGCCACTGACTGAATTATAGGGTATGATTTATTATGACGCCGTACGAAAAAGCAACTGAAAAATTGGTACAACAGGTGAACAAATTGAAAATGCCGCCTGAATTTAAGCCAATGTATGATATGGAACAGGTTGTGCGGACATTTCGTGTCGCGTTTCGTAATCCGGTAATACGCAGAAAGACATTGTTAAATAAATACGAGGATGCACGTATTGCATCTGAACGATATTCGGCCGGATTTTGTGGTATTGCCAGTTATACTTGGAATCATTTATTTCGTATGTCAGATGGCAGTGAAGTATGGCATTTGAAAATGATTTCCGATGGGGAATATGATATTGGCAATCATGTGTGGTTGGAAAATGCTTTTACTGGCGAACCGTTGGATTTAACCTTTGACCAATTTGTTGACCAGAATGGGAATTTTGTAAAGTTGCCCTATTCTGCAATTGGACGATTTGTTAACAGTGATTTTGAATTTGTTCGTGCGTATAAATTTGCCAGATTTTTGGGACTGAATTTGGGTGATATTGTTTTTGAAAATGCGTTGCGTTCATTGGGGCGCGGTGGATAGTGGGGCTTGTTTTTAATTGTATTTGTGGTATAATTTCTGGTGCTATGGATACAAAAGAATATATAAAACAATATGATGCTGCCACACGCAGGGTTTTGGAATTGGCCAATCAAATAGATTCTTTTGCATTGCGTGAATTTGATGCGCAATACAGGTTGGCTGATATTGCATACGTTTTACGCAATAAATTCAAGGACCACTTGTTCCGTGACCGGTATGTTGGCGATATGCAATTTATGGGATTTACCCCTTATCCAAAGGGATTTTGTGCATTGTCATCCATATGTATTTATAACTTGTATGGTGGAAATGAGATATGGACACCATCTGCGATAAAATTGGGGGCGTGGGAATATGCGCCGGTGGTTTTTCTGCGCGACAACAGATTTGATATTGCGTTTGATGTAACCGGCGACCAATTTGCACCGTTGCGTGTGCCGTATGAATTGGGAACACCCATAAACAAGCGCGTAAAAGATATGAAAACACCGAATAAAGAAAAATTTTTGGCAGAAATTAAACAAGAATTAGACAGACGCTAAAATTATGATTGAAAAACCAAGTCCTTTTGTTCAACCTGATATGATTTTCAGTGTTTCTGATGCGTCCGCATTGTTGAAAAATGTTGTTGAAACCGCATTTCCACGTATTCGTATTCGTGGTGAATTGTCGCAAATTACACGCGCGTCGTCCGGCCATATGTATATGACAATCAAGGATTCTGGGGCGGCGATATCAGTTATTATTTGGCGCGGAACACCCGTTGCATTTAAATTAGAAGACGGGATGGAGGTTATTGTCACAGGGCGTTTTACAACGTATCCTGCACGCAGTAATTATCAAATAATTGTCAGTGAAATTGAAATGGCGGGCGTTGGTGCGATTCTGAAAATGCTGGAGGAACGCAAACGCAAATTGGCGACCGAGGGACTGTTTGACGCGGCGCGCAAAAAGCCTTTGCCACATTTGCCCCAGCGAATTGGTGTGGTTACCAGTCCAACCGGTGCCGCGTTTCAGGATATTCAAAATCGTTTGCGTGAACGTTTTCCAGTAACGGTTGTTTTGTATCCTGCAACTGTTCAGGGCGCAACCGCCGCGGCCGAGGTTGCCGCCGGTATTGAATATTTTAATCGCGCAAAAAATGTTGATGTAATTATTGTCGCGCGTGGTGGCGGCGCGTTGGAAGATTTGCTGCCCTTTTCCGAAGAAATTGTTGTTCGTGCCGCAGCGGCCAGTGAAATTCCGCTGATTTCCGGTGTCGGACATGAACCAGATTGGATGCTGATTGACTATGCGGCGGATGTGCGCGCGCCAACGCCAACCGGTGCGGCGGAAATGGTTGTTCCAACCAAGATATCACTGATTCAGGAATTAGATAATTTATGGCACAGATTATCAAATAATTTTACAACACGGTTAACCAATGCGCGTGCGCGTATGGAATCAATTACTATTAAAAGTCCAAAACAGGTTGTTATGGAACATCAACAGCGTTTGGATGATTTATCGCGCACAATGAATATTATTATAAATGGTAAATTAATGACTGCACGGCAACGTGTGGATATAATGGCAAATTTGCCAAACATATTACAAAATAAAATGATTGTGTTACGGCAATCTTTGTCACATTTGGGACAAATGCTGCAATCATTAAGTTATAAAAATGTTTTGGCGCGCGGGTATGCAATTGTGCGCGACGCGGATAATCAAATCATCAGTCGCGCAGATGGTGCACAACCCGCAACAATTGAATTTGCCGACGGTGTTGTTACTGTGCAGCAAATAAAACAGTAATTAAAATGTTGTTCTGAATCCCAGTTTGAATCCGTCGCCATCGGCGGAAATGTTGATTTTGTTGTCGTATTTGCCAACCAGCAACCATGTAAACAATGCGCTGACCGCAGCACCGCCCAAAACGTCGTGCCAATAATGTGCCCGCGCATGTACGCGTGACCATCCGGTAACCAATGCCATTGCATATGGTATCAGTGCAGGTTTCCATCCATAACGTTTGTGTACAAACATTGCTGCAGAAAACGCGCCCGCAGAATGTCCGCTGGGGAATGATTTCCAATCCGAACCATTGGGACGTTGTTCTATTTCCAGCATCTTTATGCCCTCGGTCGCAATCTGGGCGGCCGCGATTGAACCCGCCAGTTGTAATGTGCCGGCCCAATCTTTTTCTGTTACTGTCATACCCAATGCATACGCTGGGGCCATGACCATCATCAAATCGCCTAGTTTATTTGCGTCTGTGAATGGACCAGCAAATGCGCTGTTGGAAAGCGTCAATGTCGCCCCAACGGAAAGTATGGCAAAAGTTCTACGTTTTGACATAATTCCTATCCTTTGTGTAAAAAAAAAAGACCACATATTTAAGTGGTCGGGAGTTAGAACAGTCAAACATTGATGACCCTCGCCATCTTGCGATTGGCGACATCCCGACCGTGTGTGTCGGGACAATATTTAGTGGCAGTTCAATGTTTTGGTGTTCTAGGCCAATCCACTGTATATGTCAGTTTTATTATTGAATAATATTTTTATAATTTCAATTGTTTTTAATCAATGTGCGGGCGGTGGCCAATGATTCAGGGGTAATTTCGGCACCACTGATTATGCGGGCGATTTCGTTTATGCGGTCGTCGCCACTGATTTCGGTAACCGTTGTGGTGGTTGAATCGTTTTGTGTGTGTTTCGCAATTTTAAAGTGTTTGTCGGCGTATCCTGCAACCTGTGCGGAATGTGTTATAACCAGTGCCTGTGAATTTCTTGCCAATTTATTCAGGCGTAATCCCACTGCACTGGCGGTTGCGCCACTGATGCCGGTATCTATTTCGTCAAATATGAACGTGTGTGTGTCGTTTGTGGATAATACAACACGCATGGCCAGCATTAAACGTGCCAATTCGCCACCAGATGCGGCGCGATGCAGTGGTGCAAACGGCATTCCGGGGTTTGTTTTTATCATAAACACAATATTATCAACACCAGTTGCGGACGGTTTGGTCGGTGTGCATTCAACCATAAAATCCGCGTTCCCCAGTTTTAAATCCGGTAATTCGGCCAAAATCTGATTTCTTAAATCCGTGGCGGCGACGGTGCGGGCGGCCGTTAATTCCGCAGATGATTTTTCAAATTTTGATTGTGCCAATTTTACAGCGGACTGCAGGCGGTGTAATTCAGCGTCTGAATTTTCAATTGTATTTAATTGTGCCGACATTTCCGCCAGTTTTGCGGGTAATTCATCCGCGGTAACACGGTGTTTACGCGCGGCGGCACGAATGGCGAACAGGCGTTCTTCGGTTGCGTCCAGACTGTCCGTGTCAACATCTGTTGGTGTCAGGTGTTCGGTGACGTCTGATATTATCTGGGCCGCGTTATACAGTGCATCAATTTGTTCAGCATATGGGTTGGGTTCTGTTTTTATGCGTTGTAATATGTGTGCAACAGAATAAATTTGTTCATCCAATGATTCGCCGCGTGGATTTAATGCGGCGGTGGCGTCTGATAAAATGGCGGCATCTTTTTCTGCGTTCATCATAGCGGTGCGTTTGGTGGATAACTCTTCCTCTTCGCCAATATGAACATTCAAAGATTCCAATTCGCGGACATTGTGTTCCAAAAATTCACGTTCTGTTGCAGATTTTTCCAACATATCCTGTAAGTTATGCAATTGGTTAATTGCAGAATGATATTCGTTATAATTTACGCGAACATCATCCAATAACTGATTGTATTTTGGATTGTTTTTTGCGCTGAATGTATCCAATGCCGTGCGGTGTGTTTCCGGATTCAGCAATGTATGATTTGCAAATTGGCCGTGTATTTCAACCAACGCGTCGCCGATTTGTTTTAATGTTTTTATTGATATTGGGGTATCGTTTGCCCATGCGCGACTTTTTCCGTCGGCGGATAATGTTCTGCGTAAAATTAAAGAATCTTCTGATTCAATGCCATTGTCTGTCAGGAAAGAAATTAATTCGTGGCTGATGCAATCAAATTCTGCAATAACCGTTGCCGTGTCGCACCCGTGACGAATTAATCCAGTGTCAGACCGTGCGCCCAGTGCCAATGCCAATGCATCCAATAAAATACTTTTCCCTGCGCCTGTTTCGCCGGTCAGTATATTCAGCCCCGCCCCAAATTCCAGATTCAGGCGTTCTATTAATACTATATTAGAAATGTATAAACGGGTTAACATAATCTGATTATAATCGTATGGGGTTCAGCATTTCAAGGATTTTTATATAACCTGTTCCAGTTCAAAATCGTGCAACCACAGTATATAAGCACTGATTTTATAAGATGGATATATTTCTGATAATAACAATGTATATTCAGTTAATTGATTAAAATACTTGTCACGAAATGTTAATTTGTCTGCATCGGTTTTATAGTCCAATATGTATACTGTTTTTTCTGTGTCGTTGATGACCAAGCGGTCTATTCTGCGGCTGATAAAATGATTGTTTATATGGCCAGCAATGGGAACCTCGGTCTTTGAATCGGGGGTAAAAAAGCGTGACAAGTTTGGTGTATGGATAATTTTATCACATATTTCTGTGTCGCCGATTGCTTCGGTCGCAGTTATGATAATTTGCTGCATTTTTTTATGCATATCGCGGCCGGCGGTGGTCGCGTAATCTTGGTGATTAATGTTTGATAAAACCGCTGATAATTTACTAGACATTTTCTATCCTGATTGTGTTATCTGATTTTATGGCGTGTTCGTCGTTTGATAATACGCGCCACAATTGTGAATGCCATGATAATTGGTTGGCGGGCTTGCCCCGTGGTGCAAAGCCATAAATGTACAGACGGTTGATGGCACGCGTCATTGCAACATATAACAGACGATAATATTCTGCAATTCTGGTTTTGTTTAGTGCGTTTTCGGCATTATCGCGCAGTGTGCTGTTGTTACGTTTTGGTGACCACAACCATGGTGTTGGCAGACCAATGCCGTCGTGGCGTGTTTTTGGCGATTGCATTTCGGGGGTGATTGGAAAAACTTTTTCAGCCTTTGGCATACGTACGGTGTCTATTAAAAATATAACCGGTGCTTCCAGTCCCTTGCTGCTGTGTACCGTGACAATGCGTACACCGGCGGCACTGTCCATATCGCGCTTGATAACACTGCCGCCGGTGATGAACCATTTAATAAAGTCGCGCAGTGTGCCGCTTTGTGTGCGTTCGTACGACAGGCATATTGTTAAAAATTCTTCCAGTGGGTCAATTATTTGATTGCCCAATGCCGCAATCATATTTTCGAGCGTATTGTTGGTGTTTAATATGTGTGTAAAAAATGAATACGGCGCAAGAATTTCATAGTCATTTTTTATATCTGATAAACGATTGTATATTTCTGGATATTGATTTTGTAAAACATCAAATACAGTTGTTGGTGTGTATTCGGGCGACGTGTTTTTTTTATCCTTGTTTGCATCATTTTTTATTTTGCAAATATTAAAAATATCGCGTTCAGTCAATCTGAAAATTGGACTTTTTAACACACAACATAAACTGTAATCGTCGGCCGTGTTTATACAAAAACGTACCAGATTTAACAGGTCGCGAATGGCCGGAAAATTCGGTAAAACTATTCTGTCACTGCCGGCGACGGGAATGTTTCGCTGTTTTAATTCTTTGACCAACAGTGGCGTCATTGGTTCGCGCTTTTGCACCAATACCATAATGTCGTTTGGATTAAATTCACCGCTGGTAATTACGGATTGAATTTTGTCGGCAATATCGTTGATATAGGTATTTATATCCGTGTCGTCATTTTTTGCATCACATATTGTGTGTAATTCAACAAAAGCGTTTTTGTCTGTTTTTACCCATTTGTGCGAATTATTGATAAATCCTGTTTCTTGTCTGACGATGTCGTCGTTAAAGAATTTATCCACAGTATATAAAATTTGTGGCATAGAACGGAAACTTTGTACCAGTGGAATTTCCTGCAGTGTGCGCATATTTTGTTGTATTTGGCGTTTTATTTCATCGCGACTGTTGTCAAAGGCGCGCGGGTCTGCGCCCTGAAAACCATAGATAGATTGTTTTGTGTCACCAACAACAAACATAGAATGTGGATTTTTTGCAGTGCTGCCGTCTGTAAAGAAATCGCCAGACAACAGGCGTAAAATGTCCCATTGGATTGGACTGGTATCTTGGGCTTCATCAACCAAAATATGTGTTAAATGTACGTTTAATTGTGATAAAACCCATCCCATAACATCGGGTGCAGAAAATAATCTTTTTGTATATAAAATCAGGTCTTCAAAATCCAGCAGGTTGTGTTGCTTTTTTATTTCAGAATATATTTTTGCAAATGCGGCAGATAAATCAAATATTGCCATTGTGTCATCAAAAATTTCGCGTGCCAGATAATATTGGTTTAATGTATAAACGCGTTGTTGTTCGTCGGCCAGAAAATCTTTGCTGGAAATATTCTTGATTGGCGTATCTTCTTTGGTTAAATATGCGGTTTTATATTTTTTAAAATTTATAGTCTTGTTAATATACTGTTTTGTTAAATTGATAATATTTATCAAGTATTGTGCCGGCTTTTTTGATGAATTTACCTGTGATGTGGCAATATCTATGATGTTTTGCAACTTTTCTGGTGCAATTTCGGTTTGAACCGCTGTATTTAAATTTAAAAATTCTGTAATCGTATCAATGAAATATTTGCGATATTTAACAATGTTTGTTATTTGAAAGAAGTCTTGGTAATGTGCACTGATGATTGTTAACAAATCTGACAGTTTGGATTCATCCGTTCTGCCGACAATATAAGTAAATGCATCGTTTACACGTGCGTCATTTGATGTGTTTATAAGTTTGCTGAATGCGTCCTGCAGTAAAACACGTTGTGTGTCGTCGGATACCAACGTCCATGCTGGGGATATGCCAGCCTCTAGTGGAAACTGATGCAAAATTTCTTCACAAAAGCCGTGAATGGTTTTTATTTTTAATAAATCAGAATCATCAATGTATTTAAAAAATACCTGACGGGCGTGCGCAATGTCTGAATCAGTCACCGGTTTGTTTAATGAAATACCATCCAGTAAATCGGCCAGTTCATCATCTGATGCCATCGCCCATTTTTGTAATTCGCGCAAAATGCGGTTACGCATTTCACCGGCGGCGGCCTTGGTATACGTCAGGCATAAAATGCCGCTGTTGTCCAAATTATCACTGCGGAACAGTATACGTAACAGACGTTGAACCAAAACACTGGTTTTCCCTGTGCCGGCGTTTGCCTGAACCCATACGTTTTCAGACGGATTTGCAGCGATATTTTGTTCCGGTGAAAGTGTAAATTTTTTAGCCATTATACCCTTGCTTTATTGTTGGGATTTTAGTATAAATTCCATAGAACTGCAAGGATATATAAATCGCCATGCGCGTGAATATTTAATGGGGGGATTCATGGAAATTACGCAAATATTTATGATTGTCGGTGGAAGTTTGGCTGGACTGTTATTGCTGGCATTGCTGGTGTTATTTTTTGTGTCCAGAAAATCCCAGAAAGTTATGCAATCTGTGCTGAAATTAATAACCAATCCGGAAAATGCCCGTGTTCAGGATGCTGTTCGTGTGCTGAATACCATATTGGCAGATGAAATGATAAAATTAGAGGCGAATTTTCAAAATATTCGTGATGAATTAAATGCGCAAATATCTGCTGCGACGGAATTAAAGAATAATTTGGACGAACAAAATGCGCGGTTGGCGGCGACCACAGATGATGCCACTAAAAAAATATCTGTTATGTCGCAACGTTTGGATAATACCGTGTCCGGTTTGCATGAAATTGTTGAATCCCAAAAATGGCAGGATGTTGAATTGTCCACTGACAGATTCAGCGCAACTGTTAATGATTTGCTGGCAAAAATAGACGTCACCACCCAAGATGCAACCGAACGCACGGCACAAATTCAGACCGGAATTGAAAAATGGATGGCGTCGGGTGATGCATTATCAGAAAAGTTAAAGTCTGAATTTGATTCTAATGCCACACAAATGCAGGGTTTAAATGCTGAATACACCACCATGCAGCAGAATATGTCTGAATTGGCGCAAACAACGGCAAATGGATTTGAAAATGTAAAGTCTGCGGCCGCAAATTATACCGATGTGATGGATAAAAATAATGCTGCGTTGGATGAGCATTTAAGCAAAATGGATTCGTTTAATAAACGTGCACAAAAGCAATTAAATGCACAGGTGAATGCCCTGACCAATACTGCAAATGTTGTTGCCGGTCAGGTCAGATTATCTGAAACGTCTGTTGAATCACAGGTGCGAAAATTAACAAATGCGGTTGAATCACTGATGACATCTGCCACCACGACCGAGGCCGCCGTTCGTAATATATCCAAGGAATTAACCGAACTGTGCAATCACTTTAACAAGGATATAACAGGGTTTACCAATGATATTGTTGGAGAATTAAAAACTGTGTCTGGGGTTGCTAATTCCACGTTGGAAAACACTAAAACTGCGGCGGGGGCGTTTTCTGAATCTGTACGGGCAATGGCAACAGGTGTGCGCGAAACATTAATAGAAATGAATACGGCGCATACACAATTATCTGGACAATCTGAAAATCTGATAAAGATGTCTGCGGAAACAACAGCGCAATTACAACCGTTGTCTGAACTGATTGAAAAGTATTATTCTGCCCTGCCCGATTTGGCGCGTGATTCCGTGGCGACCGGCGATAATCTGCAAAAGATAGTGGAAAATCTGAATGAAAAAATTGGATTAATGCGCCAAACGGTGGCTGATTCTACGACGGCGATATCTGAATCTGCCGTGAAACTGGAGGATTTAGCCGGTCAATCGCGCCAGCAAATGATTGATTTAATGGCTGATTATACCAAGGCCGTTAATACAATGCAAACGTTAAACAAGCAAATGGTGGTGGCACGTGCAACTGCGCCAATGGATGCAATGGGTGTTACGCCCAGTGCGCCATCTTATGGCCGCATAAATACACAGGATTTTTTAAAGCAAAGTGAACGTATGTTTGAAAAAATGCATGAACAGGCATTGGATTTAACCCGTGCGGCTGGTGTGGATATCCCCGATGTTGTTTGGAAAAAATACCATGGTGGTGACAAGACCGTCTTTTCAAAATGGTTTGCCAAAATTATGGCGGCGGCTGATAAAAAACAAGTCCGTGAAATGCTGAAAACAAATGCGGCATTCCGTTCACAGGCAATGCAATTTGTGCGCAGTTTTGATAAAATTTTGTCCACTGCACGGGCGGCCGATGGCACGGATAAATTGGCCGGCACATTGGCAAAAACTGATTTAGGTCAGATTTATATTGCATTAAAGGGGCATGTGCAATAAAACTTACCCTTGTTTTAAGAACAAATATGCTGTATAATTTTGATGTTAGCGGGTGTTCCGTTAATGGGGCGTCAGAACCTCTGCCTTGGCGTCAAACGCTTATAGTGTTATGACGACACAAATTTCCTGAAATATGTTTTATGGTTTAGTAGGGTTTGTGCACAACCGGCGCAACGGCGATAACGTCGTGCTATATCCCATCCGGCACCAAGGGCAGTGATTCGTCCGGACAATATGAATACACCAGCAATTGTTATTATGTTAAATGATAAACGGGCATATTTTTATATGCCCGTTTATATATGTTGAATCAACGGGTTTTTGATTTAATTAAATTATCAATTACTGGGCGCAGGTGGGAAAATACTTCGTCAATTCCCATACGTGTGCCATCGGCACGCATTTCATCAACAACTGTCCATGTTGTTGGATTTGCGGTTGCAATTTGTTTGTATACCTGTGATACGTCGTACAACAGTTTAAAATCACTTTCGTGAATATCTGGCCGGCCATTCTGATACTGTTTTAATCCAGTGTTACGCATATTGTATGATATACGTGGGTCCAGATATAAATATATATTGTAATCAGGTTTAATAATGCCCAATTGATTAAATTCTAAATCCTGCATAAATTGAATTTTTTGTGGCCATTGGTCGCGTGGACATTTTGCAACTGAAAAAGAATTGCTGTATGTGTATCTGTCCAATACAACCCATTTGCCATCATGCAACCATTCTGATATTTGTGGTTGGTGTTGTAATCTGTCCAGTGCGTATGGCAACATTGTGTATTCGGCGGGTAAATCGCGCACAGTACCAAATTTGCCATTTAAATAATCGCGTATCATACGGCCAAAATATGCGTTATATTGTGGAAAATCCAACGTTTCGGCCGCAATACCACGCGATTGTAAATATTTTATAATATTCATCACCTGTGTGTGTTTGCCGGCTTTGTCGGTGCCCTCTAGGGCAATCATATATCCATTTTTCATTTTTATCACCATTTATAATAAAGTCCCACAAATTGTGGGACTGTTGTTTATTAATCTTCCAAGAAACTGCGTAATTTACGTGCACGTGTTGGATGTTTCAGTTTGTTTAACGCCTTTTGTTCAATCTGACGAATACGTTCACGGGTAACGCCAATGTATTCACCAACCTCTTCCAAGGTGCTGGTTTTATTGGTACTCATACCAAAACGTTGACGCAGGACGGTTTCTTCCTTGGGGTCCAGTTCAGATAAAATTTGTGTAACAATTTTACGCAAATTTTTCTGTGCGGCCGATACGAACGGATTTTTTGCGGTTTCATCAGCAATGATTTCAATGCGGCTGCTGTCATCCTCGGTACCGACGGGGGCCTCTAGTGAAATTGGTTTCAAGTTTACTTTTAATGCCTTGTGTATTTTATCAACAGGCAGGTAAATAATCTTGGACAATTCTTCGGGTGTGGGCTGGCGACCATATTTATGCATAAATTGGCGCGTTGCGCGTTGAATTTTGTGTATGTTATCAATCATATGCACAGGGATGCGGATGGTGCGCGCTTGGTCAGCGATGCTGCGGGAAATACCCTGTTGAATCCAATTGGTTGCATATGTTGAAAATTTGTTCCCCAAACGATAATCAAATTTATCAACGGCCTTCATTAATCCGATATTGCCGTCCTGAACCAAGTCAGAAAAATCCAACCCCAAACCGCGATTACTGGATTTTTTTGCAAATTTGATTACCAGACGCAGGTTGGCCTCTATCATTTCGCGTTTTGCGCGGGCGGCTTCGGCCTGACCGCGGCGGACCAGTTCCACAACCTTTTTATATTCGGCGGTTGGTTGGCCTGTTTCAATGGCGATTGCGGTGATGTCCTCTTGGATTTTTAAAATATCATTTTCATGCTTTTTAGCAAAATTGGCCCAAGTTGGGTTTTTGCTGCGCATTAATTTTTTTACCCAATTGCGATTTATTTCATTGCCGGTATATTCAGCCAGAAAATCTTCGCGTTTAATTTTGTTCGCCAATGCCAAACGTAATAATTTACCCTCTAGCCCCATTAACAATTGGTCGCGTTTGGTTAATTGGTCCAATATTTCCGCAATACGGTCATCGTTCAGGCGGATTTTGCTGACGTGTTCAAACAATTCCAACCGCATTTTAGTATATTTCTTTTCCAGTGCATCGTCTGGTTTGGATGATGTTTCCAGATTTTCCAAACGTTTGGCCTGTAATTTTTGCATATTGTTAAATATGCGTTTGATTTTGCCGAACAGTTCCATAACCATTGGCATTAAAGCATCTTCCATTACTGGGATTGGAACGCCGGATGTACTGCGTGGGGTATCGTCTTTCTTGATACCGTCATCTTCATCATCATCTTCGTCTTCGTCGTCATCAGACAATGCGGATTCTTCTAAATCATCCAAATCATCATCGTCCAAATCGTCAACGTGTTCAACACCCTTGGACTTTAATGTTTCTGAAATAGCGGCCAATGATTTTTGTTCAGAATCACTGGAATACATCACTTCTAGATTAACGATATAGCGCAGGCGAATATCTTCGTTTAATAACTGTTGATACCAATCCAACATGGCGCGTATCGTCATTGGACTTTCGCACAAACCGTATACCATCAGGCGGGATGCGGCCTCTATGCGTTGGGCAATGGCAACCTCGCCTGCGGCGGTTAATAATTGTACTGTACCGATTTGCTTTAAGTAAGATTGGACGGAATCCTGAACACCCAAAACCAGATTGCCAGTTTGGCTGCGTTCCAATTGTTTGGCATAGTGTTCATAGTCATCTTCGTTAACGTCAACCTGTTCGGCGTCTGCATTCAATAAATTACGGGTTTTATCCAATGATTCTTCGGAATCATCGTCGTAATATTTTTCCATGCTTTGCGCATAACTGTCAGTTTCCAGAATTTCCAAACCTAAATCTTGTTGGAAAAAGTCCAAAACTTCGTCTTTTTCTTCGTTTGGAACCTCGTCCGCGTCGGTTGCAGCGTCAAAGTCCATTTTGGACAAGTATCCAATTTCCACCGAATTAGTGGCCAGTTTTTGCAAGTTTTCCGGTAAAGAATCAATCAATAACTTGGTTGCTTCGTCCAATTTTTTTGCCATGAACAAACCCTTCCCGTGTGTTAAGTGTTGGTTTATTATTTATTGTTTTGTGCTTTTTTTAGCCTTGGTTACGGCATCATGCAACGCAGATTCAGATACCAAACCCAAAACAATAGGACTTTGAATTTGAATTGCCGAGTAAGATTTATGTGTTTTATTACGCACGGACGCAACTGTTGGGTTGGTGCTGCGCATCAAGCGGGCGATTTGTCCATCTGATAATTCAGGATAATTTTTCAAAATCCATAATATACCACCCAAGCGATTTTGGCGATGTAATTTTGGTGTATAACCAACGCCACGTTTGTTCTGCGCCTTTTGCGCCATAACGATTTCTTCGCGTAATGTCAGGCGTGCATCGGGGTCAGCCTCGCACCGTTCAATGTCTGCGCGGGTTAATTGGCCGTTCAAGATTGGATTTAATCCCTGAACTTTGGTGGTTTCTGCATCGGCAATATTTTTAACCTCTAATTCATGCAGACCGCAAAAATCCGCGATTTGTTCAAACGTCAATGACGTATTTTCAATCAGCCACAATGCAGTGGACTTTGGCATATATGGGTAATTCATAGAACGTTCCTCTTGTTGCTGGGGTGCAATATACACCAAAATGGCACTAAATTCAAGCCATTTTTATATAAAAATTACACCACGAATTAAATCCAGTGGTGTAATAATTGTATATCGGGATTTTTTTATATTTTTTTTACGATTTTTGTCCCATCGCGCGTGTCAACAACCGTCCAACCGGCGGCATCAATTTGTGCGCGTAATTCGTCGGCGCGTGCCCAATCGCGGGCGGCCTTGGCCGTGGCACGTTCGTTCGCCAATGCCACGATTTCAGCCGGCGCAGTTTCGGATTCTGCATCGTTTAACTGTTTTGCACGGTCAATAAATTGCAGACCCAACAGACGGTCTATAAATTCAAACAATGCAATTTTAGTTGATGCATTGGTGGTTTTGTCCCTTAATAATTCTTGGATTTGTACTAATGCCTCGGCTGTTTTCATATTGTCTGATACCGGTGATAAAATTTTATCGTGCCATACGTTATATTTTTCCACATCCATTTTATCCGGTGCAGAATCTGTTAAAATGTCGGCTACACGGCGAATAATGTTTTTATATCCGTTTGCGGCCGCATCCATGGCATCCCATGAAAAAGCCAATTGTGTTTGATAATGTCCCAACAATATAAAATACCGATATATCATTGGGTCATACCCACGATTACGCACAGCGTTCAGCCCCAGAAATTCCCCGTTTGATTTACTCATTTTTTCGCCAGATTTATCCACCAAAAAACTGAAATGCACCCAATAATTTACCCATGGTGCACCAGTGATGGGTTCGCTTTGCGCAATTTCATTTGTATGATGAACGCGTGATAAATCTTCGCCGCCGGTATGAATATCAAAATGATTGCCCAATAATTTCATACTCATTGCGCTGCATTCTGCGTGCCAACCTGGGAAGCCCACACCCCATGGACTGTCCCATTCCATTTGGCGTTTTTTATCACGTGGTGAAAATTTCCACAATGCAAAATCAGTTGGATTACGTTTTGCGTCATTAAATTCAACGCGTGCACCGGCACGATTGCCCGACAAAGAACCACCTGTTAATGCGCCATATGCGGCAAATTTACTGGTGTCGTAATAAATACCGTCATCTGGGATTTCATATGTGTATCCCAATTCTTCCAGTTTTTTGACCAGTTCAATTTGTTCGGCGATATAATCAGTCGCACGTGGCATATCTGTTGGACGCATAATATTTAAATCATCATAATCGTGCAGAAATTCGTCCGTATAGAATTTTGCAATATCCCAAACGGATTTGTTTTCACGCGCTGCGCCGCGTTCCATTTTATCATCGCCACTGTCGTCATCGTCACTGGTTAAATGGCCAACGTCGGTAATATTCATAACATGGTGAACATCATAACCATTTTCAATAAACATACGTTTCAGTATGTCGTTATGAATCATAGTACGTAAATTTCCAATATGCGCATAATGATAAACCGTTGGACCGCATGAATAAAACCCCATTTTGCCAGCGACCAATGGTTTGAATTCCTCTATTTTACGTGTCATGGTATTAAATAATTTTATTGTCATTATGCGCGTCCTTTTATGATATTTGGAATATTATTAAAATAGGTGTTTTATTGCAAACAAAAACGTTTGCCGTGGCAAAGAAAGTTATCTGCGACAGTAACAAGATAAAAACTTTTTCATATCAAATATGGTATATTATATCACGCGAATTTGCAACTGGTATTTTTTATGGACTTTTATATGTAATTTTGTAATCTGACAGACAGATAAAGGAAACATAATGTCATTGCGTTCAAATGATTGCAAACCAACCATGTCATGCCGTTTGGCAACTAAAAACTATTTAATTTTTATTCCACGTAACCAGATTTCAAAATACCAATCAGGCCAGGTTATAATTACTGTATTTTATCGTATTCCTGTGCTGGGGACACGTGGCCACCTGATAATGGATGAACAGTTTGACACGTTATCACGTGAATTTACATCGTATGATATGGCGCAAAAATTTTACAAACAAAAACAGGCCAGTTATAAAGCACGTAAATCTGCACGATATAAACGATTGTATGATGCCAATATTAAATATTTTGCGCAAATAAAACGCATGTACCAGCCAGAAATATAAAAAATCCCACATACAGTGGGTAAATTCTGGCGGAGCGTATAGGACTCGAACCTATGGACCGCTGTAACACGGTCACGGATTAGCAATCCGCTGCATTACCACTCTGCCAACGCTCCGAATGGTTGCAGGGGGTATTATACAGAAACGTAAAATTAAATGCAAGTCAGAAATCGCACAAGAATACATTCCCATTGCTTTTTTACATCAACATGATATAATTCACATTGAATCCATAGGGATGTGGATTCTGGGGCTTAGTAAACCCCATAACAAACCGATGCAGTAATGCATTGTTATCTGGTGTAATGATGCAACTGCATCGTTATATCCCCGAATAAAGTCGGGGCGTGTTGGGAATATAACACGGGTAACCGGAATACCAACAGGTCATTGTTTGTTATGATTTTACTAACACCCCGACCACCTATTTGAGTGGTCATTTTTGTACTGATATTCATCCCTTTTGCAGTGATTCTCTCCACTGGCTGCGTAAGAAAAAAGCAGTGCAAAAGCAAAAACGCCCAAAAAGGGCGTTTTTTATTATATTAATCATACAAAAAACAAGTCTTGACAAATTGTTATTTGTGTTGTACAATTAAATTAATAATTCAAGGGAAGTAAATGTTGACACATTTTGCTTTACACTTGGTAATAATAGCATAATTGTGGGGCGGTTTTTGCGCCCTATTTTTTATGGAGGTTATAAATGGCAAATACAGCAAATATAAGAAACTACAAGTTTTATTTGGGGCTTAAGCCAATAAACTATGAGATAAATCGGAAATCAATTTCTAATGATGACATGTTTTCAAAACAAAGCGATATTACATTAAATATGATAAAAAATGTTGATGATATTGATGAACGTGGTGTAATAGAAGTTCCTGCAGATGCACAAACTGTTATATATCAGGATGAAGACGGTCAATATTATGAAGTAAACATTGATGAGTTAAAAGAATATGACGGCGACGATGGGGAAATCACATACCATCAGTCATCTTTGTCACAAGTAAGAACCATAAAACATAATAAACGTATAAAAAAACGTATGCCGGTTATGCCAATTTTACAATCTGGTGCGTTGTATAAC
Source organism: uncultured Alphaproteobacteria bacterium (assembly GCA_944389465.1). GTDB lineage: Bacteria > Pseudomonadota > Alphaproteobacteria > Rs-D84 > Rs-D84 > Enterousia. The sequence goes on from CALXML010000011.1 coordinate 25,540, forward strand.
AGATTTATTCAAAGATTACGCTAATTAAAAAAGGAGGATAGTATGGATAAAAGAAGGGTCTTGACCGATAAATTCGTACAGAAAGTTGACGAAGCAATTGAAGCACTGCGTGAAATTACCGTTGAAAATGCAGAAGAGCAAAAAGTTATAGATTCACGTGTCGCGGTATTAGAATGGTTAAAATCTGGCCAAGCAGGGAAGTTGGTCGTTGGAACACCGCCGGAACAAAAACAATAAAAAAGACGGGGCAAACCCCCGTCTTTTTATTTATCTTTGGCGTCGTGTGCGGATACATATTTTTCAACACCGCGTGTCATTGCCAAAAATTTATCAGCACGGCGCGCGGATAATTCAGATGTTGGGATTTTTTGCAAATCATGAATTTCATCCGCCACGGCGTCTGCCAATGCAGTCATTGTTTGTTGCCAATCTGTGTGTGCACCACCGGATGGTTCGGTAACTATTTTATCAATGATTTTCAAGTTTGCCATATCGTTCGCGGTTAATTTCATTGCCGCGGCCGCAGTGGCGCGAAACTTGTTATCTTTCCATAAAATACTGGCACAGGATTCAGGTGCAATAACTGAATAAATTGTATTTTCCAGCATTAACACGCGGTCGCCCGTGCCAATTGCGATTGCGCCGCCACTGCCGCCCTCGCCCACGTTGACGGCAACGTATGGTGTTTTTATATCCAATCCTGTTGCAATAGATGTGGCAATGGCCTGTGACTGGCCGCGTTCTTCGGCGGCACTGCCCGCGAATGCACCGGCGGTATCAAACAACGATATTAATGGTAATTTGAATTTTTCCGCCAATCGCATCAGGCGTTGTGCCTTGCGATAGCCTTCTGGATTGGGCATACCAAATCTGTGCAGTTGGCGTGTTTCAATGGTGCGGCCCTTTTCCTGACCGATGATAACAGCGGGAATGTCGCGCCAATATCCAATGCCACCGCACATGGCGGGGTCTTCGCCAAATAATCTGTCGCCGGCCAGATATGTCCAATCATCCACTATGCCATTGATATAGTCCAAGAAATGCGGACGGTTTTCATTTCGCGCCAGTAATACTTTGTCATATGCATCCGTTTCACCCATACCGCGAACCTTTTTATTGTCTGATTCAGGGGTGGTGACATTTATGGAATTTGGTGTGTGCGGCTGTTTGGTTAATACGGCCAAGATTTTTTCCAGTTTTTCCTTTAATTCATCACGCGGGACAACCATATCAACCATACCGTGTTCGTACAAATATTCCGCAGTTTGGAAATTTGACGGTAATTTTTCACGTATGTTTTGTTCAATAACACGACGACCGGCAAATCCGATACGTGCGCCCTTTTCTGCAATATGAATATCGCCCAGCATTGCGAATGACGCAGTTACACCACCGAATGTGGGGTCTGTTAATAAAACAATGTATGGAATACCGTTTGCGTGCAATTTGTTAACAGCAACAACCGTGCGGGCCATTTGCATTAATGACAAAATGTTTTCCTGCATACGGGCACCGCCACTGCATGTGACCATAATAAATGGCTGTCGCTTTTCAATTGCGTGTTCCATACTGGCAATCATACCATCGCCAGCCGCACGGCCCATAGAACCCAACATAAAATCACCATTTAATACGCATATTGTTGTTGGTATACCGCCAATAACACCGTCTGCGGTGGTGATTGCGTCGTTGTATCCCGTTTCAGCGCGTGCATCGGCCAAACGGTCGCTGTATGCCCTGCGGTCAACAAAGTTTAATGGGTCGTCTGATACAATTGGTAATTTCAGGCGTTCCCATTCATTGTTATCAAATAACAAATCAAAACGCTGTTTTGGGGTCATAATAAATGCACGGCCACAGCGTGGGCAAATATAATGATTTGTTTTATAATCTTTGTAATATACCAAATGACCGCACGATTCACATTTTATCCACATCAGGCGACGAATGCGGTCATACCGTTCACGATTACGGTTTTTTATGCCTGCTCGTTTTCCAAATAGCATTTTATTTCTCGTTCATTTGTTTTGTTAATTCACGGCTGGGTTTGAACAAAATAGTTGTACTGGCATCCAAATGCATTGGTTGCCCAGTGCATGGGTTATACCCAACCTTGGTCGCGCGGGCACGTGGTTGAAATGTGCCAAAACCGCGGACCTCTATTCTGTTGCCATCGGCGACTGATTCAATCATATGGTCCGCAACAGTGTCCAATATCGCGGCCGCATCTGTGGCGCGCATATGTTTAAACTGAACCTGAATAGACCGTACAATATCAGAACGTTTCATTTCTTTTTCCTTTTTGTTTACCTCATATTATTGAATGCCGGACGAATTTTATCAAGAATAAAGTTTTTTTATATAAAAAATTGCCGGATTTGTGCGCAGTTCACAATAAGATTATACACCTGTGTAAACACTGATAAATTGTACTTATAATTTAAACCATAACCAAAGGAGGAATGTTTATGCATAATTTTGATGAACATTGCGGATGCTGTCATTGTGACACACCAAATTCAGCCCCATCACGTATGCCACTGATTGGGGATGCAGCCCCAAAATTTGTCGCAGAAACGACAAATGGCACTGTCAGATTCCCAGATGATTATGCCGGAAAATGGGTGATTTTGTTTTCGCATCCGGCTGATTTTACCCCCGTATGCACAACAGAATTTATGACTTTTCAATCAATGATTAATGAATTTAAAGAATTAAATACCGAAATTATTGGATTGTCTGTTGGAACGCTGACGGGGCATTTGGCGTGGATTGACGCCATTGCTAATATTAAATATCGCGATTTGGAAAACATAAATATAACGTTCCCAATCATAGATGATATGAATATGAACGTTGCCAAAATGTACGGTATGATTCATCCCCATACGTCAGACACGCGTGCGGTGCGGGCCGTTTTTGTTATAAATCCGGCGGGTGTTATTCAGGCTATTTTATATTATCCGTTAACCACGGGACGTAATTTTGCTGAAATGAAAAGGTTGTTAATTGCGTTGCAAACAACCAGTGCGTTTGGTGTTTCAACGCCAGCAGATTGGAATGTTGGCGACGATGTTGTTGTTGGCGCGCCCAATACAACAACGGCAATGCAAGAACGTATATCAAACAAAAACAATGAATTAAATGTTTTGGCGTGGTTTTTAAGCCTGAAAAAATTATCACAGGATACAATTATGAAAAAATTGCATTCAGGGGGCGGGAAAAATAACACGACAAAGAAATAACAAACGGGGCGTTGCCCCGTTATTATTTTTTTTTATTAAAAAACCAATGGAAAATCGCGTATATCCAATGGCGCGGCGTCACGTTCTGGGTTCCATTGATATTCATCCATTTTGACACGTTTGTCACGGGTGAATTTTATACCCTCGGATTTCAAGGCTTTGTATTGCTGTTCAAAAAATCCCGCGCCACATAAACTGCCGTCTTTAAAGACGACACGATGCCACGGCAAATGCCAACTGTTTTTATTGTTTGACGCATATCCCACAAAGCGCGCCATACGTGGCCGACCAATCATTCGTGCGATTTGACCAAATGTCGCCACCCGCCCTGCTGGGATTCGCGCAACAATGTCATAAACCTGTTCGTTGAAAGTTTTCATGCTGATAATATTGTATCGCTTTGTATAAAAAATCAAATTGTTTTTGATTGGATGGATAAAAAACTCGTTTGACTGCAATTATATAAAAGATATACACTTGCAGTGATGAAAAAGTTTCGTTGTTTATTTGTTTTTCTATTGCTGTCTGGGATGGGCGGATGTGCCATTGCCGATGATGTAATTCGTGATTGGGATGGTGTTTGGCAATTGAACGGCGCAGATGGTGTTTTGGGTGGCAAAATGGAAATATACAACTGTACCGACACGGAATGTGATTTTACAATACAATCGTGGTATAAACTGCATACTTGTGAAGCGAACGGTGTGATTATATTAAAAACACCGACACATGGTGTGTATAATTCAAAAAAATATATGTATGACAAATTCAAAAACTTGGAATATTTTGTTCCAGTTGGCATTCAGTTTGAATTATTGCCAAACGGTAATCTGAACCTAGAATATAAAAATCCAGATTCAGATGGTGCATTTTGTGGTATGTCAGCCACAATTGAGGGTATGTGGATAAAACAAAACAATTAATATGATTTTGTTCGTCGTATCCAGCCGCCTTGGGCCGTTGGCCAATTTGACATAGTTTGTAATGATTGTATTCTGTTGTCTATCAGTGATTTCATAAAATCATTTATTTTGCTGTCTGGAATTGCATTTAATGCAGTTATCGTTTGCTTGCCCAGATATCCTGTTTCAGGTAAATTGGCATTCATTTGGTCATTTAATGTTTGTTGGATTGTTTTTGTTGGAATGATTGGACCACTCATGACACTCATGTCAAATATTGCATTTCGTATGCGTGGGTTATTTATTTGTGGTATGTTGGTGTTATCCCAATATTCAGCTTTGTATATTTCGCGTGCTTGTTCTGGTGTTAAATCTTTTACGTCAGATGGCATATTTGACTCTGGGTGTTTTGCAGCATAACTATTCATGGTGCTTTGTGTGATACCCATATTGGTTGGTTCGTCATCAATTTGATTGCTGCCATCAGTATAACCGCCCTCGTGTTCTGCAAGTTTTTTATAAGCCATATCAAAATTTTTATCATCAGTATCGTTTTTCATCGCTTCAGCCCTCTTATACATTTTGCTCTTTATCGTATTATAAATAAAAAATCCCGCGGGGCGGGATAAAAAAGGCGGCCATTTTGGCCGCCCTGTTATTTTGAATTATTATACCACAAACCACCCGTAAAATCAAATTGATTTTATAAAAAAATCCCGCGGGTGCGGTATACATTCTGGCGGCGGTAGACAATTCTACGGTCAATTGCATACAACAACAGGGAATTTACAGGGAAATTTTGCAAATTTTGCCATAAAAATCAATTTGCACCACGCACAGGTCGCACATTCCCTGGCTTCCACAAAATATTCCCTAAACAAATAACAGGGAATTTATTTCAAAAAACATCTTTTTAATTGATTTTTTAGCCAATTTTTGATACAATACTCGCCAAGTTAAGCAGGCGATTTTGTCGCCGTTTTTTATTTGCCCCACCCGACACCAGTGGGGCTTTTTATTACCCAAAGGAATAACTATGAAAAAGTCGCACATCGTCATTTCCGACATAACATGCATGAAAGAAAAGTTCTGCATCGCCGGTTTTGACACCTATGAAAAACGTATAAAACGTCTGATGATTGACGGCGGATATTGGGACGTCGATCAGATCCCAACCACATATTGCGAAATATTGGTCGATAACGAAGATTTCAAAGAACCGCGTGATTATCCGCACCGAACTGAAGATGTAAATATAGATTTTGACTCTATTGAGGTTTTGCAAGAGTTTGAACCAGGAAAAGATCTGGCCAATGCTTTGCGCGATAGCGTTTCAAAGGATATACAGGGCATATTTTATCATCACGTCAAGGAAAACGCCTATGTGCCCCAGAAAACCAAATGTCCTTCGTTGGGGGCCATATTGATTCCGGCTCACGATATTGAATTTTTTACAGAAGATGGTAAATTACGTGCCCGAATTACAGACTATTCCAAACAGACCTATGAATTAAAGGTCAGTTGCAAATACTTACGCGATATATTTGAAAAAGATAAAGATGTCACAAATCTGAATAATGCCGTTGCCGCCAGCCAATATGCCCATTGTCGCATAGGTTTGGCGCGAAAGTTCCTGATGCAGGAAAATCATTGCTATTTGATGTTAAACGGGCTATTTTTGTACTGATATGGCAAAGATTTTTACGATTGGTTTTAGCGGCAAAAAGCCCGATGATTTTATGGATATCCTGAATGTGACCCAAATAAGTTGCGTTTGGGATATCCGACTTTGGCGCACCAGCCGTTTTGTTCCGTTTTATAGCGGCACAAATTTGGCCACCGCACTGGGCAACCGATATAAATATCATCCCGAATTTGCTCCCTCGACCGAAATTCTTGCCAGATATAAAGACGGTCACATCACTTGGCCTGATTATGAACGCATGTACCGAGAATTATTGGCCACACGCCACCCGACATCGGGGTTTACTCCAGCCTATCTTGATCGTATCTGTCTGCTATGCACTGAAAAATCAGCCCTACAATGCCATCGCCGCCTTGCCGCCGAATACATCGCCGAACAATTTCCAGACATCGAAATTGTGCATTTATAAATGAACAATTTTGCCACTTAATAGCCTAACTCTTCCTCTTTTGCTACTTCTTGTTTGATGCATTCGTTCAGCCAATCTAGTGAATCTTTTGCCCACATACGAACTAGTTGATTGGGATGATCATGTAAATTCTGAAACAATGGAACATACTGTCTATAATAATCAGAAGTATTTCCCCACCAAGTAAAATTATTAATACGGGCACTAATTATATCCAAATCTTCTTTTGTTTCTGCCGAATCTATGAAATATTTTATTATCGGGCTCCAATCTATTTGCTCGTTTGAACCATCTAACAGATTTGCAATATCGACAATACAATTCTTTACGTTCTTTTGTGTGGATTTATCAATAGATTGCAAATATGCCGGAATTTGATCATCTAAATGCTTTGAAAATATATATGGCGACGCTCCATATTTACCATTAAATCCATCCCCCAACAAGCCCATCCATCCAGACAGCCAAATACTATCTTCTTGAGCTAGAGCCTGTAAAACATGTGGCAACATTATTGTTGGATGTTTTTCTATTAAATTTTTTATTGTTTCTGAAGCATAATTATTGTGCTGCAATCCGCGAGAAGTGTCTGATACAGCTGCCGTTTTAAAAGCATCAAAAATAGTTGATGCCTCTTCTGGGCTCCAATCTATTTTGTGAATAACGTTACTTACATGGTGCCCACTCATAGGATCTTTAAAAACAAATAGTATATTTTCTGTCTTTGCTAAGATAGCAAATATCAATTTCTTGCAATCTTCTGATAAGGCTTTACCGCTATGCTGGTAATAATCCAGCGTTTCTATAATAAACTGACAAGACTCTGTTCCGAATGTATTGTATACCGTCTGCAAGAAATTTATAACTTGTTCTATATCAACAGAATTTTTAAGATTAATACTGAGGCCACCAATTTGTAATTGTAACAACGAAATTTTTTCCTGTGATATCAATTCTAATATACTATCTATATCAGACTCTAAAAATCTACCATGAACAACCCAAATAAGCCTAATAACTCCATTTTTAGCTACCCATCTTTCATCCCGAAGAATCCCTGTTAAGATACTGTCTATATAAGAAGGATCTCGTTTCCATATTTCGTGCATAGCGACAGCGAGCAATGAATAATTATCATTATCCGTCGCCATATGTAAAGCCATCAAACGATTTACAAACTCTTTATAATCCGCTATACAAGAGCCTATTCTGGATGCAAAATCATTAATATTTCCGGCGTTTTTACTTATAAAAAACGGCAATGAATTGTATAAATGTTCTGTATTGGCTAAATATGCGTCTGCAATTTCTTCCGATTTCTGCTTCATCAAAGAATGCGCATGTTTAAAATCTAGCTTGTCTTCTGTTTCCATAAAATACGCAACATCCCATTCTGATGGGACTATATAAAGCTCAAACAATGATTCTAGGTCTCTATCAGCTTTCGCCAGAAGCCTGTCTCTATACTCTATTAGTTTTTCAAAACCCTTGTCAGTATTAAAACGTGAATTTGCTACAAAAGTCGATACATAATCCGGAAATTTTTCCAACAGAGAAGAAACTAATGGCTTATACTTTTCAAACAGGCTATTCATCAATAGAGGGTTGGTTTTATTACCAATAATCTTCAGCAACTCTTTTTTTAGCTCATCATCGGCAGTATTGTTTATCTCCAGCAATATATTTCCCAACATATCAAAATATGTCCCTACTTCTGACCATGTTTTTGGGGTGTAATATTTTAAAGTCCTTGCGCCTTGAGATTCCGCCCCAGCCATACAACTATAATGACCGCCATTATCCAAGCCTTTATCTATCATCTTTAAGATTATATCTTTCCCTTGTTGGAATTCTGGAATTAAAGATCGCAGCCAATTGGCACGTTGTTCCAATGATGCTTCTGTCGGCGCAAGAAAAACTTGCATTGTTTGAATCAAAACACCTGTTGCATTATTTCCAATACTCTCATTTTCTCCTTTTGCTAATCTGAACAAAAGCGCTGCTGCTCTTTCATACAAATCTTTATGAAACATTATTTTTTCTAATGTCCACACTATGCGTCTACGATGCTCAGTGAGCTTATCTCTCATATCATCATCTGTCCATCCATCAAACGCATACTCTAATGATTTCATTGCCAAGTCTGGTGCAATTTCAGCAAATTGGCCGAACAGCTCATTACTTGGCGAATTAAGCAATTCGGCATTAGAAAAAGGGGATGTCTTGTCTCCGATAAAAGATTTTACAAATTCACTAACATTATCTAAATATTTTATTTTTTTCATAAAACGCTCTTGCAAAGCAAATGGTAACGCTTTGTAATATCTATTGACTATATCTGGATGCGTTTTTTCGTTCCACTTTCTTGCCAAATGAACCGCTAACGGGAACGGTTGAACGGAAATAGAAAATCCTTTTTGTTGTATTATTTTACGTTCACGAAATTCATTATAAACTTCAAAAACTTCATTCTTATCAAGTTCAAATACATCTATTATCTTATCTATCTCGTTTGGGTCTGCAAGCTCCCTACCTGCATATCCGCGACAGGTCCCAGACATTCCCGGCCGACAACCTATTTTAGTAAACAGTGACAAAATCATAAGAATTTTTATTTTTGATGGCTCGTATTTACCTGTTCGATCTCTCAAAAGCAATTTATATATGTCTGCATCATGAAAACGGCCCAATTTGACAGTTTCACCTCTTGACAAGGAGTCTTTAATTTCTTGCGCGATATGTATAGCAAATCGTGGGAACCCATCTGCAGCATTAACTACAGCAGCTTGCGTATGTTCTTCTAGCTCTGGTGCAACCTGTCTAACAATATCCGCAACTACTTCATTAGATAATTTATTAAATTTTAATTCTTCCGACCTGTCATATGAATCATAATCTATTGTAACTAAAGTAATTTGGCCTCCAGAAATAATTCGTTTAATCGCTTGTAGCTCATCTTTGTCACATTCATCAATAATTAATATAAACGGCTTATTTTGATCTAATGTTCTCAGAAACGGCATTAAAAAAATTAGTTCACATTTAGGCACATAAATTATTCTTCTTTGGTCTTCTTTGTGCATACGATTACAGGCTTCCAAAACAGTACGTGTTTTTCCTATTCCTGCCAAGCCACTAATATTAGATACTGGATTTTGTAATATACGATCTTTTATCTCTTCGACAAAAGAATTTAGTTTATCATCTAATTGAAACTTATTTATGCCATCTCTAGTGTTCCATTCATCAAGAGATTCGGCCCCAACTTTAAGCCATGCATCTCTCAAATCCGGTTTTAAATCAAAGATTACATCTTGATGTAAATTTACCCAATTCTGCACATCTTCCGCATCCAGAAACACTGCTGTTGTTTTCCTCGCCCCAATTTCATTTAATGCATATTTCATTGCGTTCAAACGAGCTTCTTTAAGTTGTGATGGAATATGATCTTTTGTCGAAACAATAACAAAATCATAGCCTGCTAACAATTTTTTACGCAATGCTATATGGGCATCACTACTTATTTCGCTGCCACATTGAGCTGGGGACATGCTTGTTGCTTTTAATTGAAAGATTGTTTGAGTTGACGGAATAAACTTATCTAGCACAGTTTTTATTTTACCATGTAAAATGGCATCTATTCCTCCGTCTCCAACTGTATCATTGGAACAAACATCAAATTCACAAGGTTTGAATCCTTCTGCCAATAACAGCTGTTTTGTAAGCCTGGTCAGTTCCTTATCATTTAAATTCTTAATAGTATTGATATCTATTTCATAGTATCTCATATATTTCCTCGACAAAAATTCATTATATAATTAGTATATACAATATAAAGTTCTAAAATCAAGACATTAACAATAAACTTGATTTACTTTGTTTATCACGATACACTCCCCTTGAATCCAATGGGAATTGGGTTCGGGGCTGTGGTGGCCCGCAGACGCGGCAAGTAGTATAATAATTATTATGTCGTTAAACTCCCCCGACTGAGGTCGGGGAGCCGTTTTGCTATAAAACAGGGCTTTGCCTGAAGGCTGCGGAGCATTCGTTTGCTGACACCAACTCCCCGACCGTCAATTTCATTGGCGGTCATTAATTTATAAAAACAGGGAATTGGTGTGGATATTACAAAATCTATTGTTTCGGCATTTATAAACCTGCAGCAAAAACATCGTTTTTTGTATCAGAGGCGGATTTTCAGGCATCTTTTACCTGGGAACTGATGCAGGTATTTCAAGATCGCCCAGACGT
>CALXML010000012.1 GCA_944389465.1 uncultured Alphaproteobacteria bacterium
AGTGGCGTGGCAATCCAGTAAATCAACATCCCGCGCATTCGCGTGGCCAACATCTGCACTCTGGTATCTGTTCTCTAACAAAAAACGGGGCATTCGCCCCGTTTTTACATAACCTTGCCTTGGGTTGGATAAAAAGTTAATTGAATCTTTTCCCACTTGTCAAATTCGCCCGCCGGCAACATTTTAAATGGCTGGCACACATTAATGGCACTGCGAATTGTATCCAACACATATGCAAAGGCAGCATCCGTTTCCGCACGTGCGGCCGATTCAAACCAAACATCCCGCACAGTTCCATTGCGGCGCATTGTTAAATGCGCAACCGCACGAATACCATCAATATCTGGCCGTGATGTATCAATTGTCCAACAACGTGTCATTGCCACACGCAACGCATCAACAACCGATACGGTCAACGTTCTGTCCAGTGATACAACCTCGCGATTTACACGAACAACCATTTTTTTCTTTTTCGGCTGTTCCGCATCCGCATCAGAATCTGTATTTTCAACTGTTTTTACAACCGGTTCTGGTACATCCGGCGCGGCTGGTTGTTCCACAACCAAACTGGGGGCAATAATTTGTTCCGGTTCGGCTTCCACTGGTTCCGTCATATCCGACGCATCCTGTTGCGGTGGGGCAATGGGTGCGGGTTCGTCCTGTTGCTGTGCCATATCAGCATCTGGTTCAGCATCTGCATTCACATTATGCAAAATCGTTTCATCGCCAGACACACGCACATTATTTAAATCTATTTCCAAAATTTCTATTCTGTCGGGTGCAACCAATTGGGCACGATTAATAACCACCGCGAACGAAGTAACCATTATCGCCGCCAGTATCAAATGCCCGCACACTGACATCAAAAAGTTTTCCGATGAAAAACGCCCGCCCAGTTCCATATTTAAACTATCTTATTCTGCATTTATTTGTGTACGTAACCCAACACGCTGGAATCCAGCATCCTTTAACTTTCCCATCATTGACATTACCGCGCCATAATCAGCCGCCGTATCGCCATTTATCATAATTGTTAAGTCAGGATTTTCCCCACGCATTGCGACAACGCGTTTAACAGCGTCATCCAATGACAATTCTGTTTTACCAACATAATAACGCCCCGCCGCATCAACACTGATTTGAATTGCATGGTCATTGCCCGTCAGCGCAGAATTTCCCGCACGCGGCAAATTCAAATCAATCCCAGTGGTTAACATTGGCGTTGTAACCATAAACACGGCCAACAATACGGTCATAATATCAATCATCGGTGTCAATGAAATATTGACGTCCGCATTTCCATGTCTTCTGCGTGTCATTTATGCAAACCTTATTTATGTTTACCGTTGTTAAATTTACTGCCGGCCTTTAATTCTTTGACCCGTTCGGTTAAAATATCATACAGTGTATCAGATTTTTTGCTGAAATACTGATACGCAATCGCCGCGGGCACCGCCGCAATCAACCCCAGCGCAGTTGTTCCCAATGCGGTTGCCAACCCCGGTGCAATAACACCAATGGATACAGACTGATTTACACCAATTGACGCAAAAGAATCCATAACGCCCCAAATCGTACCGAACAAACCGATAAACGGCGCAACATATGACACCATGGACAAAAACCATAAATTTTTATCAAAAGGTCTGATTAATTTATCTGCAATAATGGACAAATTGTCATTACTTTTTATTTGCACTGGATTTTTTTTCTGAAAATGCCAAATACGAATTTTTTCAATTATAACAGCCCATGATACAACACTGCCAAAAATCAATACTAATGATATAAACAGCGTCATCCAATCGCCTGTAAATAACGTTGTCAAAGAAAAAGCATTTGTCATTATATTATCCCTTATGTTTTTTATACAAATTATTCCTTAAATGGTGCGGCGACACTGTCAGGTATACGCTTTGGCTGCAAATTTGCGCCAATATATGCCGCTGTCCCAGACAGTATAGCACAAATTTCACCATCTTTCACGAACTTTTGTTCAACAGATAACGATGCCGCCCCCATTTTAGTCACCGTTGTTTCCACAACAAATTCATCACCCAAAAACAGTGGCCGCACATACCGAATACTTAAATCACGTACGACAAAGCCCACGTCACCATCTGGGAACTTTATTCCACGCAAAATATTCATACGTGCGCGTTCTGCAATTTCAATATACCGACCATGATACGCAATACCACCCGCATCAGTATCTGCATACGCAATCGCAAATGGAAAAGTATAAGTTTTCATACTGCATAACCCTTTATATAATAAATCAGATTAATTTTATTTCACCAATCCCAAATGTGCATAACCCGCATCAGTCACAATACGACCACGTGGTGTACGTTGGATAAAGCCCAATTGCATTAAATACGGCTCTATCACATCTTCTATGGTGTCGGCCGGTTCAGACAATGCCGCCGCCAGATTTTCAATCCCCACCGGTCCACCGGCATAGTGCCGCACAATGGCCGTCATATATTCACGGTCCAATTCGTCCAAACCACTTTCATCTATGTGTAATTGCACCAGTGTTGTTTTTATTGTATCCACAGATATAACCCCACGTCCCAACGCGGCCGCAAAATCGCGCGCACGTTTTAACAGCCTGTTTGCAATACGCGGTGTTCCGCGCGCACTGCGCGCCAACATTTGGGCCCCTGTTTCATCAATTGGTGTCCCCAATATATTCGCACTGCGCATAATGATTTTTGCCAAATCATCCGGCGAATAAAACGACAAACGTAAATCAATTCCGAAACGGTCACGCAACGGATTAGATAATAAACCAGTTCGCGTTGTTGCCCCCACCAACGTAAACGGAGGCAGGTCAATCCGCACACTTTTGGCGGACGGCCCTTCGCCCAACATAATATCCAGTTTAAAATCCTCCATCGCGGAATACAGAACTTCTTCTATTGCAGTTGGCAAACGATGAATTTCATCAATGAATAACACATCCATTGGTTCCAGCGACGTCAGTATCGCCGCCAAATCCCCCTGTTTGGTTAACATTGGGGCGGCAGTTGCCCTGAAATTCGTACCCAATTCATTCGCCACAATATGTGCCAGCGTGGTTTTCCCCAGCCCCGGCGGCCCATACAACAGAACGTGGTCCATCGCCTCGCCACGGGATTTTGCCCCAGATATAAACACGGACAGGTTTTGTTTCAAACTGTCATGTCCAATAAAATCCGCCAAAGCCCGCGGACGAATACTGGCCGCCATTTCATCTGGGATATTTGGGTCTAAAAATCTGTCTGTATTTTGCATAATATATTACAACAACTTGTTATCCGCATTTTCACGCCCAACATAAGCCTTTAAATCATTATACATTTGGCGCAAATCAGCGGGCTGTGAATAGTGTTCATCCGCATTTTTAACGCGAATTGTTTCCAAATCTATTTGGGCCTGCTTTTTCAATATTTGTGTTAAATGCGTGGCAAAGCCCTTGGCTTCATCAGATTCATTTGCCCCCTGTAATAACAGCCCACGATTTGGACGCGGCGACAAAAACGCGAAATCAGACACCGATGGGTCAGGGGACACCAGCGCGAATCCTGATACCTCTGGCCGACGCATCATTGCCTGTAATACATACCACGCACCCAATTGATTACCCGCCAGCCAAATTTTATCACTGTCTTCGTTTTTATTTTGAATCCAATCAATTACAGTTGCGATATCCAACATGTTTTCAGACGTGGTGCCAATTGCGCCCTCGGAATAATTAACGCCACGATAATTAAACCGCACAACAGAAAATCCAATATCCATAAACGCGCGAAACATTGCATAAGACACACGGTCATTCATATGATATTTTTGCCGCGGATTTCCAGACAACACCACCGCCAACGGTGCAGATGGAACATCTGATTTGTGATAAACCGCGTGTAATTTACCCGCATCACCTGAAATCATAACATCAACCATAATATCGCCTTCCTTAAAAATTATATTAATTGTTATTTTCTATAATACTTATAGAACAAACCACATTCAATTTTCAACAGAAATTTTTGCTTTGACAGGGCGCGCCCTAATGTTTTAAGATTTATCAAAGAGAAAGAGGGCATTGATATGGCAAGATTTATTTTAACAACGGTTTTTGCTGGATTGGTTGCGTTTTCCGCGTATGCCGCAACGGAAGAGATTGTCTATGACAATTTTCAAACAATATACACCGAAACACCGGTTCAGTCATACTATGCATATCCAGACGATGCGAATTTTATCCCAGAAACGGAATTTATGAACCGCGCCGACAGTTTGGATTATGATTTAAACATAGAACAGGCCCGCCAAGAAGAATCAATGATGCACCCCGGTGTCAATTTTGCTGACCGGCCAATGATTATATGCCGTAACTTTGGATGCACACGTCTGAACGACAGAATTACGCGCACATTCCTGTTCAACAGTTTGGCAAATATGTTTATGATGAACACCCATTCCCGCGTATATATTTGCGAGGCTGACCCATTTTCACGCGACTGCCTGCAGTCTGGAATATCGTTCCCTGTACGCAGCGGAATTGCAAACGCACTGGTAAAAATACCCAAGGCCACAATTTCACAGGTAAATGTTTCAACCGGCCTGTCACGCGCAACTGTCAGTATGACTTATGAATTTTTAGTTAACGGCATTGCCCGCACTTGCGAACCAACGATTATGGATATTGTAATTCCCACTAATTCACAGGCAACATTATCAAATCGTGAATTTGCATGTAATATGACCAGTGATGGCATCAGCAATGTTTCATTATTAATGAACATAGATTATATTGATTTAGACTACGGCATTCTGGGTGGATACTATTCATTGGGAATGCAGGGGCCAACCACGGGCGGCGGCACAGGATACGCACTGTTTAAAACAGAATTTACAACGGGCGGCATGCAATTCCGTGCATCCGTTCTGGGCGAAGATGACGTTGCCGGTGCAAACGGTATGATGACAATTCAACCCGGCGAATATGCGGTTGAACCATTGCAAAAATAAATCACCGACATATATTTTAATATATGAACAAGACAGTTTTAATTATTGACGATGACGATATGTTGCGCAAAACGTTGGCACACGGTTTGCGCGACAATGATTTTAATGTCATAACATCAAATTCAGCGGAAAATGCGTCCGATATATTGCAACGAATACGGGTTGACGCAATTGTTCTGGACAGAATGATGGGCGGTATGGACGGTCTGACATTTCTGCACGAATTGCGCAATCGTGGCAACACAACGCCTGTTATTATGCTGACGGCCATGACGGGTGCAGAAAACACCATTGACGGCCTGTCCGGTGGCGCGAACGATTATCTGGCAAAGCCTTTTCAATTAATGGAATTAATTTTACGCATAAATAATATTATAAAAGGCAGCAGTAACAATACCGCGCACGCCCCCCAATTGCCAAAGGGCCTGATATTCACAGACAACGAATTTTTTATTGCCACACCAAATAATCAGCCACGAATTTTACCACTGTCGGGCGAAGAAAAAAAATTACTGCAACGTCTGACCAGTCCGATGGGCAATATTGCATCCGCGGCCCCAATGGTTGCAAAACGCTTGCGCAATAAATTAAATGGTGTATTATCAGATACAGATATAATAACCATACGTGGTCACGGATATAAATTGATTAACATCCGCCCCACAAACGATAACAATGGTGACGAAAAATGAGATTGATTCCACGCAGTTTCTTATGGCGTACAATTTTAATGATTTTAATTCCCCTGATAATAGCACAGGTTATTATCGCCAACGTGTTTTTTGGCAATCACTGGACACGCGTTCATGCGACATTGGCACGCAGTTTGGCGGTTGAAATCGTAACCATGATGAATTTTATGGACGACAATAACGCCGATGCTGCCCGCACAATGGGGCGTGAAATGGGGATAAATGTTTCAATTAATTCTAAATTAAATCGCCCCAGCAAAAATGATAATAATTCCCGCGAAGCGGGCCTGTTGGCAAACGAATTGTCAACCCGCCTGAACCGTCCTGCCCAAATTTATATTGATAAAGGCAAACGTCTGGTATTTATTGACGTACCAACAAACGATGGAAAAATCGCCACATTTGGCACATCGCTGTACCGCATATATTCCACCAGTACCGAAGTATTTATTATCTGGTTAATTGGTTCTATATTAATTGTATCAATATTGATTACGCCATTTATCATTATGCACACGCGCAGTATTCGCCGCATTGCCAAGGCCGCCGGCCGTTTCGGCCGTGGTCTGGACGCCCCCGGATTCCAACCAACCGGTTCCAAAGAAATACGCGAAGCCGCCGCCGCAATGATTACTATGAAAGAACGCCTGAACCGATACAATCGCACGCGTACAGATATGTTGAACGCGGTCAGCCACGATTTAAAAGCACCGCTGACCCGTATGCGTTTGGCGGTTGAAACAGATGCCGCGTCCAAGAAAGATTTGCTGCAGGACATTGACCGTATGACAGAAATGGTAAACGGATACCTGTCGTTTGCACGTGGTGAAATGCCTGAAATAGAACAGGCCACTGAATTACCGGCAATGTTATTGCGCATTGCACGTGATGCCGCACCGGACAAAGATATTCAAACGGAATTTCCAAACGAACCGGTTCAATTCTATGCCCGCCCAATGGCATTGGCACGCGCATTCAGTAATATAATTGAAAACGCCGCCCGATATGCGAAAAAAACAATCCGCATAACAGAACGTGACACCAATGATAATATAGAGGTTATCATAGAAGACGATGGCCCCGGAATCCCAGACGACAAAAAACGCGACGCAATGCGCCCATTTGTACGCTTGGACGAATCCCGCAGCGATAAAACAGGTGGCACGGGACTGGGGCTGTCCATTGCACAAACCGCCATTGAAAATCACGGTGGCCAAATGTTTTTGGAAAACAGCGATTTGGGTGGTCTGCGTGTTCGTATTGTGTTACCAATATAAAAATTTTATGGATATAAAAAATGAATTTATATAAATACGTATCGGAATCAATAAACGATAAACTGGGTTTTGTTGCCAATCTGGAAACACCCCGTAATCGCGACTTTGGTGATTTTTCAACCAACGCGGCAATGGTTATGGCAAAATCAGCCGGAAAAAATCCACGCGAATTGGCAAATGAAATTTTGCCAAAACTGCGCGAATTAGATTTTATATCGGACGTATCAGTTGCGGGTCCCGGATTTATCAATATCAAATTAAAAGATGATTTTATCTGGCACGCCGCCAATCAACCACATAACGCAAAATCAGAAAAAGCAAAAAAAATTGATTTGGATTACGGTGGCTATAATGTTGGCAAAGCCCTGCATATCGGCCATCTGCGTACATCTATTGTTGGTGACACATTTAACCGTATTGCAAAATATCTGGGGCATACAACCAAAAGTTATAACCACATTGGCGATTGGGGTCGTCCGATGGGGTTAATCATAGCGTGGATTTTGGAATATGGTATGCCACAAAGTGCGGACGAATTAAATAAAATATATCCTGCATCCACCGCCCGTGCCAAGGATGATGAAGAATGGATGTCACGCGCCAAACAAATCACCGCAGAATTACAGGCCGGCAATCCTGAATATCGCAAAATTTACGACGATTTTATGAAAATTTCATTGGCACAAATGGATACAGTTCTGCACAGATTAAATTTATTACCATTTGATGCAACAATGGGTGAACGCGGTGTTGCGCCATATGTGGCAGATACTCAAAAAATTCTGGAAAATCGTGGGTTATTGGTTGAATCAGATGGCGCAATGGTTGTAAATGTAAAAACAGATGATGATACTGCACCAATGCCACCCCTGATGTTCCGCACCAGTTCAGATACACAAACATATGCGGCGGCGGATTTGTCGGCAATTTATTACCGCACAAAAACAGATAATCCGGATATAATTGGGTATTTCACGGATTCGCGCCAAAACCTGCATTTTCAACAGGTTTTCCGTGTTGCAAAAATGGCGGGCATTACAAACGCAGAATTATTCCATACCGGTTTTGGCGCATTAACGGGCGCAGATGGCAAACCATTCAAAACCCGTGATGGCGGCGTGGCCGAATTGTTAGACATATTGGATATGGTAAATGACGCAGTTCGCACGCGCGTTGCGGATGCCAGCAAAGAATTAAATGATGATACAATATCATCCATCGCATTGGCGGCGGTAAAGTTTAACGACCTGTTGCACGATGTGCGTTCCGATTATGTATTTGACCCAAATCAAATCACCAGTTTTGAGGGTCGCACCGGCCCATACATATTGTATACCGCGGTCCGCCTGAACAGTGTATTAAAACGGGCAGGGGACACATCAGATGCCATCACCCCACAATTAACGGCCGACGAACGCAATCTGTTAATTGAAACGCTGGATTTTGAACGCACTGTACAAAGTGCCTTTGACAACCGCGCAACTGATATGATTGCAAATTACGCATATGATTTGTGCCAATTGGCAAACACATTTTATCATAATTGCCCAATTTTACGCGACGATGTGGATGATACAACACGCGCACAACGCCTGAACATCACACGCATTGCACGCGACACATTGGCATCAGCCATTGATTTAATGGGGCTGAAAATCCCAGATGAAATGTAAAAATTTATACGGTATAATAATACCACATCAAAATTTCTTGACTTTTCTGGTACGGCGGGGCATAATAGTCCCGCTAAATTAATAAAAAGGTTAAAAATATGGCAGCGACAAAATCGTTAAAAAAGTGTGAATTAGATGCCAAATGGTATTTAATTGACGCAACTGATTGCACGCTGGGTCGTTTGGCGGCATTTACTGCAAACATCCTGCGTGGCAAGAACAAGCCTACATGGACACCAAATATGGATTGTGGCGACCATGTTATCATTATTAACGCGGACAAGGTTGCACTGTCTGGCAAGAAAGCAGATAAAACCAAATTCTTTTGGCATTCCCTGTGGACCGGCAGTACCAAGGAACGCACACTGGGTCAAATGCGCAGTGAAAAACCAGAAAAACTGGTTACAAATGCTGTAAAGCGTATGATGGGTCGCCGTACGGCCGTTGCATTGGCAAACAAACGTTTGACAAAACTGCACGTATACGCTGGCGCAGAACACAAACACGCCGCACAAAACCCAATTGTTATCAATTTTGCCGAATTGAATCGTAAAAATAAAAGGGGCGAATAATGACAGAAACAAAAAAGACAGCGACCAAAACGGCCGCTAAAACAACTAAAAAGGCAGCCCCAGCAAAAAAAGCAACTGCCAAAAAGGCTGTCGCTGATGTAAAATTGTCAAATGCAACATATGCAACTGGCAAGCGCAAGGATTCCATCGCACGCGTATATCTGATTGCGGGCAAGGGTCAAATTATCGTTAACGGTATTCCAATGAACGAATATTTCCGTCGTCCAGTATTGCAAATGATTATTGCACAACCATTTGGCATCACAAAACGTGAAACCGCATACGACGTACACGCAATCGTTGCTGGTGGCGGTTTGTCTGGTCAGGCGGGTGCCGTAAAACACGGTATTTCCAAGGCTTTGGAACGTGCAGAACCAGATTTACGCAAAACATTAAAGGCTGCTGGCTTCTTGACACGCGACAGCCGTGTTGTTGAACGTAAACACTTTGGTCGTCACAAGGCACGTCGTTCCACACAGTTCAGCAAACGTTAATTTGTTCGCAGAACAAAAAAATCCGCCATCCGGCGGATTTTTTTAATTACTGTAATAACAATTCGCGGTATAAGTATAACTGCCGGTGGAATCAGTCCCCGTCCAGCCAGACGGTAAATAACACGCTGTTATAACAGTTGAACCGGCCGACGACGAACCAGAACTGGGGCACCGACTGCATCCTGATGTTCCATTTGTTGAACTGCCATAGTATCCAGCGGCACATCTGTATTCATTGGTTTGATTACAAACACCATCACAGTTGCACGTTTTATAAACCCGTCGCTGATATCCAGTATTCCCAGCCGTCCAACTGGTGGTGTTGCAATTTGTACAGGATTTACAGGCCTTGCATTTATTATTTACACATTGATGATTTTCGCTACATTCTGTATCACGAAAACATCCACACACATATGTTGTTGTTCCCGTTTGTGCATTAACACATGTGCATGTATTATCATCAGTTCCACAATCAACAAATGTATTTAATGAACTGTCCCATACGGCCTGTTTTGTGCACGTTCCCCCATCACAAATTGGGGCGGCCCAGACATTACACATTCCCCCAACTGTCGTCAACATGACAACAGCAATTAATTTTGATTTCATATTTCAATCTCCTGTTTTTATTTTTCGTACGAAAAAACCACCAAAAACTTGGTGGTCAGGAGGTTGGAAACAATTGATAGAATTGTGTCGTTTATTTTATATTCACGACCCTCCTGACCCAAAAATCAGGAGTTTACTTTTCATCGCAATAATAAAAAAGACGCACAACCCCGCAAACTTATTATTGCGTTTATAAAAAAACTGTGTATAATCATTCGGCAATTCATTATTTTAATGGGGAAAAACAATGATTAAAAAAGACAAAATCAAAGATTTGCATTATACAGTAAATGGCACAATTTCTGCCGCTGACTTACAGGCCGCCGCCGATGAAATTTTAACAGAATACGGCAAAAAGGCTAAAATATCAGGCTTTCGTTCGGGCCATATTCCATTAACAATTTTACGCCAAAGATATAACGCATCCGCAATGGGCGAAGCAATTGATAAATTGATAAACCGCGAATTAAACGATTATATCACAGATAAAAAAATCCGTTTGGCCGGAACACCGCACGTTGATTTGGCCGGCTGGCAAATTGGCCAAGATGCCGAATACACACTGGATTTTGATATTTTGCCAACATTGCCGGCAATTGATTTAGAAAAATTTACGGTTACCAAAAAAACCGCTAAATTGGACGAGGCCGAAGTTGAAAAAGCAATTGAAAACATCCGCAAATCACGCAGTGTTGCGGAAAAACAGCCTGATGATTACGTTGCACAAAACGGTGATACCGCTGTAATTGATTTCAAGGGCTTTTTGGGTGATAAAGAATTTGAAGGTGGTGCCGCCGAAAAGCATCATTTAATTTTGGGTTCTGGCGCATTTATCCCCGGCTTTGAAGACCAAGTTATCGGTCACAAATCCGGTGATGAATTTGACGTAAATGTTAAATTCCCATCTGAATATCATGCTGAAAATTTGGCCGGCAAAGACGCACGTTTCGCGGTCAAGGTACACGAAGTTCGCAAACACATTTTACCGGAATTAAACGATGAATTGGCAAAATCAGTTGGTCATGAATCCGTTGAAAAACTGCGCGAACACATCCGTACTATTTTGAACGAACAATATGACGAAGCATCAAAACGTGATATGCGCAACGAATTGTTGGACATTTTGGCGGACAAGGTTAAATTGGATTTGCCAGATGTTCTGGTTGACCAAGAATTAAATATGGCCAAACAGGAACACGACCGCACACACGCACACTGTGACGGCGATTGTGGCAACGACCATAAATGGGACGATAAAAAAGAACGCAAGGATGCCGAACGTCGCGTAAAATTGGGCCTGATTTTGGCCGAATGGGGCACACAAAATAAAGTAGAGGTTTCCCGCGACGATTTGCAACATGCCGTTTGGAACGAAGCGTCACGTTATCCAGACCCCAAACAAGTTTTTGAATTTTATAACAAAAATCAAAACGCTTTGGCAATGCTGCGCGGAATGATTTTTGAACGCAAGGCACTGGATGCAATGTTGACCCATGTTAAAACAAAAGAAAAGGCCGTAAAGCCCGAAGAATTGTTTCAACAGGCAGATGTACGTTAATTAACCAACACGCGCAATTTTTGCGCGTGTTTTTATATATATGGGGGTATTATTATGCAGGCGTATTTAGATATTTTGGATAATATTATGACCAACGGCAAAGATTTGCGTATGAACCGTACGGGCATTCCTGATATTGGCCTGTCGGCGGGCGCGGTATTTGAACACGATATGTCAACGGGCTTTCCATTGGTTACAACTAAAAAAATGGGATTAAAAAATATCGCAACAGAACTGGAATTTTTTCTGCATGGAATAACCGATAAAAAATGGTTACAGGACAGAAAATGCCACATCTGGGACGAATGGGCAAATCCGGTAAAGGTTGAACAAAAATATAATATTGCCACCAGTAAATTGCCAAACCTGACCGATACAGAAAAAACGCAAATCCGTAATTCTATTATGGATTCAGAACGCGATTTGGGCCCAATTTACGGATTTCAATGGCGGCATTTTGGCGGCGAATACGTATGGAATGAAAACCGCATCAGCAAAAATCCAACCGATAATTTTAATCCGAATAATGCCGGTGTTGACCAAGTAAAAAATGCCATAGAAAAATTAAAAACTAACCCCAACGACCGCAGAATTTTGGTCAGTGCATGGAATCCGGTGGCCATTCCACAAATGGCATTGCCACCGTGCCACGTTATGCATCAATTGGTTGTGCGCGACGGCAAATTATCACTGATTTGGACCCAACGTTCATGCGATATGTTTTTGGGTGTGCCATATAACATTGCCAGTTATGCATTGCTGTTATTACTGTACGCAAAAGAGGCCGGTCTGCAGGCGGGCACATTAAAAGGCGAATTACACGACGCCCACATATATCAAAATCATATTCCACAGGTTCGTGAACAATTATCGCGCAAACCATATCCTTTGCCAACCGTTGAAATTCCAGATGAAAATTGGAATGGTATGTTAAATTGGTCGGCAAACGGCGGATTTACACTTAAAAATTATATTTGCCATGAAAAACTGCGCGGCGATGTCGCACGATAAAACATAAAAGTCCCAGAAAACGGGACTTTTATTTTGCAATAATATATTTGACATATTATACAATAGTGCTATAAATTATTGGGTTTGGTTTTACCAAGGGATATAAATTATGGAAAACAAATTATTACCTATTTATGCATTGCGTATGTTGCTGTTGCAACGGGTTAATCCAAAATTTTTTGCCGAAAATGCAGATATGATAAAACGTACATCTTTGGCCGCCCAAGATTACTATTTATCCGGCGCATACACGGAATATCATGAATATATGGGACGCGCTTTTAAATCATTGCCGAACTATGTTAACATTCATAAAAAATATAATTTGCCATATAACCCAGCAGAATATTTCGTGCCCGCCAATGGATTAAACACAGGTCTGGTTATGGATTTGGCATGGTCACTGCGCACGGATATTATAAACGGCGTGGTCAGCCCAAACGGTGATATAGACGACATCCGCAAAATGCCCCTGTCAGAGGTTTTACACGTATATCATAACACTTCTGCATCAGGGACCCCAATAAACGCCCTGTATAAAATAACCAGATTTCAGGCCGAACAATTATTAAACACCATCCACCAAAATCAAAAAACCAAATAAATCCACAGCCACATTACGTGGCTGTTTTTTATGGCAATTTTTATACCATAATGATATGCTGTCTGTAAAACCCAAGGAGAAATAAACCAATGAAAAAACTGATTGCATTATTTATGATTGTAACACTGGCTGGATGCGGGGCAAACCTGAATGTTGACAGATATGAAACAACTGGTGCGGGCACTGTTAACACCGTGGCCGAGGGCACAATTATCAGCGCACGCCCCGTCACAATTGCAACTGAAAATGGCGATGTCGGCCAATTGGCGGGCGGCATAGTCGGTGGCGTTGCCGGTGGAATGGTTGGTGACAATACATTAACCCAAACAATCGGCGCAGTTGGCGGCGCGGTTCTGGGCGGCTACTTGGGTGGCAAGGCGCAAGAGGGCCTGTCCATGCAGGGCGGAATTGAATACATTGTCAAACTGGATTCCGGCAAAACCGTAACTTTGACACAGGGGGACGATGTTAAGTATTCTGTTGGTCAATCTGTTTATGTTCTGGATGCCGACTATGGCGAACGCGCACGTATAATTGCGAAATAATCCAACGGCGCAAAAATGCGCCGTTTTTTATTATAAATACTTGCTTTTTTCAAAAAAATCCCGTATAATCCGTCTGATTTTGCGGGTGGGCGCATTATCAATCCGATTAACCCCACAAGTCCTCGCATTACAAAAGCATAAAATTCAGTGCTTTGCGATGGCCAACTTTGTATGAATTTTTCATGAAAGATTTATCCAAAGATTTATTTAATCCATTATCCGGCGAAGATTTCGTCCAGATGTTCAACCAGAACTATGGCACACAGGAAACTTTGCAGGGTTATGCAACCAAGGGTACTGTCAAGGATATCCGTGGTGATTTCGTACTGGTTGACGTCGGCCTGAAATCCGAAGGTCGCATTCCATTAAAGGAATTTGGCGCATCTGTTCCGTCCGTTGGCGATATCATTGACGTTTTTGTTGAACGTTATGAATCACGCGAAGGTACGGCTGTTCTGTCTTATACCAAGGCACGTGCTGAAAAAGCATGGAAAGAATTGGAAAAGACTGTCGCCGAAGGCATTGACCCCGAAGGTACAATTATTGACGTCGTCCGTGGTGGTTACACAGTTGACATCAACGGTGTATTTGCATTTATGCCATCATCACAGGTTGACCATAAACCAGTGCGTGACCCAAAATCTCTGATTGGTCTGAAAGACAAATTCCGTGTATTGAAAATGGATGCATTGCGCACAAACGCAATTGTATCACGTCGCGCAATTCAGGCTGATACCATTGCCGCCGCACAAAAAGAAGCGATGAAAAACATTTCTTTGGGCGCGGTCATAGAAGGTACAGTTAAAAACATCACCGATTACGGTGTATTTGTTGATTTGGGCGGTATTGATGGTTTGTTGCACGTAACAGACCTGTCATGGAAACGTGTAAATCATCCACGCGAATTGGTTCACGTTGGCCAAAAGATAAAGGTCAAAGTTATCCAATTTGACCCTGAATCACACCGTATTTCATTGGGTGCAAAACAACTGGAAGAAGACCCATGGGAAAATGCGTCACGCGCATTCAACGTTGGCGACACCGTTTCCGGCAAGGTTTCTTCATTAACAGATTATGGTGCATTCATTGATTTGGGCAATAACATAGAAGGCTTGGTCCATATGTCTGAATTGTCATGGACAAACAAAAATATCCACCCCAGCAAAGTTTTGCAGGTTGGTCAGGAAATTAATGTTGTCGTATTGGGCATTGACCAAGAAAAACGCCGCATTTCTTTGGGGTACAAGCAATTACAACCAAACCCATGGAAAGAATTTGCTGAAACCCATAACGTTGGCGACGTTATCACAGGCCCAATTAAAAACACAACCGAATTTGGTTTGTTTATTGCATTAACACCTGATTTGGACGGTATGGTTCACATTTCCGACCTGTCTTGGAATAAATTGGACGAAGAAGAACTGAAAAAGTTTGTTCGCGGCCAAGAAGTTACAGCCAAGATTTTGGATATCAATCCGGAAAAAGAACGTATCACATTGGGCATCAAACAATTGACCGAAGGTGCAGATAACAACGCCGCCGCATTAAAGAAAGGCGCGGTTGTATCTGGTACAGTATCTGAAATAACCCCAGATGAATTGATTTTGGCATTGCCAAACGACATTCGTGGCGTTATTCGTCGTACTGACCTGTCACGTGAAAAATCCGAACAGGATACCAACAAATTCAATGTTGGTGACACCGTAGAGGCATCTGTTGTATCAGTTGATAACAACGTTGTTAAACTGTCTATCCGTGCATTACAGGTTACACTGGAAAAACAGGCGGTCAAAGAATACGCAAATCAGGCCGACAGCGGTTCTGTATTGGGCGATATTCTGGGTGCTGCAATTGAAAACAGCAAAAAATAAGATAAACATTGTTTATCTTTTCCGAAATCCGGCACTTGCCGGATTTCTTTTTTTATGATAAAATCCGCATATGAAACAAATGATTATTCTTATGGGTGGTCAGGGCGTAGGCAAGGGCACATTTGCCCGAATGTTATGCGACCATCACGATTACAAATATATTGAAACCGGTCAAATATTGCGCAACGCCGCAAAAACAAACACTAATATTGCAGATATTATGGCCCGTGGCGATTTATTGCCATTTAATATGCTGACAGAATTAATCACTGCAAACATTGATTCAGAACACGATATCCTGTTGGACGGATTTCCCCGCACAATGAATCAGGCAAAATGGCTGATTGATAACTATGCCGATAAATTCAATATTCACGTGCTGTACTGCAATGTTCCCGAAGAAGTTATGATTCAGCGCATAAAAAAACGTATTAACGATGGCGCGGGCCGTGCAGACGACGCGGATGACGCGGCAATACGCAACCGGTTAAACACGTTTTGGAATACAACCATGCCGGCAATTGAATGGTTGCGCACCGTACCAAACATAAAATTTTCAGACGTTGATGTAACCGGCCCAGTGGACGAAAATTTCAAAAATATTTTGGCTGCATTACAAAAATAAACCCGTCCACACGGACGGATTTTTTATACCACACGTCGCCGCGCCAAACTGAACATTGCAAACCCCAGCAATAATATCATTATCAGCACCAATATGGCCGTTGCCGTATAATCACTGTCCGCAAAAGGCAAATGCGTATTCATTCCGTAATAACCAACAATCACCGTCGGTACAACCAAAATAATATTCCACATTGTCAATCTGTTAATATAAGTATTGGAATCCATATTAATAACACTTTCAAATGTTTCCTTAACAGACTTTAACATTTTGCTGTACGTGGTAACAACCTCTATGGCCTGTGACAGTTCTATACGTGTATCTTCGGCCAGTTCTTTGGCGTTATCTGTTTTAACAAAGCCACGTACTTTTTCCAATTTATCCAACACGGCAACATTGCCCTTTAATCCGGCCATATACAGGGTGTAACTGTTTTCAACCTCCAGCAATGCCATCAATTCATTTTTGCGCACACGTTCAGACAGCATTTTTTTGGATTCCAACACACGCTTGTTTAACTCTTTTAAAAACCGCAGATAAGATTCAGCGATATAGTAAATTATGTTCAGCACAAATTCTTCACGTGATGTTTTTTCATCTTTTTTGATTTTATCCAACAAATCACAGCGTTTACGACAAACAGTTATAACACGATTTGTTGAATAAATAATAGACAACGGTTCGGTATGCCACAGTGTATCAGTTTCACGATTTATAATTGGGAAACGAACGATAATAACCTTGTAATCATCTTCTATTTCAAAGCGGGGCTGTTCATCAGGGTCCAAAATATCTGATATTGTATCTTCGTCTATTTTATATTCCTGTTGCAGGCGTTCAAAATCGTCATGGTCAGGATTTCCAACATTAACCCAAGAAAACGTTTTTAATTTTTCTGTAACAAACATAACGCCGCCCCTTTGGTTACCGCGCACATTGTAAAATATAAAAACAAAAAAAGCAAACAATTGCAGGAACAAAAACCAATTTTTTATACGCGCCAATTATGATAAAATATATTGCAAAGGTTTCCAAAATGACATTACAAACAAACTCTTTTAAAATTTCACGCTATATTTTATTGGCATTGGTTTTGGTGCTGTGCATTGGCATTATCACATGGACACTTATCAACCACCATAACGCAACCAAGGCAAATGACAGTACGGTTGAAAATGTAATACGTATAACAAATAACAACCCATGCGTTCAACAGGTAAATAACACCATATCACAATTGTGGGCATACGATTTTAATAACGTTCCACAAAAATACAAAGATATGATAAACGCATACCTTAACGAAACAATACCGTCACGCATAAACGGAATGTGTAACAACACAAAATTCGTATGCAGGGCGGGACAAATCCGTGGTGATTGCGACCCCTGTGCCGCGGGTTCTGCAAAACAATTTGCAATGGAAAAACATATATCCGACACAATCGCCGAACAATGCAAATAAATACATTTTAATCTGTATATTACTAATCTCGCTGTAAGACAAACGAAAACAAATGGTCGGGGCGACAGGATTTGAACCTGCGACCCCTTGCACCCCATGCAAGTACTCTACCAGACTGAGCTACGCCCCGACGTATGCATATTTATACAATTACAACGAATTAAAAGCAAGAATATATTTTATGCTTGCACGAATCGGAAAAATGTTATTAGTATTTTCGCATATCAATAAATATTAACCATGGGGGGCATCCGTGATAGTTGGCATTGGAATTGATTTGGTTGAATGTGACAGATTTTTGGACTGGTCTGCATTTAAAAAACAACGCATTTTCACAAAGAAAGAATTGGAATACGCTGATGCGGACAATGCGAATGCAGAAAAACACTTGGCAAATTTTTGGGCTGCACGTGAAGCCTGTCTGAAAGCATTGGGCACGGGTTTTGGTGACGACATTGGATTTTCTGACATATCTGTCACCCACGACGACGCAGGTCGCCCTGAATTATTACTGGCCGGCGGGGCCAAGGCCGCATTAAAAGAATTAACTGATGACAACGCGGCCGTTCATTTATCCATCACAGACCAAGATGATTATTCCGCCGCAATCGTCGTTATTGAAAAATTATAAAAATCCGCCAACCGGCGGATTTTTTAATTACTGTAATAACAATTTGATGTGTAAATATACGTGCCTGTTGAATCACTGCCGGTCGTTCCAGACGGCAAATAACATCCTGTAATTACAGTCGCCCCAGCCGCCGACGTACCCCCAGACGGACATTGATTACACCCTGTCAGGTTGTAAAACGAAGTTCCCTTGGCATTACCGTAATATCCGGCCGCACATCTGTATTCATTTGTTGTGGTATATGTCCCATCGCATTTGTAATCTTTGGTTTGTCTGTATTGGTACGCACGATTTTGCCCAACTGTTGTCCATGAACCAGTGGTTGCCCCCGGACGAACTTTACAACATTGTGTGATTGGGATATCCGCACACACACTGCCATCAACAACCGTATAATAACTGAACGTCCATCCAGAACTGGTACAGGTGGTACATCTGGTGACACCATCACAACGCATACTGTTCGGGTCACAAAAATATATCTGTTCGGTTGATGTGCAATTATCTGCAACATCCAACGGACTAATAGCATATCCGCTGGGTTGACTATAAACTTCCATTCCACATTGAACGGCAGCGTTACATATATTTGATTTTATTGCCATAATACATACGGCCCAGCAAACAGATTTTATTATATGTTTCATTTTTCAAACTCCTGTTTTATTTTTCGTACGAAAAAACCACCAGAAAATTTGGTGGTCAGGAGGTTGACTACAATCATAGGAATTGTGTTGTGTATTTGATATTTCACAACCCTCCTGACCAAATAATCAGGAGTTTGTTTTTCGTCGTAATTAATAAAATTGGCACAGATGTGCGCCATTAGTAAATATTCCGACGCCTATGCACGGGTAGTCACACCCCATCAGCGGAACACCCGCTGACAAAATTATATTACCGCGTTAGTTTTTTTAATGCAAGGGATAATAGTGGCTGGTTACTCGTTATTCGTTACTCGTATTTTTGTGTAAAGTCAAAAGCACTTGTCATTGCGAAGGAGTACGATCAACGTTGAAAACGTTGTCGTACGACTGTGGCAATCCAGGTAATTGATGTCTGCGCATATGCGCAGTACTTTTTTATTTACTGGATTGCTTCGTTTCACTCGCAATGACACAGGATTGTAGTATTACAAAAAAATACGAGTAACAAATAACGAGTTACGAGTAACAAAAACGGGGCAATGCCCCGTTTTTTATATTATCGGTGGGAAACAATCGCCGCCGGCCGCGGGACAACAGTTAAATCCTGCATCACCCATATCTGTATAAATTTCACCTGTACAACATCCGTTTACATCGGGTGCTGTGCCATCCGGACATTTTGGCAAATCATCCGCCGGTACATCCCACACCTGTGACGTCACAGATTGTGGCACATATCCATCATCGGCAACCGGTACCGCATTTAATCCAGATTGATTTTCAACCGGCATTATAACAGATGGGCCTGTTGTATCCACCGCCTGCAAATTATCGTTGCGCAATGTTTCAGTATCATATTCCGGCGCAGCCACAAACATATTTTCATTTTGCGACACGTTATACGCAGGCTTGCTGGCCAGAATTTCTTCTTCTGTTTCAATAACAGTTTCTGTTTCATCCGCAACGAGTTCTGATGCAGGCAAATTCACAGATTTTATTTCAACATCTGCCACCACAGGTTCGGGTTCCGCAACCGGCTCCGGTTCTGTCACAGGCTCGGGCTCTGGCGTTGGCACAGATTCGGGTTCTGGTTCAGGTTCGGCCACATCCACCTGTACGGGTTCGGGCTGCACCACCGGCGCAGACACAGTTATCTGTGTTTCTGTCGTTTCAACCGGTGTTTCCAATTCTGGGATAAAGGGACTGTCTGCATCATTTACCCCATCTGTATCAACAGTTGTTTCAACCGTTGGCACAGTCGCCGTTAAATCAGGCACATTTTTACTGGTATTTTTCTGATACAACCACAGTGTAAATACAGACAATCCAATCAGCAATATTAACAAAACATAATAAATCCACGTCGGCTTGCGCGGTGCTGGATTTGTCGGCGCAGCATTCCCAGTAATCGGCGACACAGGCCGCGCCGCCACAGCATTCGCCAACGTGGCAGCCGGTGGAACAGGGCGCGCCCCAGAATTATCGGCCACCGCATTTGACACAGGCGCAACCCCACTGTGTTCCCCAATTTCTTTTTTCTGTGCCATTGTATTTTGTGACTGCACCGGCGCAGATTCCGCGTCTGGCGTTACGGGTGATACATCCGACATTAATTCTGAATCAAATTGCACCGGCGCATCAGACGATTGTGTCGGCATATCCACGGCGGTAATCGTATCCAACACAGGCCCCGTCGCCCCAGTTTTATTTTCATCTTCATTCGTAATCGGTCTGACATTTATCGGTGTATTTTGTTCGGCCACTTTATCATCAACAGGCGGGGTAAAAGACAACGGTTTGTCATCAATTACATTTTCATAAATATTTTGATTTTGTTCGGCATTATTTTGTTCACCGGCATCATCACTGGCCGGACTTGAAACACCAAAATCAATGGGTTTGAATGCAATATCTTCGTCTAAAATATCCGGATTTTTATCAAACAAAGGTTTTACTTCATCATTATTTTCCGCCATTGTTTCCGCCCTTGGTTCATCTGTTGTAATATTTGTATTTTCAATTTCGTCATTAACAGCCGGCATACGCGCAACCGACGCGTCATTATCAGCATTTGCCACGGCCGCCACATTGCGCGTCATGGGTGCATCAAATTCAGTTGAAAAATGAATTTCATCATTTTCCCCCGCATCATCCGCCATATCGTCATCATCATAAGATACATTATAAGTTGTTGTCACAACCGGCGCATTCGCATTTTGTTTGGATTGCACAACCGCATCTGTTGGCCGCGCCATAATTTCATTTGCATCATACCGACGTGATAAAATTTCACGTGCCATTTCAGCATCTGTATCGGCAACAATTAAACGTTTTTGCGCATTCGTCAGACGTTTTTTTGCACGCTGTAATTTTTCATTTGTTGCATCAATTTGCGCATCTGTACGCAAAATTTTTGACGCAGACTGTTTGGTTGGTTCACGTCCAACCTGTTTTTTTTGTTGCGATAATTTGCCACGCAATTGGCGTAATTTGGCCTGTAAATCAGATATAGTTTCTTTGGTTTTAACAATTGTTTCACGGGCCTTGTCAGCACTGTTTTCAGCCACCGCCAACCGTTCCGCCGCCGCACGGCGCACAGAATCCTCGCGAAAAGCCGCCAACACCATTAACGCCCCTGATAAATCATCACCATTTTCATATGCGTTAATCAAGTTATCGTATTCGGCCAACCCACTGTATTCAATATCCAACTTTTGATATTTATTATTTTTCTTTGGGCGCACAGATTCCAAATCAACGCCATAATCATTGGCCAAAATATCGTCCCACTTTCTGTCACCAACCGGATTTATAATCAACAAAGTATTAGGCTTTCTGTCATCCAGCGTACTGTCCAAAACGAACACTAACTTATCATCAGCATCATAATACGCCCGCAGAACATTGCCCGCAATATTATATTCCCTGAATGTTAAAACAGAATTATCCATTTTCCCTCTCCGCTGTAATAAAGACGCGAACTATGCCTGCTTCTTTTTTGGTGGTGTAAATTGATACGCCTGCTTGCAGTGTTCATAGCAATACGGTTTACCCACAAAAACCTGTGCCCCGCAAAAGTGAAAGTTTTCAGAATCTGGGTCACCAATTGGCCAACGGCATTGATTGGGCTTTAATCCCGCCAATTCCAAAGAATGCTGAATTATGCGTTGATGCATGGCCAACGTTTTGGTCAAAGATTTACTGTCCTTGGCAGCAGTGGTTTTACTGGTGGCCTTTGATGCTTTTGTTGTTGTGGTCTTTTTCTTGGCATCATCTGTACCACGGGCAACCGCCTTTTTAGTGCCACGTTTATCCGCAACCTTTTTTACCGTTGATGTTTTGGTTGTTTTTTTAACATCAGCCTTGGCTTTCTTGTCATTTGCGGCGGCAACCCCACCGGCCTTGTGATTCCATCCCAACCGATTCAGTTTGCCAACCACGGCATTCTTGCTCATTCCCAAACGTTTGCCTATTTCAGACGTAGACAAACCCTTGCCCGTCAGGGCTTTTAACTTTTTCAGTGTTGCGCTGTCCCAACCTTTACTCATATCAAAAAATCCTTGTTATATATAACGGTATAATTGTAACATAAATTCGAATCGAAAGGCAAGGGGGAATTATGAATATTACAATTGGCTTTTACAACATTTTTTTCTGGTTGCTGTTGGTGGGGGCCGCGTGGTGCGCATGGCAAATATCCGTAACAGATTGGCGACGCCGCATAATTCCAGACGTATATTTATTCCCATTGTTGCTGATTGGGCTGATAATAACGACCTTTTTTCCATGGCCCACCAATATCGCAGAATCCGTTATTGCCGCAACGGCGGGTTATATCTTGGCCGCATTAATCGGTTTTATATTTGAAAAAATAAACAAAAAGCATAAAAAATCAGACACACCCATCGGTATGGGCGACATAAAATTAATCGCAGTCGGCGGAATATGGTTGGGCGCAACAGGTATGGCCGGCGCATTAATTATTGCGTGTCTGGCCGGAATGTTGTGGGGCCGACGTAACCAGCAACAATTTATTCCTTTTGCACCATTCTTTGTTGCAGGTGGAATTTTATCTTTAATTACAATGATACTTTTGGTATAATATATAAAACAGGGAATAATGGACAGAGATATGAAATTACATTTATTTTCCATAATTGGTGCTGTATTTGGCCTGTTTGCGTCACAATCACACGCCACCACGTTCCAGCAAAACACTTCAACGCCATTTTCACAATATGGCCAAATACAAAACGTGCAAAATTATTCTTCTAATCCGTTCTGGAATCCGGATTCTCCATATAACCAGCGTATGCCTGTGCCCGTTTATGTTCAGGGCACTGATGTTGATACATCCGATTGCACGGCCGTTGTTGGCGCATTGGTATCATCATTTTGCGCATCACGTAATAATTGTGTTGGAATGAATGTTGACGAGGCCCGCCCAACATTAATTGTCCAATTGGCCAGTTTGCCAAATCATAACTATGTAACCCCATGCGCGGGTTATATTGACAGTGAATTTAGTAAATACGTTTCACAAAACGCGGTTGCGGCCCCCACTGGAAAGCCAGTTCCATTTCCATCGGCCACAACACCAAATACAAATGTAAATCAGCAAAATTACGAATTTCAAAATCCATATAACCCGCAATTGCCAGACTGGATGAACGACATAATTGAACGTCAACAGGAATTACAGAATTTACAGTCTGCATCCACGGGGGGGGGCGATGCCAAATTGGCACAGGCTGATTTTCCAACAACTGCGGCGGATTTATCTTTTACCCAGCGTATTCAAAACGATGCGGCGGGTTATGCCCCATACGCTGGCAAATCCGCATATGAACCATTAAACATAGAAAGCGAGGAAAAGTATCTGCTACGTATGCGTAATAAGTATGGAACAACCACACAAAATAACACGCAAAATGAATTGGCCATAAATCGCGCCGATATTATTAATAAAATAGCATCTGCATTAAAAGACGCAAAAAAATGATATTATTAAAAAAAATATTTTTTATATTGCCAATAATTTGCATTGCGGGTACTGCAAATGCCGCCGTGTCATCAGAATGCACACAATACACTGATTGTGACCAACTGGTTACCTGTGAATTGTATACTCAGGTTGAAAAGGCTATAAACGGTTTGGCCCCTGATTATAACGGCGCGGTTGCAAATGCGGCATCTTATCGTACCACATGTTCAAATTATCCGGATTTATTCAAAAAAAATATTGATGTTGTAATATCAGAAAATCCAAATATACGCCTGACTGTTGATTGGAATGCCGTCCGCGCCAGAATGCATTATGGTGCACAGGGTGGTTTTACAAATGAAGATTTGGCAATTGTATCAATGATTGTTGATGGCGTTTTCGGTCCTGATACTGTTGCCCAACAAACATTTTTTACAGATTTGGCCAACGCATATGTTTCTGCCAACAAATCGGACCCAACAGCACGATTGGATGACGCATTTGTATTGGATTTTTTGGGCGATGGCGACAACCTGAATAAATATAAATCTGCATTGGTTGACCTGACTGGCGAAGATATTGACGAAGAATTGGGCGTCAGTGTTAATTGGGACGATGTATTAATTGAAATATCCAATACACTGGATGCGACACAACAAAAACGCGGCGCATTACTGTGCGAAAATAATCGTTCATGGCAGGCGACCATTGACATCGTCGGTTGGGGCATTACCGCCGTGGCCGCAGTTTTGACATTTTATGCCGGTGGGGCTGGTGGCGTGGCCGTAACTGCCGGTCGGGCCGCTGTTGGTACTGGGTTAAAGGCTGCCGCACGTGGTATCGCACGCGTTGGTGGTAAAGCGGCTGCAAAACGCGTATCCAGTGCAGGTGGTCGTATGCTGGCAAAATCCGCCATTGATTTAGGGATGAAGGCCAATATGCGTGGATATGCCCGATATGCTGGTCGTGGCGTATTAAAGGCAGGTGTAAAAAAATATATAAAAACAGTTGGCGCAAATTTGGTACGCAAAACCACTTTGTTGGCCGATGCCGGCGCATTGGTATACTTGATTGGCAGCAACGTTGCGAACAATGCCGCATCCACATTATACAGTTTGGTGTCTTCTGATTTGGCAAACGATATCATAAACTGCAAAGATGTTGACCATAACGAGGGTTGCTATACCGTATGTGGCGATGGTATGGGTGGCGACGATATGAATAACAAAGTATTTAATCCTATATTTGGCAAATCGTATTGCGTTAATGAATCTGATTACACATTACATGAAATCAATCCAGATGGGTCACGCGGTAACATTTTGGTTATGGACGCCACCCAATGGACACAAATGAAAGAAAAAATAAATACATCCGTCAAAGATACCGGCAAATGCGACTGGAACGAAGATGACATAGATATGTACGCTGGTTTTTATGTATATGACCCAGATACACTGGAAATATCTGACCAAGGATTGGTTATTGACGACACCATTCGTATAGACGATTAAAACATAAATGCGCAGGATTGCCGTATCTTTGATGTTTGCACTGTGCGCCACAAATGTGGCGTTTTGTGCAGATTTTAATTCAGACATAAATTTCATTGCCAACCAAACAACCCCCGATATCACATCGTCACCCAATTTTGTACCTGTTGATGAATTATTGGCACGCGCCCCAAATGATACGCAATGTGCAACGGCCGTATTTGCAAATGCACTGTACGCAACACAATCATCTGTGTTGGAAACAGACGACGAAACAACAATTCGCCAATGGATATATCAAACCTTTCAAAATCCAGACGTTTTGCGCGACGTATTGACGTGCCCCGAATTTGAAAATATCGCGGACGATGAAACAATAAAATTTTTGCCGATTACTTACACTTTTGCCGGTGGTCGTACAATAACTGTAAATTACGAAACCCAACCAAAAATTCTGAAACAGCGCATAACATTGGGTGACAAGCGTACCTTGCCATCCGCCGACCCAAATCCCAGAATTGGCGCACCGGGCGACACTGCAATCTGGACAAACACAGACCCCGCATGGTATGCAATTATGGTTGTTGAAGCGGGCAGTTTGGATGCATTCGTCGGTCCAAATAAAAACAACACCATATCAATGCAGTACATAAATGACAACATTGACACACTGTTTCCACGTGGCAATATGTGCACCGGCAAATCGGCACTAACAAATGACAACACCATGATAAACCGCGCAATGCGCGAAACGGTTGCGTTGGAAAACGATACAAACGATTACTATGTGGCGGGCGATGTAAACCTGCAATGGATTTCGTATTTGGAAATAGGGCTGGACGTTGTAATAACCGTTGCCACAATGGGTGGCGGCACCGCTGTTCTGGGCGCGACCAAGGCCGCCCGCGCGTCACGCGCACTGCATGGATTAACTGCAACAATGCGCACACTGCGCCAAACCGATTCGGTGCGCGATTATATACGCCTGACACAACAATATACGCGTGCCACATCAGAACTGCGCGCAATTGACCGCGCCGCCGACGCGACTGGATACGCCCGCAAAGCGTCCGAGGTTGAAAATTACGCCAACGCCATACGCACATTGGAAAACACGGATGACAACGTCCGCCAATATCGTCAGGCCAGCCAAACATTTACATCATTAAATCAATACCGTCGGGCATTACGGGGACTGCGTCCTGCCCAGCGTGGTAATATTATCGCCCGCGCATGGCGTGCGGTACGTGCCGCAAATTCTGGTGGCAAACAAATCCGCGCGGCTGAAAAAATCGCACGCAGCAGTACGACATCTGGCCGCATTCGTGATTGGCTGTTTCAATCAACATTAATAAATGCCGGCGCATTGGCACGTCTGGAACGGGCAGGGGGCTTTATATACGGCGCATTAAATTTTATTGGTGGCATGTACGATTGGACGGAAACCAGCACCGGCGATTTCACCAGTGGCATACAATTCAAACCATTAACATTGCTGTCGGCCGATGACCTGCAGGGTCAGGAAAATGTTATTAATCACGGAATGTGGCTGATGTGGGCGGGCGACGCATACAGTGCCGCTGATGATGACGCCGCATATCTGCAGGCAATGGATTTTGCAAATAAATTTCATTTTAATTTGGACACAATTCAAACGGATGAAAACAACCACGTATGCAATGTTGACATATACGTTGTGCGCCCAGTTATCAGAAATCCAAACACAGACAATGCGGAATTATATTATCTGGTTATGAATGACGAACCATGGACAACAAATCCAAACGCCACACAAAATAACGAATAAATACCAATTGTAATTTTACGCCCATATTATTATAATGATAAATGAAGGGGGCGCATAATATGAAAAAAGTATGTTTTGCATTATGTTTATTAATTGCGTCCGCTGGTATGGCGGATGCGTACCAGTTATTATCGTCCAAGGAAATGGGTCGTAACGACGCCCGTAATCAAACGGTCGTTGTAAAATGTACAACCGACACGGGCAAAACATCAACCCAGACATGCACACTGCGCCGATATGTAAAATGCAGTGGCACGGGCGAAAATCAAAATTGTACCGGTTGGCAACCGTGGCAGGATTTACGCACCCCCGGAAAACAATATTCTGATTGGCGCAGTGCGGCGTCCGCCTGTTGCCGTGCCAAGGGATTACGTTAATAATTCCCATAATTATAATATAAAAAACATCCGTCAATTGGCGGATGTTTTAATATTCTGGTGGATGAGACTGGACTTGAACCAGCGACCCCCACGATGTGAACGTGATGCTCTAACCAACTGAGCTACTCATCCAAAAGTCCCATATATTTTACCACCACCCCAACATCGGCGCAAGTAAAAACTGATACAAAAACTTGCTTTTTGTCATCTTTTGTCTATGATGATAATAAAACCAAGTTATTCAAAGGGGTTATTATGAAGGGAATTATTCTGGCCGGTGGCAGTGGCACACGCCTGTATCCATTGACAAAAACAACATCTAAACAATTATTACCGGTTTATGACAAACCGATGATTTATTATCCGATGTCAACATTAATGCAATTTGACATACGCGACGTTCTGATTATTTCCACCCCACAGGACACGCCCAACATTGAACGCCTGTTTGGCGACGGCAGTCAATTGGGAATGAGTATTCAATACACAATCCAAGAAAAACCCCAAGGCATCGCCCAAGCATTCACAATTGGCGAAAAATTTATTAACAACACGGATGTGTGCCTGATTTTGGGTGATAATATCTTTCATATGGGCGGTCAATTACCATGGTTTCGCAAAGAAGTTGCCAAAAACCAAGGAAAACGCGCAACCATTTTTGCATACCACGTATCCGACCCAGAAAGATTCGGTGTGGTTGAATTTGACAACAAACTGAACGCAGTATCCATAGAAGAAAAACCCAAAAAACCAAAATCTAATTTTGCATCTGTGGGGCTGTATTTTTACCCAAACGATGTAGTGGCCAAGGCAAAATCCCTTAAACCATCGGCACGCGGTGAATATGAAATCACAGATTTGAACAATATGTATCTGGCGGAACACAGAATGTCTGTTGTACCGATGCTGCGCGGAAACGCATGGTTGGATGCGGGCACCCCACAAAGTTTGATGGATTCCAGCAATTTTGTCCAGATTATGGAAGAACGTCAGGGATTAAAAATCGCCTGTATAGAGGAAATTGCATACCGCCGCAATTTCATAAACAAACACCAATTAAAATCCCTGATTAATGAATTAAAAGATTGCGAATATAAAAAATATTTAATTCGGGTATCAATGGAAAGCAAACATAAATTATATTAAATACATATTACGCAACATTGATAAACATAAATTGGATTTTCTTGTTGCAAAATATGTAAACTTAATATAATATAATCAGACGTTCGCGGATATGGCGGAATTGGTAGACGCGCTAGTTTCAGGTACTAGTGGCAGCAATGCCTTGGAGGTTCAAGTCCTC
>CALXML010000013.1 GCA_944389465.1 uncultured Alphaproteobacteria bacterium
ACAGGGAAACCCCGTATCGCCGATGGTACTTTGGCTTAAGCCACGGAAGAGTAGGTCGTCGCCAGAATAAATCCAGTACGACATAAAACCGAATTTTAACCGCCCACGTGGCGGTTTTTTTTTTACAACTTTTATGCTATAATTTTTCCCATGTTATAACATTCAATACTGGGGGGAATATATAATGAATAAGATTGTTTTTATTTTGTTGACCGTTTTACCTGTCGCAGCATTTGGAGCAGATTTTTCTGATTGTGAGGTAATTGGACACAAGGTATATAACGAAACCGTAGAAAAATGTATGACGCCACCAGAAATATGTAAAGAAGAGCCAAATAGCACAATATGTTTAAACAATACCAAAACCGCTGAACAGTGTACACAGGAAATAGATAATATTAATAAATTAATGGCAGAAAATTACGTAATATATAAGTGCCCCGCCACACAAGAAAGAATAAAACAAAAAAGTGGCGCAAAGGTAACAACAAATGTAAATTATGTTTATAATGATGGTACCCCTGTTGATAGCATGGCCATGATAGAAGATAGTAATTTCGTTTATATATTTAGAATGGGTGCGGGGCTTTTTGGGGTTTTTACATACACAGATAATTATCAAGACTATATCCTTGGTACGCCAGAAAGTGACGGAACAAATTTAGCCTTGTTTAAGTAGAATTAACCGCCGCCCACGTGGCGGTTTTTTATTGCTTTTATTACTTTGTTGTATATGATGAATAATAAAAGGGATGCAATAATGGCGGACATCATAAATTCCTATAAGAATGTCAGAGGGGAAGTAATTTTATTAAAAAATGAAGATGATTCTTTTGGCGTATTAAGAAGAATTATGCGCCCTGTACATATTGGCTGTGATAAATTCAAATTTTGGAGTTATACAGATTTAGATTTTGCAACGGCAAAATATACGGACTGTATAGATGTTTTAAATGGAATCCCGTCTAGATGCAAATGCTTATTTTATCCAAAGAATATTCGCAGGTGCAAAGCTAAACAATGCCCCAAAACATTAGGGGGTGAATCTTATTGGAGGTTTTTCCGTGAAACATGCTTGTACAGAACAAGATAAATTAATTCAGTCTTTGCTGGATAAAATGCACGCGATGTTCAAAGGTGCGGTTGGGCCTAATAATCGCAGTGAATATATGCGGCAACATAATGTTAGTGGAATAGATTGGCACTTTTCACTGACTGCCGATGATATTATAAATCAAAAGATTCCGCGTGCGGTTGCTGGGTGCACGGGCATTGCAAAAGTTTTCTGTAAATACGCCACAGATGCCGGATTGGATTGTGTCGTTTTAATCACGGCGCGTATGACGGACTTGGCGGACGCAAAGAATGACCGTGCGGCTGGTAACAAAGAACGCATAATCAATGGTCATCAAATTGTTGCCGTGCGTGATAAAAATGGCGATTTGCGCGCTTTTGATTCTGGGGCGCGGGAATTAAAGTATATAAAATCTAATATTTATGTTGGGGGAATTATAAAGTTTCGCTTTGATGGAAATGTGGTGCCACATCTTGTCACCGCCATTTTAACCCCAACCGAATATAACAACATTGATACGTATAAAAAATTGCGTGATGTATATGTAAATGGCATGGATAATAAAAAGCGCGACTTTATGGGGGGTAAAAATAAATTAGGTATGCTTGGCAAACTTAAACAAATATTGTCCACTAAACAAAATGATTAACGGTTTTGTTCGGAACACAATCGTATTAAACCAAAATAATCAAAAATTGACAATTGTGATATAAAACTTGACAATATGTATATAAAAAGTTTACAATACTGGTTGTAAAACTTTACAAAGGCCTTTAATTATGAGCAAAATTCGTAAAACTGCGGAAATCCGCCAGTTCATTTTAGAAAATCTATCAGATAAGCGATTGGCGCAATTGGTCATTGATAAATTTGGTGTTTCGCGTGCTGCTGTTTATCAGAATATAAATTATTTAGTGGCCCAAGGCCTTGTATCGCATAACAATGCCAGAAAGGGCAGAAAATATACATTGTCGGAACAGACATATGATTATTCTTATGAAATAAACTCTGGATTGTCTGAATCTGCCGTATGGATGACAGATATTCAACAGCATATGCCGACCAAAGATAATGTACGACGTATATGGGAATATGGCTTTACAGAAATGTTTAATAATGCGATTGACCATTCCGAGGGTACAAAAATCAATGTGGAAATAGTGGTTGATGCATTAAAAACGCAATTGTACATAATTGATAACGGTATAGGTATTTTTAGAAAACTGAAAAATAAATTTAATTTATTAAACGAACACGAGGCGATTCTTGAACTGTCCAAAGGCAAGTTAACCACAGACCGTGCCCATCACACGGGCGAGGGTATATTCTTTACATCGCGTGCATTTGATTTATTTTTTATTGTTTCGCATGGTATTGCTTTTACCCATAATGATAAATCCAAAAAGTATACAGACGTTTTATTTGATAATTTGAATTATGACAACAGCGGCACGCTGGTATACATGGCATTAAACAATAACAGTGAACGAAATTTATCGGATGTTTTTAATATGTTTTCTGGGGACGATTATGGTTTTGATAAAACTGTAATACCAATAAATTTGGCCATATATGGCGATGATAATTTGGTGTCAAGGTCACAGGCAAAGCGGGTTCTGGACAGGGTTCAATTATTCAAGCATGTTGTTTTTGACTTTGCCGGTGTCCCACAAATCGGCCAAGCATTTGCAGATGAAATATTCAGGGTCTTTCATAATGCAAACCCAAATATAGAGTTAGAATATATTAATGCCAATGAAAATGTTGTAAATATGATAAAACGTGCAAAGTCAGTAATATTATAAACTATTTTTAGCCTAATCGTGGCGGTTTTTTTATTGCTATATTTACGGTAATTGCTATCCTGTTCATGGCAAAGGGGTACAAGTATGAAAATTTTTGCAAAATATTTTGATGAAAATGGCGAAGTATATATGTTTCGGCCGAATGAAATATATGATTCCGCCACAAATACGTTCAAGCCATCTGGGGATAATACTTTTACTGTGGCGATGGAAAAATTTTCACCATTGGGCAACAGTCATATTTGGCAACATACCGTTTATGATTTTGAAGAGGCCATAGATGAATATCGTGCGTGCATTGACAGGTTAAATGGTCGCACGCCCGCGCGCACATGTGTGGCAAATCCAGCGGGGCGTTGTAAATGCAGTGCGGCAAATTGTCCAAAATCTTTGGGTGGTGCGGCATTCTGGCAAATATTCCGCGAAGCGTGCCCGAACAGAACAAAATAATAAAGGAGAATCCCGCAATGCCGAACGCGATAATATGTCATGGTGTTAAATTCAAGGATGAATTTGATAAAATGACCATACCTTTTTGTGCGTCATATTGGTTTCCGTGGCTGCAACAGAAATTGATTTTATCGGGTGTGCCAACGCAAGTGCCGTCTTTTACCAATTCTTGGTTACCGGCGCGTAATTATGCGGCGGATGTGGACATTTTATCGCGCCAGCATATTGGGCCAGATACTATTTTAATTGGGCATTCGTGTGGTGGTGGATTGTTGGTTAAATATTTGTCTGAAAATCCAGATGTAAAAATCGGGCATTTAATACTGGTTGCGCCATGGATAGACGCATTGCGCCAATTCCCCCAGTATTTTAATAATTTTGACCCAGACCCCAATTTATCGTTGCGTGTTGGCACAATGGATTTATTTTATTCAACCGATGACCATTTTGGCGATATGATTATACAGGGGTGCGAAAAACTGCAATCAATATATCCAAATATGCGTGTGCATAAATTCAGCAACCGCAGTCATTTTTCCGGCGATATGCGTGAATTTCCTGAATTGTGGAATGTGTGCCTTGATTTTATAAAGGGTTGACATATATTTTATTTGTGTTAAATTTATACACAAACAACAGGTATTAAACTATGTCAATTTATTTATACGAATACAGTAACAGAAATACTGATGTTTATTTTATGCGTGATGGTGACACGTTTATAATCAGGGTACAAAAATACATTGCGCCCGGAAATTGGAATTGTCGTATTTATTCGTCAAGAAATTATGACAATGCATTGGAAATGCTGGAAGCCGTATTAACCGTCGCGCGGGGTGGACGTCCGGCCAGAAAGTGCGCCTTTGCGGGCAGTTTTGACAAATGCGATTGCAGGGCGGCAAATTGCCCAGACCGGTTGGGTGGTGTGGCATATTGGCAGATTTTTCATCGTGCATGCCCATACAGAAAAACAAGGTAATAACGGCATATATAAATGAAATATTCACAAAAACAAATTCGCTATATTTTAAAATCTGGTGGTCGCAACATAAATAACGCCATTATCAAGGATGGCCAAGTTTTTATAAATGATATAACTTTGGCACCGGCGTTGCGTTCAGACAATGTCGTATTTACATATCGTGGAACGCCCATTAATTTATCGCTGGATACTGAAAATCGTCGTCGTGCAGTAAATATTTTATATCGTGCATACAGTATTAATGGCCGCCGTAATCGTATACGTGAATTTTTTCAGAATTTATCAGACAAACTGACCGCTAATTATAAATTGGAACAAATGTCTGATTTGGAAATTCGTGCATGGTTTGCATTGGATAAAATTATTCATAATACAGATAAAATAAGAATCACTCGCGTTGGATATATGTATAAAATACATCTGGGTGATGTGATTTTTTCGCATATTCCCGCAGAAGACAAAGACAGAACTTTTATAATGATGTTCAATGGTTGTGATATATTGGGCATATCGCATAAAACAGTTAACCAGCATTTATACAATCGCGCATCAGATGTATTTTTCAGAATTTATTCTGAAATGATTGCGCCAACATTACGG
Organism: uncultured Alphaproteobacteria bacterium; assembly: GCA_944389465.1. Classification (GTDB taxonomy): domain Bacteria; phylum Pseudomonadota; class Alphaproteobacteria; order Rs-D84; family Rs-D84; genus Enterousia. The sequence goes on from CALXML010000013.1 coordinate 4,913, forward strand.
GGCAGCGCACAGAAAAATCAGGCATCACGTTAACAAACGATTTTGTTGACTTGCATAAATTATAACCTAGAATATAACAGTTTTTAAATCGGAGACAAATTTATGAAAACACCAACTTATACTTTTCCTGCACCAAAAGATTCTTTTGTTGATGCATGCATAACAATAAATTCAGATGGTGTGCATACAAATGACGCACTGGGGAATCGTTTTTATTATGGTCATCGTCAGGCACGTATTGAAATGACACGTGTATATTTTAATTTTGCCCAGAATTTCTGGAAACATCAAATATTAAACGGGCAACCGTTGGTTCTGCGTGAATTACAGGTTCAAATGGCAACCAACAGTACCATACCATATAATTCACCGGCCCAGCGTTGTGATACACCAAAATCATCTGCGCGTGCAGATGCTAATCGTGTTGCATGGTATAATGTTAAATTTGAAAACGGTGAAACGGGTTGGATTTGCAGTGGGTTGCCGTATTCTAATATAAAATCTGCAGCCGAAGGTTTGGCCGTTGATACCGTGTACAAGATTTATAATGATAAAAAAATTATCAACTGCATTTTATCAATGATGCAAAATCAAAAATAAATATGGCATCCTGTTGGATGCCTTGTTTTTTATGCGCTTATGTTCAAACATACATTTGCACACCAACCAATAAAAAATGCAACCACAGATACAATCGTACATACGGCCAGCATTTCCAGAAATTTTTTAATATATGGTTGGTGCTGAATTTTTCCCAATCCCCAGTTAAATAAAAATATCACCAGAACAGCCACAGCCAACGTTGTCCACATTGCAGCAAAAGTGTTTATAAATATAAAAAATGGCGTAATTAATGTCACACAGGTTAACATATATGCCGCCCCAGTATATATTGCACCGCCTATGGCGCGTGGTACGTTGTTTGCCCGCATCGCCAGATAATTAGACGCACCCATAGATAAACTGGCGGTGATGGACGCGATAATACTGGTCAAGATAATTGTATATCTGTCTGCCTGTGCAAATGTTAGTCCTGCAATCAAACCGGTCAGTGATACCAACGCGTCATGCATTCCCAATACTATTGCACCGGCGAAATAAAAATTATTCTTGCGTGTCATAAATGGTATCTTATCATTATGGTGATAATATTTATTCAGGTATGAAATCATAATGATTCTGCAGCGTGATTTTTATTTGCAAAGCCCAATGGATGTGGCACACGAATTAGTTGGTGCATGGTTGTGCCGCGAAATGCCAAATGGTGAATTTATTCGTGCACGAATTTGTGAACTGGAATTGTATCTGGAAAATGACAGGGCGTGCCACGCGTTTGGTGGTCGGTGCAGCCCGCGTAACGATGCAATGTTTATGGCGGGTGGTCATGCATATGTATATTTATGTTATGGATTGCATAATATGTTTAATGTTGTGCTGGGGGCGGTGGGTACGCCTGCGGCGGTGCTGATACGTGCGCTGGAATATGATGATTGCAATGGGCCTGCAAAATTAACCAAACGTTTACAAATCACGCGTGATGATAATAAATTGGATTTAACAGTCGGAAATAAAATCTGGCTGGAACCGCGCGACAAAACGCCAACAATAGCAACAGGTCCACGTATCGGAATTGATTACGCGGGCGCAGACGCATACCTGCCGTATCGCTTTGTAATTGCAAACAGCCCATATATCAGCAAACCGATTAAATAATATTTATTCAATCACCACCGCACCATTGCGGACGATGTTTATATTATCGCCGTCCAATACCACAACCGTGCTGGGTGCGCCACCCATGGGTTCAAATGCGTTATCAATTACAATTATGTTCGGAAAAGTTTTTCTGATTTCTTCGGCTGATTGTAATGTTGGCTGTCCAGAAATATTGGCGGATGTTGTTGCCAAACAGTGCCCATCAATCACACCACACAATTCCATAAAGGGTTTGTAATTTGGCACGCGCACACCACCAAACACCATTGAATCAGTCCCCGTCACCGGCACACCAATGGTCAATGCCGCCGGCCAGTATTTCTGTGCCAGTTCAAACGCACGTTTTGGATAGTTTTCCATATATGGTTTTATATGTTCCAAACTGTCGGACATAATGATTAAATGCTTGTTCGCGGGACGACGTTTAATTTCAAATAATGCATCCGCGCCTGCACGTGTTGGCAACGCCCCCAGTCCCCATACTGTATCAGTTGGGAACGCAATTACACCACCAGACTTTAAATGATTGTTTAGTTTGGAAATAAATTCAGAATCACCCAGATTTGTCATATCACCAAAAATACCCCCAAAACCGGCAATTGTAAAGTTAAAAGTTTTATTTACTGTGTGCTTTTTTTCTTGCATTTACGTGCCATATACAACAAAATCCAAGGGCGTTTTAATAAAAGCAATAAGGAGAAACCATAATGAGTAATAAATGGGTATATACCTTTGGCAATGGCGCGGCCGAGGGCAAGGCTGATATGCGCGATTTGCTGGGGGGCAAGGGTGCCAATTTGGCAGAAATGAATTTAGTTGGACTGCCCGTGCCGGCTGGGTTTACCGTCACGACTGAAGTTTGCAGATACTATTATGACCACGAACACACATACCCATCTGATTTGATGGAACAGGTTCGCGATGGCATTGCGCATATTGAAAGAATTATGGGCAAAAAGTTTGCAGACATGGAAAATCCATTATTGGTTTCTGTGCGTTCTGGTGCACGTGTTTCTATGCCGGGGATGATGGACACTGTTTTGAATTTGGGTTTAAATGATGAAACGGTAAAGGCTTTGGCCCGTCATTCTGGTAATGAACGCTTTGCATATGATTCATATCGTCGTTTTATTATGATGTTTTCAGACGTTGTATTGGGTGCAGATATTGATTTGTTTGAACATACACTGGAACGTATGAAGGAAGACAAAGGTTACAAGGTTGATACAGAATTAACCGCCGATGATTTAAAAGAATTGGTTGAAAAGTTCAAGGAAATCGGTGTAAAAATTGGTAAAGTTTTCCCCCAAGACCCATGGGAACAATTGAAATTGGGTATTGGCGCAGTATTTGGCAGTTGGATGAGCAAGAAAGCCATCACATACCGCAAATTGAACAACATCCCCGGCGATTGGGGCACTGCTGTTAATGTTCAGGCAATGGTATTTGGAAATTCTGGCGAAGATTCTGCAACTGGCGTATGCTTCAGCCGCGACCCAGCCACCGGTGAAAATAAATACTATGGTGAATATTTGATTAATGCACAGGGCGAAGACGTTGTTGCCGGTATTCGTACCCCACAACCAATGAGCAAAGATGATTCCGGTCGTCTGTCACTGGAAGAGGCCATGCCCGAAGTATACAAAGAATTGTGTGATGTTCGTGAAAAATTGGAACGTCATTACAAAGATATGCAGGATATGGAATTTACCATTGAACACGGGAAATTGTGGATGTTACAGTGCCGTAATGGTAAACGTACTGCGGCGGCGGCCGTTCGTATGGCTGTTGAAATGGTGAACGAAGGCCTGTTAACCAAAGAAGAGGCCATCCTGCGCGTTGGTGCGGACCAGTTGGACCATCTGTTGCATCCAATGTTGGACCCATCCGCTGAAAAGAAAGTTATTGCAACTGGTTTGCCTGCATCCCCCGGTGCGGCCGTTGGTCAGGCTGTCTTTAATGCCGAAGATGCGGAACGTTGGGCCAAGGAAGGCAAAAAAGTTATGTTAATCCGCGTTGAAACATCACCCGAAGATATTGCCGGTATGAACGCTGCACAGGGTGTTATCACTGCACGTGGTGGTATGACATCGCATGCGGCCGTGGTTGCACGTGGTATGGGCACGCCATGCGTATCCGGTTCACCAGATATTAAAATTGATTACGATTCAAAAACAATGAAAACCACATCTGGTGCAATAATCAAAGAAGGTGATTGGATTTCCATTGATGGTGCACGTGGCCAGATTATAGAAGGTCAGGTTCCAACCGTATCAGTTGAATTAACCGGTAATTTTGGCACATTGATGCAGTGGGTTGATGAAATCAAGAATTTAAAGGTCAAGGCAAACGCTGAAACACCAAAAGATGCAAAACAGGCACGTGACTTTGGTGCCGAAGGTATCGGTTTGGCGCGTACAGAACATATGTTCTTTGACCCATCACGTATTCAGGATATGAGAGAGATGATTTTGGCTGATGACGTTGACGGTCGTCGTGCGGCATTGGCAAAATTGTTGCCATATCAAAAGGCTGACTTTGTTGAATTGTTCAAAATTATGGACGGTCTGCCGGTTACAATCCGCTTGATTGACCCACCGTTACATGAATTTTTGCCGCACACTGATGCTGAAATTGCAGAACTGGCCGCGCATATTGGCAAATCCGTTGAATTTGTAAAGATGCGTGCCGATGCGTTACGTGAAACCAATCCTATGTTGGGGCATCGTGGTTGCCGTTTGGCGATTACATATCCAGAAATTTGTGAAATGCAGACACGTGCAATATTGTCTGCTGCGCTGGAATGCAAAAACGCCGGTGTTCATGTATTCCCAGAAATAGAAGTTCCATTGGTTGGGTCCAAGAAAGAAGTAGACATTGTAAAATCTGTAATTGACGCAACGGCGCAATCTTTGTTTGCTGAAACGGGTGACAGTGTTGATTACAAGGTTGGTTCAATGATTGAATTGCCACGTGCGGCGGTGTTGGCTGACCAAATCGCAGAAAGTTGTGAATTTTTTGAATTTGGAACAAACGATTTGACACAAACAACATTGGGAATGTCACGTGACGACACGGGCAAGATTTTGGATGAATATCGTGCACGTGGAATTTATGTCGCAGACCCATTTGCATCTGTGGACCAGACCGGTGTTGGTATTTTAATAGAAGACGCAGTTGCCAAAGCACGCAAAACCAAGGGTGCAGAAATACATCTGGGGGTATGCGGTGAACATGGTGGCGACCCTGCATCTGTGGAATATTTCCATCGCACAGGATTTGATTCCGTATCATGCAGTCCGTTCCGCGTGCCAATTGCACGTTTGGCGGCGGCACAGGCAGCGGTCAAATTCCCACGCAACAAGTAAAAAAAACGCCCGAAAGGGCGTTTTTTCAGAGAACAGAGAGCAGATATTTGCACATTATCTGTTCTCTGAACTCTGTTCTCTAGAAACTATAGTTTACCGCCAGTCCTGTAAAATTAAAACCGCGGTTTATTTCTGTGAAATCACCATTTGAAAAATGCTGGGTAAATAATTCAATGTGCCAATCATTGCCAATGTTTTTACCAATAAATACGCGTTCACCGAATACCAGTCTGCTTTGTACATATCTGTCACGTGAATCACGCATATATGGCCCTATGCCAATTCCCAAATAAAATCCGCGCCAATTAATCAGTGCCACATCCCACGACACACCAATTGCTGTAAAAGATAACCCTTGGGTATGATGATAGCCCAAATTTTGCACAACAGATAAATTCATACGTGATGGCAAACGAAAAATTTCCATTGGTTGACTGTATTGCAGCATTAAATTTGTCATTGGTTCAAATTCCCACATAAAAGGGTCAACCAATTTGAATAACGTGCCCGCCCCAGTTCCCTGTGATACATATAACGCAATGGCATTTTCATTGTCTGCACCAAACATAGGATTAATATCCGTATCGGCAAATGCGGACGTACAGGCAATTGATAAAAATACAGCAATAAACTTTTTCATTTGTGGCATACATTATACACGAATTTTATTACAAACCAAATAATAAAAAATTCCGCATTGTATGTACGCGGTTTTCTTATTTACAGGCTGCACCAAAAATGTTATAATTAATAAAAATGAACATGCAATGTGTGCACCATTGCATCGTTAAACATCGGGTTTTCCGGACGTTTCCGGAATACAGGAGAGTAATTTATGAAAAGCCGTAATTTCGCAGAATATATAAAAAACGCGATGGGGACAGTGTTTTTACTGGCCGGCGCATTTTTTGTTTGTTCAACGTTTTTATCAATACGCGCCGTGTTTGCTGACCCAATTGCGCCAGTAACAGCCGCGTCGGCAACACCATCTGTTTCATCTGCGCGCAGTTCTGGAAACGTTCGTGCGTCTGCGCGGCCGGCATCTTCGCGTTCAACGGCAAACACAACATCCAATGTTGTGGTGCGCGGCACATCAAATGGTGCTAATTCTGCGACAATATCACGTGGTGTAACATCGCGTGCAACAACCGCGCGTACGGCAACAACGCCGGCGGCGGCACGCACGACAACCGCATCTGCCACACGTGCAACCACCACATCCAGTCGCCCAACCGCGACCGCATCACGTGGCACATCTGCAACAACGGCGTCACGCGGAACTGCGTCGCGTAATGTTGTGTCACGCGGTACAACGGCATCACGCGTTGCGGCAAATAATACCGCGCGTTCTGTGCGTTCACGCGCAACCACAAATTCAACAGCGTCACGTGTGTCCCTGCAGGGCAGTGCCATCCGCGGCAGCAAGGCCAGCACCAACACATACACATATTTATCCAATGCGCTGTATACCGGAAATTATTCAAACATAATTGATTCATCAACAGGCCTGATTTCAGCCGAGGCATATAATAACTGTATGGAATCATACTATGCCTGTATGGATGAAATTTGTACTGCACGTAATGCGGCCCAGCGTCGTTGCGCCTGCGCCGGCCGTGTCAAGGCCTTTGCCGAGGCCGAAGCCGCACTGGAACGTGCAAATGAAGAATTGATTAAGGTTTCAGGTGAATTGGCTTTGTTGGTCGCAACCAAGGGCAAAGATGTCAGCGAGGCTTTCCAATTAACCGATGCTGAAAAGGTTATGAACTGTGTGTCATGGAAAGAGGTTACCGACCAATATGGTACCAGTTCTGACGAGGCCATAGAATGGTGCAACAACCACGGTATATATGGTACAAATGGTAATGCTTTGTCCAGTTGTTCACAACCATCATATTGTTCAGAAAGTGGAAATAACTTTGGTTTTGATATTGCCGATATTGATGGCAGCAGCAGTGACATTTTGGCGTCCCTGCAATCATGGGCCGATGCCAAGGAACAAACCCTGACAATATTAACCGACGACACGGACAGTTTAACATCTGCATTTGATGAATTAACAAATGTTGTTGGTAATTTGGCCGGTGTCAGTGGCTCTTTGGCCGACAGTGATAATTTAAAGGATTCTTTGGCCGAAACATGGGGATATGAATTATTTGAATACGCACACAATAACGTATGTAACCGCGTGTTGGATTCCTGCTTTAACGGTATTTACGAGGCCTGTGGAACCCCGCCGTCCGGTGGTACAAAGTGTGGCAATGGTCGTTCACAGTGCCCGTATAATTACAACAGTTATATATCTGTATCAAATACCGGTACATATGAATTAGATTTCATTGAACCAAATACGGGATACACTGCATCTAATTCTGCAACATGTTTTGGATATACATCCGCGTCTGGTGACCCATACGCCGATTTGCGTGGGCCGGTCGCTGATGCCCGCCGCAGCATTATGCAGAAATATGCGTTGGATGCAAATGCCGACTGTGACGCATATGGTGAACAGTTAAGTGACACCGCGCAAAACATTGGCTATCAAAAGGTTGCGGCCCAACAGGCATTGCAACAGAAGCGTCTGGAATTTTATCAGGAAGAACAGGAAACTATTTTGGCTGATGCAACAGCGGCCGGAACTAATTTCAACGAATGTTTAAGTGAAATCTTTGATTGCTATGAAACACAGGCGGATTCTGAACCGAATTGGACAACCGCACGTATCAAAACATACTGTGCACAGGTTGCAAATGTTCCACATTGCTATGAAACAATGATTTGCAATCCGTCCACATCGCAATTCAGCGCGGTTATTGACGAACAGGATAACGCATCCTGCAATAACAGCCAGAATTACGAAGAAAATACATGCCGTAACGTCGTAACACTGAATGAAATCTTGAACGGTGTAAATGGTGCGACGGTAACCGATGTTGATACACCACTGTGCATTGGTGATGACGCGGCAAAGTGCAATTCAGCGAATTTGCGTGAACAGTGCCTGTTAAATAACTGGGTAACGGAAATCCGCGATTGGACAAAACCAACATCTGATTAAAAAAACGCCCCATCGGGGCGTTTTTTAGAGAACAGATAACAGAGTAAAAATACAGGTAACCGAGTTACGAGTAACCATTTGCAATTTGATATGGCTGTGTTATAATTATTAACGCATTGGCTGATTACCAATGTGGGGTGTACAAACCTCTACAGAAAAATACTCCAACAATTGGTTGGAGGGTCGTGATATATTTGAATAAGCGACACTATTTCTGTATAGTTTGTAACCTCCAACCGCCTTTCATCACGGCGGTATTTTTGTTTAATAAACAATGGGGGGATAAAATGACAGTAATATTATTTGATTCACGTGTATTGGGTACTGCAATGACACATGGACGTAAAAATGCGCGCCTGCGCCGTGGTGATGCAGCCAGAATGTTAAAAATACCATATAAAACATTACGAAAATATGAACAGGGCCAACAAATGATACCAGATGCAGTTTTGGAAAAATTGCTGACATACGGCTTTACATTGCTGTACGCCAAACGTCCAGACTTAAAACAAGGGTAATATTTGTTGTTTGTAACCATTTGCAGTAATTTTTATGCAAAACGCTTGACTTTTTAGCAAAATATGTTACTTTTGTAGAAACTTTTGAACAAAACGAACAAGAACACATAAAAGAGAAAGACAAATGAGCAACATTGCAATCTTTCAAACCGGCGGCAAACAATATCGCGTAAA
>CALXML010000014.1 GCA_944389465.1 uncultured Alphaproteobacteria bacterium
TATGGATATAGCCCGTAAATATGGCATGATTCATCAAAATGCAGATGATGGCAAAACTGTTCGTGCGGTCTTTATAATTGACCCAAATGGCATAATTCGTACCATATTATATTACCCACTGACCACTGGGCGCAATTTTACAGAAATTCTGCGCATATTGGTGGCGCTGCAAACAACCGATGCATTCAAAGTATCAACCCCAGCAGATTGGATGCCGGGCGACGATGTTGTGGTGCCTGCGCCATCTACGACGGCAGAAATGAACGAACGCACAGAAAATAAAGATAAATCACTAGATGTTAAAGCATGGTTCTTGACTTTCAAGAAACTGGATGCTGATACAATACTGCACAAATTACGGCAGACATTATCGCAAAACAAAAAGAAATAAACGGGGACAAATATCACTTGAATTAAAAAACCAGCGGCAAATCACGGATATCCATTGGCATACCATCGCGTTCAGGATTCCACTGAAACTCATCCATTTTGACTTTTTTGTCTTTGGTAAACTTCACGCCTTCGGATTTCAATGCTTTATATTGTTGTTCAAAAAAGCCAGGACCACACAAACTGCCATCTTTGAAAACAACGCGATGCCACGGTAAATGCCAACTGTTTTTATTGTTTGACGCGTATCCAACAAATCGTGCCATGCGGGGTCGACCAATCATGCGCGCAATTTGACCAAATGTCGCCACCCGCCCAGACGGGATACGCGCAACAATATCATAAACTTGTTCGTTAAAAGATTTCATAATAAATATAAATTATAAAATGGCGGAGACGAAGGGATTTGAACCCTTGATACGGTTGCCCGTATACACGATTTCGAGTCGCGCGCATTCAACCACTCTGCCACGTCTCCGGTGTTGTGTGATTATACAAATTACGTTCTTTTTTGCAAGTGATTTTACTGTTGATATGCAACGTCCAGTTGGCGTTGTTAATTATTGTTGCGGTTGGGATTCTTCTGGTGTTACGGGATATGCCTGTCGGCCTTCGCGTATGCCGTGTTGTAAAAAGTGCAACAACGGGTCCATATTTGCACGCTTGATATCAGGATTGTTGTCCAGATATTTTTGGCTGTCAAAACGTGGACTGGTTGAATATGTCTTTTTCCAACCTATTAACAGATAATGGTATATCGGGTCCAAAGATGAACGTAACATTTCAGGATATTTTTCCTGATACCATTTTTTATCAAAGTATCCAGATTTATTAATCAATTTATATAAATCTGTTTTCTTGATATCATAATACAGCCCCAATATTTTATAGTACACGTATCTGGCGGTTTCCCTGAAGAAATGACCGTGCAGTTTTATAACATATTTATACATATTATAATCATAAGTATAATATTTTATATCCCATAATTGTTTGCATTCCTCCAGTTTTCGTTTTGGCCACGAATCTGCATTTCCGCGTTCAATTTTCTTAAGCGTTTCTTCGTATGATTTTGACCAATAATGATTAATACGCAACTTTTGTACCGATGCATAATCTGTAAAGGCAAAACCCTTGCCGGATTTATCAATAATATGTTTATTTTCGTCCACGGCAAATGCGTCGTCTTTATATGCAGAATAATGCGGATTCGTTATTTTTATTACTTTTGACGGTTGAATAATGCTTTTTATATGTGCCGATGGTTCGTGTCTGAACCATTTGCGACATCTGGTGTAATTATTCAAAACGCCGCCCTTGCGTGGCTTGTTGATATGACCATTACTGTCGTACATTACCCAATTAATACCAACCGCGGGGTAATCCTTGTAATCCTGTAATGTTTGCTGAATAGTTTTTGTTTTTACGGGCACTATAAATTCGTCTGCATCAATAACCGCCAGCCATTCAACATCATCTTTGTGCTTTTCAAAGCAATCATTATATGCGGGCAACTGTTGTTCCGCGCCGGTAAAGAATGTATATTCCACGATGCCAGATTTTATGTATGGGGCCAGTACTTCTTTTAAATTATCCGTGCTGTCGTTGTCGTAAATATAAAATTTGTGAACACCAACAAGTATATGATAATCCAACCATTCCTTTACATATGGTGCTTCGTTTTTCATAATGGTAACAATTGCCAAATCTATTTTGTTGCCCATGGGGATTCTCCTTTGCTGGGGGGATGGCGGATTTTATGTTGGTAATTATGATGAAATTTTATCGGCCTGTCAATCAAAGGCGTATGGATTTTTAAACGTCAAAATTATATGCCTGAACAGATTTTACAATCGCAGCAACCAATTTGTCCTGATGTGCGGATGATTTTAATAATTTTTCTTCGGCGGCATTGGACAGGTGGCCCAATTCAATCAATGCCCCCGGAACGGTTGAACGCAATACAGCAAATGGTGCGTGGCGCACATCTGGACCGGGTTGTTGTGTTATTTTGGCACGTTTAAACGCAGATGCCGCGCCGTTTGCATATTCCACAGACATTGCCGCAACGGCATGCTGCTGTAACGATGACAATGCGATACGAATATCTTTATCAAACTGTTCAAATCCACTGACGTCTATTTTATCGGCCGCATTTTCAGCATCGGCCAGTTTGGCGGCCTCTTCATCCGATGCCTTTTCAGACAATGTATAAATGGAAAAGCCCTGCATTGCGCGACTGGGGTTTGCATTTGCGTGCAGTGACAGGAATAAATCTGCGTGCTTCTTTTCCCCAATGGATGCACGGTATGCCAATTTCAGGTATGTGTCATCGCTGCGTGTTAAATATGTTTTGAAACCCGCCGCGTCCAATTTAGTCTTTAATTTTTTTGCGACTGATAAAACAACTGTTTTTTCCTGTGTTCCGCCCTTGCCAATGCAACCGGGGTCCTTGCCCCCGTGGCCGGCATCCAAAACAATCACATATTTATGTGCAGGTGTTGTTTTCTTTGCTGGTGCGGTTGCCGCGGTGGCCGTTGTGGCACGGGCCGTGCCGCTGCCCGCGGCAAAATCCAAAACCAAACGGTATTCATTATCGCCATTTGGATTCAGCAACATTATATTATCACGTGGAATTTCATCAATAGGTTTGGCCAAATCGGCAATTATTTGTAATGTGTCGCCGGATTGAACCTGTGTTATGGCGGTTATTAATGTGCCGGTTGCCATGGCAGGGGCCAATTGCGCATTTGCCGCCGTATTTGATAAAGTAACCACCAACTGATTTGTTGGATATGACAATGAATAAGACGGACGGGCAGATGTTTCAATAACCAATCGCGTTTTGCCAGCCGGCTGATTTCCGGTGCGTACCGTGCGTAACGAATTACGCGCCGCAAAGGCCACACGCGGTAACAGTGCAACCAATATCGCGGTTAATCCCGAAAACTTTAAAACAGAACGTCTGGTAAATCTCATTTCCTTTAACAGGGATAGTATACCAAATTTTACCCCCGCATTCAAGTTTTATTCAGGAATAAAAACGGGCGTTTGGACATTTAAATAAATTCGTATGTTGTCACAATAAAAATCCCCGCGGTTTTGCGGGGAATGTTTTATTGGCTGACGCAACTGGCAAACATTTGTGATAACAGGTTATTTTCCTGTGTCGTCAGTGTTGCCACCGGCACAATATAGCAACGTGCACTGTCGCGGATAATAAATACCTTGGTTCCGCGGGTGTATGCAGTTTGCATATCGTTTAATTGTGCGGTTGTTAAAAACGCATTTTGTGTTGTTGATGCGTTACTCATTGCGGCCTGAACAACTTGATATGCAGTGGCGTAATCGTAAATATTGGACATAGCCGTTTGTTCCATATATAAACTTTGGTTTTCATATGGATTTGGAACATCAACCGTTGCCGTTGGGAATGCAACACCCGTTGCCAATGCCGCAACTGTTTGCAGGGTTGAAGGTTGTCCCGAATCAGATGTGGATGTTGATGCCGTATTTATTTGCAAATTATCGCCACAGGCCAAATTCATACGGTTTGTATAACTGGCCAAAACGGAATCCACCGCCATTTGCCAATCTTCGCCCTTTTGATTCATATCCAAATTCAGGATTTTTTCAGCCCACCCCCAAATGTTTGCGCCAACGTTACCGGCGTTTGCAAAACGGGTTACCATTTCAGCAGAACCACCGGGAACACCCGCACCACAGGCATCTGTTAATTGTGTGGTTAACATACTGGTTGTTTCATTGCCGTATGCCAACGCAACAGAATGGCATGCCATTGCGGCCTCTAACTCTTGCCGGCGTTGCAGGCACAAATCACTGTGTGATTTTGATAATTCATCTGCCATATTCGCCATGGACAGGTATGACATCACTTCCTGTTGTACATATGGCGGGCACAAACGTGCGGCGGTGTTCATACCACTGCCACTGGTACGATAATTAGTATTATATTGTGGTAATAATACGGACGTATCCTTTTGCAGGCACAATAATGCATAGTTATACAATTCGCTTTCTGTTGCATATTGGCAACGGTTTGAACGCTGTCCGGGGACAACCGTTACATCACCGCAATATTCAGCCAAGCAGTTATAAATTTTTTCACGACATGCAGAATCAACATCCGGCTGGGTCACCATATAATAAGTATTGCGCTGATTTGTTTGATATGCATTTGCCAATCCCTGATATCCACGATTAACCGTATTTGTTGACGTGCCGGACGATGCATACGCCGCCGTGCCACGCGTTGTTGTGCCCGCCGCCGTTGTGCCGGCAGATACCGCAAACGCCCCAGATGCGCAGAAACACGCCATTAAACCAAATGCAAATAAAGTATGTTTCATTATGAAAACCTCTCTCGTTATCAAAATTTTAGCATATTGTGAAAAAAAAGGCAATCGTTCATTTAATACTGTAAATACAATTTTATTGATTTAGACCGATAAGTTGTTAATATGAAATTACTATGATTATGCCGAATGAAGTTTTGACACAGATATCAGACGACATTTCCGCCGTCAGGGGGTTTCTTTGACCCAGAAAAACTGGAACAGCAAATCACAGAATTAAAAACACAAACCAATAATCCTGAATTATGGAATAATCCAGATAATGCGCGTGCGTTATTGCAAAAACAATCTGGTTTAGAAAAAGTATTAAATAATTTTTACAATCTGGAATCAGAATATAAAAATCTGGCAGAATTGTATGAAATCGCCCCAGATGATAAAGACGTTATTTCAGAAATTGAAAAATTGGCGGATGCTGTGCACAGGGCTAAATTTATCACCCTGTTCCGTGATTCGGCCGATAACAATGGTGCGTTTTTATTCATTCAGGCCGGTGCCGGTGGCACAGAGGCCCAAGATTGGGCAGAAATGCTGGCGCGGATGTATGCACGATGGGCTGAAAGACACGGCTTTTTATGCGAGGTCATAGAAGAACACGCCGGTGACACCGCGGGAATAAAAAATATAACATATCGTATAACTGGTGACCGTGCGTATGGATGGCTGAAAAATGAAATTGGGGTTCATCGTTTGGTACGAATTTCGCCATTTAATGCAAATGGCAAGCGTCAAACCAGTTTTGCGTCTGTGGATGTGTGGCCGGATGTGGATGATTCTATTGAAATTGAAATAAATGATAAAGACCTGCGTATTGATACGTATCGTTCATCTGGTGCGGGTGGGCAACATGTTAATAAAACTGACAGTGCGGTTCGTATAACCCATATTCCAACAGGCGTTGTCGTTACGTGCCAAAATGAACGCAGCCAGATTCAAAACAAAGAAATGGCCATGAAAATGCTGCGCAGTCGTTTGTATGAACTGGAACGGCAAAAACGGGCCGCCGAAGAAAATGCCGCATTGGCCGCGCAAAAGAAAATTGAATGGGGCAGCCAAATCAGAAACTATGTTCTGTATCCATACCAACTGGTCAAGGATGTTCGCACAGGTGTTGAAAAAACAGATGCAGGCGCGGTACTGGATGGGGATTTGGATGATTTTATGCTGGCGTGCCTGCAGCGCGGATAAATGCAAAAAATAATCTGACTTGACTTTTATATTTGTTGACATAAAATGTATTTTGACAACAAATAAAGATTACTATGTTTGATAAAACAAAATATTTTTCTGCTGTGCGCAGCGTGATACCGTATGCTTTTGACATTTGTCAGCCGCGCATTCAGGGCAGTTTGCGCAGTGTGTTTATAGTAAAATCTGCTGATGGGGATTTTATATGTAAATTTAATCATCGGGAAATGGCAATAAAAAACGCCACTGTGGCAAGCGTGCTGTTGGACCACGGTGTCCCTGCCCCGCAAATCAGCGTGCATAATTACAAGGAATTTTGGTTTGAATTATATCCCATGATACGGGGACAAACATTGTATGAATATGTTGGTCAAGGTATGAATTACATCAAAATGCAGCATGCGTATAAAAGTCTGGTTGACGGTTTTGCCAGAATGGATGAAATAAATATAAGTGCGCTGACTGATTTAAAATACAAATATACGCATCAGGTTGCCAAACAAAACATTACTGATACAAACAACAGAATAATGGCAAATGTGTTTTCAGGTGCTGTGCGATTAATGAATCGTGGCACAAATGCGCATATGGGGGTTTATCATTGTGGCATAACGCCAAAAAATGTTGTGCTGAATGAAAATGCTGATTTAATGGGACTGTTGGATATGGACGAGGTTTCAATTGCCGACAGAAATTATGCATTTGCAATGATGGCTGCTAAATATCAGCAATTCGGATATGACGTTATGGATTTAGTGAATTATTATGAATTAAAGACTGGCAATGAACTGGACCATAATAAAATAAAAAATATTTCCAATTTGATAAATGCCGGCAAATATATGCTGTGGCGAACATCACATAAATCAAAATCCCGATAAAAGACATTGCATTTTACGGGTGAATATTTATAATAAAGCATAATTTGCACCCGTGGCCTAACTGGATATGGCACGTCCCTCCGAAGGACGGGGTTACAGGTTCGAATCCTGTCGGGTGCGCCAGAATTTAACCGCCGTATGGCGGTTTTATTTATAATATGTGTTCTGTGATTTGGACTTGTGTTAATATTGATATTTTTCTACACTGCCCCACAAAGGGGGATAAGAATGAAATCTGTTAGATTTGGAATATTGGTGTTTATATTAACGGCCTGTAACAGTGTGTATTATAAACCCAATTCACTGGATACAACGCAAATTTTTTATGCTGACCGTGGTGGGTATTCCATGAAGCGCAGTATCAAAGACGTCATGCGCAAACGCGGATATAATGTTGTCGTTGGTACGCATGCAAAATCACACGATGTTGATGGGGATATAGAAATAGATTCTGCTGTTATTCCTGATAATACACGGTATAGAATCAAGGTATCAGAACGGAAAGAAGTGTTTAATCCGTTTTGGTGTCCGTTTAATGGTTTTTGGTGGTGGAATTTTAATGTGTCGGTTGCCGACCAAAAAACAGGCGAAGAACTGATGATGTGGCGTGGCCGCGCATGTCAGGATTCTGCATTACGTATGTTGGATGATATTTTGGATAAAATGGAGAAAACAGAATGAACAACGATGAAATTCAATCAATTATTGATATTGTTAAATCATGTGACGATACGATACTGTGCACAAATCGGCGGGATGAATATCCCGAGGCCCGCACAGTTATGAACGCATTAAACGCGGATGTTAATAATTTAGAGTTGCACTTTATAACTGACCGCGACAGTCCAAAAATGAAACACTTACATCACAATCCAAAATGCTGTTTGTATTATTTTAACCCAAATACACGGTATGCGGTGCGTCTGTTTGGTGAAATGAATGTAATTGATGATATGGCTGAAAAACAGAAATATTGGCGTGATAATTATCAGCAATTTGGATACAACGGACCAAATGACCCGAATTTAGTACTGTTGCAATTTGCACCCGTATCATACAAGTTCTATGTCGGGAATGAAATGAAAACAGGATTAATATAAAAGTCATTTGACCCAATGGGGATTTTTGTGTATAATATATTCATATAAATGCCGAAAATAAACCACCGATTTTTGTCGGTGTTTTTATTTGTTCACCCATCCCAGATTTCTGGGATTTTTTTGTTTTACTGTGTGCCGAAATAAATCGGTCGTTTTTCAAAATGGGGGAACGATATATGAAACAGCGTATATTTTTGGCACTGATGGTGTTATGTGCGATTATTTCCACAAATGTTTATGGTGCTGGTATTGTAATGTGTATGAGGCGTGCGTGCGAGAACGGATACGTACTGGATGCGATGGGAACAAATTGCGCGCAATCTTCAGACACTTGTTTTGACGATGGTTATGTTGGGGTCAGGTCTTGTTCATCGTGTCCCAGTGGCTATTCATTGGAAAGTAAAAGTGTAACATTATTAATGGATAATGGGGGAACATGTAATACAACGTATAATACCTGTGTTGGCAGTGGTACAGGTGGTGGTGGTGAAGATGACTGTGATGGAACATGTGATAATTGCAACAGCGATTTAGTTTGGCGAAATGTTGCATTGGGGTATCAGGCCTATACAACCGCCACATGTAATGAACAAACCTGTTTTTGCAGCAAAAAAACAACATTCCGCTGTGCTGGTGGATATTACGGAAATCCCCCAGCCATACAAATGGTTGGCAATTATACGGGCTGTGACAGATGTCCTGATTTTGGTTCCAGTGGTGCGGGCGCATCAAAAGCCGGCAGTACGAAAATCACCCAATGTTATGTGTCGGCCGGCACAACCAGCGCGGATGAAACCGGCGGATATACGTATACCCAAAATTGTTATTACAGCGAATAAAAAAACGCCCGATTGGGCGTTTTTATTGCAAATGAATGAATTAGTCATCAATTTTTGCATATTCGCAAAAGCCTTCATTTGTATCACAGCGGGAAATTGTCCCTTCGCTGATGAAATAGCCCTGTGGGTGCAGGCATGCTGGACATACTTTTGGGGCTTCGGTCCCGATGTGCCACATACCGCAATTTGTGCAACGCCACATAACGATTTTATCCTGTTTGAACAATGTGCCGGTTTCAATTGCTTCTATTAATGCACGATAACGTGATTCATGATAACGTTCAGCATAACCGATGTTTTTCAAAACTTCGGCGATTGAATCAAAGCCTTCTTGGGCTGCAATCTGTGCGAATTTTGGATACATATTTGTGTTTTCTTCGTGTTCACCAAATGCGGCCGCCTGCAGATTTTCCAATGTTGTGCCGATTTTGCCGGCTGGGTATGATGCGGTTATTTCCAAATCGCCCCCTTCCAGAAATTTAAACAAACGTGATGCGTGTTCTTTTTCCTGTTCGGCTGTTTCCAGAAAGATTTTTGAAATGGCCTGATATCCTTCATCCTTTGCCTTGGACGCAAAAAATGTATAGCGATTACGCGCCTGTGATTCACCGGCAAATGCAATCAGAATATTTTTTTCAGTTTGTGTGCCTTTTAATGACAATGCCATTTTTGGTTCTCCTTTTACTTGTTAAAACGTGATTATGATTTATGCCAAAATCTTATCAGAAAAAAAGCAAAAAGCAAATTTTTATACCCGTATGTTTTTACTTTTGTTTGCTGTTATTTAATATCTGTTTGCATGCCACGGAATGAATTAAATCCATATATTCATCATACAGACGTATACCCAAAAATGCACGTGCGGCCGCAATTGTATTGCCGTATGACCAGTATTCACCCCTGTCGGTTACGTATTTTGCCGCAATCATATCAAACTGCAGATTTATAGGTCCATAACAATTATATGTCAGTATTGATGCCTGATAATATTCAAAAAAAGTTTTTTCATTATGCTGTATCCGTTTGCCCAACACCATTTGACGGTCACGGATTTTGCTGATTTTGTATTTAAAGGCATCCTGAACACGCCACAGCCCGCCAATAAATTCAACGTCGTCAATGTTTACAGAACACAGCGGAACGCGTGTTTCATCTGATTTATATGCCATTGCATTATTTGCACAATCGGCGGCGTATGCAGTTTTCTTTTGTTCCAATGTTTGGGTTGCCAACGGATTTCTAGTTTTCATTTTTTTCTATTTCCAAAAATCTTTTTTCAATGGCAGAAATCATCTCGCTTATTCCCAACCTGCCTGCTGCACTGATGGTTAATATTTCGGGTTTCTTTTTACGTCCAAAAGATTTCTTGAAATCAGTTAAACGCGATTTTAATTCGTCTGGTTCAATGGCATCTGTTTTATTAATGATTACCATTTCAGGTTTGTTTATTAAATCACCACCGTATGAATCCATTTCGTGACGAATGGTGGCATAACGTGTGGCCCAATCTGGTTCAGTGCCATCAATAACATGCAATATCATTTTTGTACGTTCAGCATGTCCCAGAAATCTGTCGCCCAGACCAACGCCAGTATGTGCGCCCTGTATCAAACCGGGTAAATCCACCAACACAAATTCACGATTGTGCGCGTACATTACGCCCAATTGCGGATTTAATGTGGTAAAAGGATAATTTGCAATTTTTGGTCGTGCGGATGTTACCGCCGATAATAATGTTGATTTTCCGGCATTTGGAAATCCAACCAGTCCAATATCTGCGATTAATTTTAATCGTAATACGATGGTGCGTTCTTCCCCCGGCAGACCGTCGTTTGCCTGACGTGGGGCGCGATTTGTTGGGCTTTTAAAATGCAAATTACCCCAACCGCCATTTCCACCACGTGCGGCCAAATATTCCATACCGTCGGTATTTAAATCCGCATATTCCAATTCTTCATTTTCAGATAAAATAACCGTCCCTGTCGGTACAGGCAAAACCAGTGTTTCGCCGGATGCGCCCGTACGCATTTTTCCCATACCGTTTTCACCGCGACCAGCCGCAAAGTTGGTTTTATAACGATAATCAATTAATGTATTAACGTTTGGTACTGCACGAAATATTATATCACCACCACGGCCGCCATCGCCGCCGTTTGGACCGCCAAATTCTATGTACTTTTCGCGGCGGAAACTGGCACTGCCGTTACCACCATCACCTGCCTTGATATGAATTTTTGCTTTATCTAGAAACTTCATCGCTTTTCCATTTTTTCCCGTTGATGCCGCGTATCCTTACTAACTTGTTCTAAACTCCTCGCTAATAACGCTCGTCGTTAAGAAGCGTTACGTGCGGATTCGCGGCGGAAACTGGCACTGCCGTTACCACCGTCACCTGCCTTGATATGAATTTTTGCTTTATCTAGAAACTTCATCGCTTTGTCTTTGTTTTTTGCCATTATAACTTAAAAACTTGCATTTGCCACCATAAATATTATAATTATTTCTGTCGCGAAAGCGATGATGATTCTGAATCCGT
>CALXML010000015.1 GCA_944389465.1 uncultured Alphaproteobacteria bacterium
ATTGCGGGCGTGGTATAATGGCAGCACGTCAGCTTCCCAAGCTGAAGACGAGGGTTCGATTCCCTTCGCCCGCACCAAAAAATTAAACCGACCATGTGTCGGTTTTGTTTTTCACATTTTATTTTTTGAATTTTGGAAACAATAACGGCGTTCTTTCTTTATATTCAATATATTCTTCTTTAAAATCTTTATACAAACGGGGTTCTTCAAATTTTTTTATATGCCACACCATATACGAAATAAATACAATCGGCACAATCAATGCAGAATACGAATTAAACAACAACGCCAAACCAACATAAAACACAAAAGTTCCAAACAACATCGGATTACGCGTATATTTATACAAACCCGTGGTAATAAGTTTTTTTGTACGTTCCCCCAGTGCAACATTAAAACCATCTGTGGGGCAACCACGTCCAATCTTTACCATACCAATATTTGACCAAATCATAAAAACACCGCCCACCAACATCAACAACAGGCCAAAAATATTTATACCCATCAAATTAATTGGCACGACCATATTAACAGCAACAATATACATCAATGCGGGGATTACAAATACAAATAATGAAATTCCAACAAAATATCCAAATATGTTTTTTATACTAAACTTCATCTTTTTTCCTGCCAGAAACAACACTATCTAGAATTTCCATTGTTACACAATTCTGCATACAATCTTTCATATTTTGCCTGTATTGAACGCGCCAATTTTTTATTCACACTGCTGCGAGCCATTGATTTACGCATTAATTCCAGCTGGTGCGCAATGGCATATTCGCCACATAATCTAGCACGATTTTCCAACGAAGACACCATCAACAGCAACTGATTCCAATTTAATTCTTGGCCTGTTGCTGGCTGTTGAAATTTATATGTTTCTTTATGTTTTTCATTCATGGTGTTACTTTCCTGCGGACACCGGTATTTGCAGATTTTGATTTGGGAAAATCAAATCCGGATTTTCAATATTATTTTTATCTGCAATTATACTGAACAACACACCGCGACGCAGAAAATTACGCGCAATAATCCACAAACAGTCGCCACGACGAACAGTATAATATGTATCATCATCACCTGTCATTTCAGGCATTGTGAAACGATGGGTAACCTCGGTAATGGCGCGACCATCGCCATCATGTAAACGCATAGTTAATTTATATTCTTTACCTGTTTCCAGTTTACCGACATCCGCCCCCAAACCAAAATATTTATGGTCAGAAACGCGTGCATAGCCCAAATATTCATCATTCAGTGACAATGATACACGCAAGCGGGGCAAAGAATTTCCTGTCACAACAATACGTCCAGTATCCAAATAATCAATCTTGGACACAACCAAATCACCATCAGTCAACATTGTCGGGGCTTGTAATAAAGTGCTGCCATCGGCGGTCATTAACAAAGACACAGAATTTTGATACCCGCGTGGCGAGATATAAACAAAAACATTTTCTGATGATTTAACATTGCCATTTATTCCGATTAAAGAAATCGTATAATTACCTGCATTCAACTGCTTTGACGGGGAATACACAAATTCACCATTTTTATTTGTGCGTTCTGTGGCAACAATATCACCGTTTATAACAATTGAAACGCCTTCTTCTGGTTTCCAGCGACCTGCAACAACAATGTTTCCAGAATTTTCAATACGTACAATGTCAAATGTTGGCACCGCCACCGTATCAAAAGTTTCGGCTGAAATACCGCCAGTTGTCTGTTCCGTAACATTCGGCACAACAATCACAGGTTGAACAGAACGATGGAAAAACGCCACCCACACAGCAATTAAAACAACAATCACCGCACACAATATTGGGAACCAATACGCGGACAATCCACTGTGCCGACGTGCACGTTGAACTTTTTCCGCCGTGGCATCAGTGTTTTCAGCAACATTCTTGTTTGGATTTGGACGCGCAAATATATTCAGTGTTTTCAAAAAACGACGCGCAAAAGTACGACGATTTTCCATCCAATCATTTTGTTGTGCGATTGCACTGTCAATCAAATCGTCTGTTGAACGCTTAGTTTTTCCGATATTGCCGTTATTTTTGTTGTTTTTGGACATACTGACATACTCCTGAAATTATATTGAGTTAACTTTGGACAAATTATTGCAAATATAATTTCTTTGTCAACTTATTTGTGCTATAATTTATGGGATAACAAGGGGAAAATATGAAAAAAATAGGCATTATGACAACGGGTGGCGACTGTTCAGGCCTGAACACGGTTATCCATCGTATATACCGTGGTGCAACTTTGCGTGGATGGCAGGTAATTGGTATTTTGGACGGCACGGATGGGTTATGTACAACCCCGCCACGTATAATAAAATTTAACAAAGACACTTTACCCATAGAAAACGCACGTCTGGCCGGCAGTTTTTTACACAACGGACATGCCGGCGCATTAAATTTTGAAACCGCCGCTGCAACTGGCAAATTACCACACTTTAATAAACAGTTACGTAAATCGTTACAGGAATTAAATCTGGACGCATTGATTTTAATTGGTGGCAACGGCAGTATATCTTTGGCATGGCGCAACCGCGAAATATATTCCGGATTACAATTGGTATGCATTCCAAAAACCATTGATATGGATATACCTTTAACAGACAAAACCATTGGTTTTAACACAGCGGTTCAACAATTAACATCTTTCTGTGACCAGTTAATGTTAACCGCGCGCAGTCACCACAGATGGTTTATAACCCAAACAATGGGGCGCGATTGCGGCCAATTGGCATTAAACGCGGGCATCGCCATCGGGGCAACGGCAATATTAATCCCAGAAATAAAATTTGATATAAATTCATTGGTTGCCCACATAAAAAACGCACCAACGGATTATGGCATCATTCTGGTATCCGAAGGCGTATCCCTGCGGGGTCATTCTGGCAAACCGGCGGATATAATTTCCCGCAAATTAACCGCGGCCGGCATAACAAACAGAACCGCATTCCCAGAACACACCCAACGCGTTGGCGACACAACCGCCGCAGACAGAATATTGGCCACACGTATGGCTGATTGTGCACTGCACGCAATTGAAAATAATGAAACATATGTAATGACCGCCATAAATGATTGCGAATGCAAAACGGTCAGTTTAAATGAATTTTTCCACGCGGGCAGTGTGAACCCAGACCCCAATATCCCAGATATACAAACGTCTGATGCATACGTATCACCGGATGACCCATTATTGGACATCGCAACTGATATGGGTATATATATCGGTGAAACAAAATAAACAACTGTTATAATAAGCAATAAAAGTCCGTCAATGGCGGACTTTTTATATTTCTTGTTTTTGTTTATCTGATACATTATAATTTATTTTGAATTCAATGGGGACATTGATTTCGGGACGTAGAAAATCCCATAAGTATGCGGCAACAAAAACATTGCCGTTATCCAACAATAAAATAACTTGGCACAATGAATGCCCGTTATTTTTCTATCCCGACATTTACTGGTCGGGAAGTCGTGGCCATAAGGCAACGCCAAAAACCACGAGGTCATTCATACTTATGATTTTTCTAACTTCCCGACCACCAATGAATTTGGTGGTTTTTGTTTAACCAAATAACAAAAGGGAAAAGAAAAATGAAACCACTTGTAATACCAATCGCAATAATCGCGACACTTGGATTAAACGGGGCGGCCAACGCCGTTTCTATAGTCGTGCCCGACAGCAGTTGTTCAGAAGTGGCATGTGATTGCGCCGTTAAAACCCACAAATACTGTTGCCCACAACCAACAAATTTTATGGTATGCCCAACGGGATGGACGTTATCAGGTGCTAACATATGTTCACGCAGCGCAACAACCACAACAGAAACATCAAATCACCGCTATGTCACAACGACATATGGAACATGCACACCAACCACTGAAACACGCCAATGCCTGCGTTCCACTGCCACGGATACGTGTGGTAAAAAAATAGCATGTCGTACAATTCTGGGTTAACAGGGGGGATATCGCTATGAAAAAATTTTTATTCGTATTTGTTTTATGTACCAGTGGAATAATATCCAACACATATGCCGCCTGTACAGTATCAGGCACATCATATTCGTGCTTTTCCGGATACTATCTGAATGGGACATCATGTATCAGATGCCCAATGGTTGGCACAACAACATATGGCACATCGCCCAACCGCAATACCGGCGGCATAGAAACTTGATATGCAGCGGCAAACACAACCCACACTGACCAGACAGGAACATTTACGTTTACATCTGCTTGTCAGTATACAAAATAAAAAACGGGGCATGCCCCGTTTTTTATTTTAATTTACCACAACAGTGTTTATATTTTAATCCTGAACCACACGGGCAGGGCGCATTTCTGCGTGCTTCACCCGCGTCATTCAATGCCGCATCATGCTGTTCACGTTCTTTTTCTGTTTTATCAACATCTTCACGCGTTAACTCCATACGACATATATATGAAACAGACATTATTTTGAAATTATTAATTGTGTTTTTAAATAAATCCAGTGCCTCGCGTTTATATTCATACAAAGGATTTTTCTGGGCATATCCACGCAAACCAATTGCATTCTGCAAATAATCCATCTGTTGCAGATGACGTTTCCACACGGAATCCAACGCCCCCAACATCATTTGCCGTGATGCCATTTGCATCAATTCAGGCCCATATTTTTCAGACTGATGCTGATACCGACGCATTGCCAAGTTGTTCAAAATTTCATACGCACGGCGTTCTGAAATTGTTTCATCTGTTTTCCATTTTTCAATGTCAGTAATGTCCAACGCGAACACACGCAACATAGAATCATGAATCCCCTTTACATTCCAGTCCGCCGGATGTGATTTTTCAGGAATATTGTTTTCACAAATCATTTCAACAACATCGCCAATCATTTCGCGCGCCAACGGTGCCAGATTTTCAGACACCATCAAATCATCACGCTGTTTGTATACAACGCCACGTTGTTCATTCATAACGTCGTCATATTTTAATAATTCTTTACGTGATTCAAAATATCTGGCCTCTACACGTTTTTGCGCTTTTTCCAACGCCTTGGTTATCCACGGATGCGTAATCGCTTCACCGGGTTTCAAACCCAACGTCGTTAACATTCCCTGTAACCGCGCAGCACCAAATATACGCATTAAATCATCATCCAACGCCAAAAAGAATTTTGAATCACCGGGGTCACCCTGACGACCAGAACGCCCACGTAACTGGTTATCAATACGACGTGATTCGTGACGTTCAGTACCAATTACATATAAACCACCTGCATCCAAAACTTTTTTCTTGTTGGATTCAATTCGTTCATATATTTCTTTCTTTTTCGCGTCAAAATCAGCATCTTCGGGATTTAATTCTGCAATTAATTCTTCGGCATTACCACCCAATTTAATATCAGTTCCACGCCCCGCCATATTCGTTGCAATTGTAACAGCCCCCGGCGCACCCGCCTGTGCAACGATTTTAGCCTCGGACTCGTGATGTTTTGCATTCAACACGGCTGGATTTATACCCAACTTTTGACGCACAATCGCGGCCAGTTCTTCGGATTTTTCAATTGAAACAGTACCCACCAACACAGGCTGTTGACGCGCCATACAATCCTGAATTTGCTTAATAATCGCATCGTATTTTTCATCCTTGTTACGATAAATTTCATCATGATGGTCAATACGCGCAACCGGTCTGTTTGTTGGAATAGAAACCACACGTAATTTATAAATTTCTTCAAATTCGGCGGCCTCGGTCATGGCAGTACCGGTCATACCGGATAACGTCGGATACAACCGGAACAAGTTTTGATAAGAAATACTGGAAACAGTTTGATTTTCAGGCTGAACCTTGACATGTTCTTTGGCTTCTATTGCCTGATGCAGTCCCTTGCCAAAGCGTCGGCCGGTCATAACACGACCGGTAAATTCATCAACGATTAAAATTTCGCCATTACGCACAACATAGTTAACGTTTTTCTGATACAAATGATGCGCCAGCAAAGATTGCTGAATATGCATAACCACTGCCGCATTTTCAGACGCATACAAATTATCACCAACCAGCAGCCCTGCGTCCTGTAACAAACGTGTGGCCGTATCCACGCCGGTTTCAGTCAATGTAACATGGCGGTCTTTTTCATCCTTTTTATAATCATCCGGCCCCAGTTGTGCAACAACGGCATCAACCTTTTCATATAATTCACTGGTATCTTCGGCTGGCCCCGAAATAATCAGCGGGGTACGTGCTTCGTCAATCAAAATACTGTCAACTTCGTCAACAATGGCAAAGAACAGGGGACGCAACACCTGTTGAGCCTTGGAAAATTTCATATTATCGCGCAGATAATCAAAACCCAATTCAGAATTAGTCACATACGTAATATCACACGCATATGCGGCACGACGTTCATCATCGGTCATATCATGCTGGATAATACCAACCGTCATGCCCAAGAAACGGTAAACCTGACCCATCCATTCCGCGTCACGCGATGCCAAATAATCATTCACCGTAATCAGATGTGCACCCTTGCCATGCAATGCCTTCAGATACAATGCCAATGTTGCAACCAATGTTTTACCTTCACCGGTTTTCATTTCGGCAATTTGCCCATTGGTTAACACCATACCACCAATTAATTGAACATTAAAATGACGCAACCCAATGGCACGATTAGCGGCCTCGCGTACGACGGCGAACGCATCCGGCAGAATATTTTTTTCTTTTTCGCCATCCGCCAAACGTTTACGCAAAACATCAGTCTGTGCACGCAACTCTTCATCAGACATTGCGCGATATTTCGGTTCCATATCATTTATCAGTGAAACAATTTTGTCATACGACTTTACAATTCTGTCATTGGCCGAACCCAATAATTTTCCAATTACATTTTTTAACATACCAAAATCCTTGTCTTTTCTTTGCAATGTATAGCAATTTTGCGCCTTGCGGTCAAGGTACTTTATGATATAATGCAATAAAAGAAACAAACAAGTATAAAATTGTAAAAAAGTTAACTTATTGGGGGGGATAAAATATGCGTGAAACAACCGTACGCCGCCTGAATCCGGCAAATATAACCAGTGAAGTATATATCATTGCACCAACACAAATTGAATATATATCCCAAATTTTTGCAGACAGTGTTGCCGACACGCTGAATTTGCGTACTTTTGCACAGAAAATCCGTCAAATTGCGGAACAGTCCCTGCGCACGGCATTATCCGCCGCCCGCCATCAGGGTGAAAAAAGATAACCGTCCGCTGATTACCCGTAACCCGTTATTTGGTATGTGTGTCGCTCGGGTACTGCGTACCCTGTGCGTATTCTCGTACTTGTTCAAACTGCGCTGTCGCTTGTTTTCACATACTCTTTATTCCCTCGGCTTACGCCTGCGGGTATCCT
>CALXML010000016.1 GCA_944389465.1 uncultured Alphaproteobacteria bacterium
TTTGGTAACGTTACCCCAAACTTTTTTGATATCATTACTAAATTGTTGACTGAATGTTTTATCGATTTTCCCGCCCAGATTTTCCGCAATTTCATTTGCGCGACTGGCCAAATACGCAACCAATATGCCGGTTAATAACGTTATCATAAATCCGGAATTTTCCAATGTTGGGACAGATTCCGCCAAATTCGCAGTTACAACACCAGATAACAATGCCGCGCATACAGCAATTATTATGGATAACGATACAAAATAAATAGCCGCATTTACAAAACGTGTTATTTGATGTGACAATGATTCAGGTTTAAACAATTCCAAAAATCCATTAAATATATCGCCGGCGATTCCTTTGTAAGATGTTTTATCTTTCAATGTTTCTGCAATGGCGGTAAAAGGTAACATTGCAATTCCTAAAAATAAATCCACAATAACGCTTAATCCTATTAATGCGAATCTGAATGCATTATATGTAAACAATACAATAAATATCAATCCAATCAGCATTGTAAATGCGTTGAATCCAATACCATATATCAACCATTTAAGTCCGATTGAAATTCCTGTTGTGAAGAAACCTGACAAACGTGTTGGTACACATAATATGTCTGCGGCGGTATTTGCATCAATTATCATATTCCCGGATACATGTTCCGCTGTATATGCATGTATTGCACTGCATGTATCAGGAATTTGCAGCCCAATTGTATTTGATATTGCATTTAAAATTAAGTCAGATAAATACGAACCTATACTTACAATTGGTCCCATAATCCACATAAATAATTGTGCGGGGCCAAACATTAATATAATCGACCAAATTGCAATTACAGCGGCCTTTTTAACCAGGTTATATCCCAAATCCATGGCACTTGTGCCTTTGGTCATCATGTTATATGTTTCAAACATTAACCAGAATATATATGCGATAATCATAAATATTATTGCGAATCGTACCAATGACGAATCCAATAAATCGGCAATCATGGAAATGCCGTTAATTAATGCCAAGCCTATTTTTGCCTCTATGGGTACATAATCCGGTGCCAGTTGAGTGTTTTGAAATTCCGATTGAATTTCTTTTAAATCGTCACTGATTGCGGTGTTGAATTCGTCCATATTTGACTGGGTCATCCAATTACCATAATCACCAATTTCGGTTAACGGCAAATTTGATTCTGCGCCAATTGCGGGCATAATGAACACGCATGCAATTGCAATAACAATAATTTTGGCAAAGATACGCTGTAATATTTTCATTAATTTTTACCCAATGCCTTGGTTATATTGCTGAATATTTGCTTTGGTGAATTCCATATTTTTTTACCCAAATTTTGTGCCCATTTACCAATATCAAATTGTTCATCTGTGCCGGCTTTGGACAGTTTGAATATTCCATCAACTTTTGGTTTTATTACCCAGAAATACAACGCGAACAGTAATAACATCATTATCATAAAGTCCCATCCGTCACTCATAAAATCAAAAGCACCCGGATATTTACTTTCTATGGTTGCGCGTTGCGCGGTGAAACAGTCGCGGAATCTGTCTGCATCCATTTCGCCGTCAACGGTTGCGACCTGTTCGCATGTTGAAAATACTTTTATTATCGACATTGTCTGGGCATCGGGATTTTCAACAGTGCGTCCCATCATTGGTGGTAAAATCGCGCTGTATCCATCCACAGGTCCCGGGAAATATGCATCAGCGGCATACGCAACAATTGCGTATGTAATTATTACTTTTAATGTAATACGAACGATTTGAATGGCGGATTCCACCAATTTGTTGATTACATTTTTTACAACCCCATTGGCCAAAGACCATGTTTGTTCAAATGCTGCGGCCGCCAATATTAATGGCAAAAAGATTATATAAAATACCAATTTAAATATAACCGATAGAATTTGAAACACTAAATCAAATCCAATTATCAGAAACATCAGTGCTAACGCTAATCCGGCCAGCCATGTAAATACACCGCCCCCCAATCCCAACCATGCATAATTCATTAATGAAAATCCGCCTGCGGCACCAGCCAACATAATTGTGTTAATATTACCCATTACACACATAAATGGTTGCAGCACGGGTGACAATACGTTGTCGGATGCCACGGCCGCATCAATTGCGCCACATTGCGTGGCATCTGACACCCCAGATGCCGCCATTGATAATTCGGCACCAACAAATAATACCGGTGTAATTGTAATGTTTGTAACTGTGCGCAGTGCCGCCGTGCCCCCCATTCCTAATGCACCCATTAATGCACCAACAACTAATATACGTGCACCCTGTCGCCATACTTTGTCGAACCATGCAGAAAATTCTAATTTTTTTTCTTGGCCGTCTAGTTTTGTGGTTTCTTTGGCGGCGTTAAAAATATATTGCCCTGTATATATGAATAAGAATAATCCAAATCCAATGGCCAATAAAATCCAGATATTATCAACCATAGCGGTCCAAAACATTTCGGCCGCATTACCAATAACAACAAATAAATCTTCGATATATCCGCACAAAAAACATCCATTCGCAGATGCAATATCGCCGTCACCCGCACCAATTGCGTTTAAAAATCCATCCATGCTGGTATATGTTATGGCATCACCGCTGATTGATGACGACAAATACCACATACCGACACCGATTGCAATCAGTGCCAAGAAAAATTGAATGGCGAACATTATAAGTTTTGCTTTCACTTTTTCCCTGTATCCTTGGTTTCAGTATCGGTACCTTGACCTGATTTGTTTTCTGCGGCATCGCCAGCTTTCTTTTTACCGCCATTTAATATATTTTTACCAGCATTTTTTGCAACATTTAACACATTCGTTGTTAGTCCCATCATATCAGTGGCCAATTTATCACCAAGCTGATCATTCTTTGGCGATACACCAAACGATTCCCAAATCATCGATGTAATTTGCGGAATCTGATTATATATAAAATTTAACACATAAACCAATATGACGCATCCACCAATTGTAATTGTTGCCAGGTTACCATCAAACAGGTCGCCTTCGAAAATCTTGCCCTGGGTAATTAAATTCATAATTTCAGTTACACTTTGACCCGGTTCAGAAAAGAATTTTGCAATTATTACCATAATAATGGTATATGTTAATACAGCCGATACCAATGCAACAATTGCATTAATTAAGTTTTTTAACTGGTTTGTGCCAATACTGCCACCTAAACCAGACATCCATTTTGGCGCATCGTCACCTTTGAATGCGACCAGTATTAATGATACCGGAAACAAAAATGCAAAGAAACTCATCGCAAGAATAATATCGATGAAATAAAAACAGAAACGAATAAATAATTTAAAGAACCCATAAAACAAATAAAAGCCGATAAAAAATAAAATAATATGTTTAATCAGCGAACCAATGCCTAATAATGCTTTTAATGAAAATGCTTTGTCCATAACAGCAATACCCAATTTCATGTATGATTGAAATTGCGTAATTGTGGTTTTCATCAACATAATAATATTATCACGTAATTGCGGGCGAAAAAAACCATCATCAGACATTTCAATTGGCTGATATGTAACCTTTTCATTAACATCATTAATATCTGTTCGTAACATGTTATGTGTATATATCAGCGCGATTTCTGATACGGGTTCAAATGTTATTGTTGTGATAAATCGTGGCAGTACCACACCCATACTTAAAAACGTTAATGAAATCAGCGAATTTATTAATAATGGTTTTAATGATTTTTGGTACAGCGGGTCTGTAATACCGCCTTTGATATTTTTCCATACCGCATTTATGATATAAAATGCAAAAAATATACAGAATAAAATCACACAGAATATTACAAATTTTCCATATACAGCCGCCGCCGCATTGGATATAATTTGAAACAAGCGGTCAAAAAACTCGCAACCCAAACATTGCACGTTGGACTCAATCAAAGAATTCATAAATGTATTCATTTCTTTCTGATTTTACCCCATGCTTTTTTTATTGATGGTCCCCAGCTTTTTGCGCGTTTGACAAGCGCATTTGTATCGCCCTTGACCTGGTTGTATAAACTATCCATTCCCTTGCCAACGTATGAATCTAATTGTTCGCGTGTCAGATTAAATATACGAAACATTAAATAAAATGTTAATATCGCAGACAACCATAATATCGAATGTTGACCGAATCCCAATGCGTTGGTGGCAACGGTTGGAACATTTGTTGTTGCAGTTCCGCCCGCAGCGACAACAAATACCGATGTATTCCATTGGAACAATGATTTTACAATCGCGATATTTACGCATAATATAAATGCACATGCAATTGTTGTTATTACAATGCTTTGCAGTGCCTTTGTTATGCCACCAAATGCGGGCCATATGTCAAACCATTTATCACTGGATTTTACAACATATGTTAAAACCTGGAATGGGTACATTATTAATGCCATTCCAAAATTAAATATTGCCTGGATTATCAACAGCGCCATAAATAAATTACTGGCCACGAATGTAACTATTAAAATTATACCTGTGACAATATTTAAAAAGTTTTCGCCACCATGTGGAATCAGTGTTCTTAATCCGCTCAACCCTGATGCCACAAAATCCAAACCGCGCTTTATTATTTGATTATTGGCATTTGATATATCAGACACAGGTTGAACCAAAAATTCGCAACTTTCGCGTGTAATCCAGCCTTCTTGGATTATTGATTCTGGGCATTCAATTTTCTTTCCGGATGTACCGACCTCGTTAATAGTGCTGATAATACTTTCGGTATAATATGCGCCAAATTGTAAAAATGGGTTAATCAACCATTCAGTCATATACACAGGCTTTAATTGTAATAAAACTGTTATTGCAATAATTGCGCGTACTGCGGGCTTTAACAAATTTGTTGCGATTGTCATGCCGCTGATACCATCGGCCATTCCGCCACCCCCAGAAAACCCAAAAAATCCAACCCATGTTTTAGGAAAATATAATTTTAACAAATATGTTGTAACGGATATAATTAAAAAACCAAAAACTAATATGTATATTATTCCATCGCCATTGCCGACAAAAAATTCATACCCGCCGGTTGCAACTGTCATGAATGCATCCAATATAGTTGGGATGATTGGGGCCAAATTCAATGCGTCAACAATAGAATTTTGGGCGGCATTTGCATCAAATGGTGTGCACAAAAACATTGCCAAAACCACCCATGGTATTGCGCGAAAAAATATGTTATAAATTATCGATTTAATAAAAAACATTCTCTCGGTATTATTTTGTCTTTTCAATTATATCACATTTAGGGCAAAATATGATATACTTAAAAACAATGAGCAAGTTAAAAAAATTTTTAATTGTTTTTTTATCTTTTTTACCCTTTTCGGCGGGTATGGCGATGCCATTGGTTGTTGGAACAATTGCCGGGGTGGGTATTATCGCTGGTTTTTCAATTTACAGAACGGCCGCCCCAGTCAATATGGCGGATGCATTGAATTTTTTTTCCACGTGTTGGTCATGCCAAATGTTTTCAGATATTATGGCAACAATGTCGGGATTAGTGCCACGGGTATATGATGCGCTGGGGACCGTTATAATCCCGTTTGCAATTGCATTAATAGCGATATGGGCGGCATGGAAAATATTATCCGGATTTATAAATGTGAAAATGGACGAAACGTGGTCGTTGGTCAGTGAATTTGGAACAAAATTTATTAAATTATCTGTTATCACATTATTGTTATTGATTCCATTGCCACGGTTATTAACGGATGTTGTGATTGAACCGGTATTTAATGTAGGGCTGTCGTTAAACAGGATTATTTCCGGAAATGACGAATTCGCAAAATGCGTTGTGGCAACTGCGGTGGCGGATCCGACAGTGGCCAGTGTTGATGCGGCATCGTCCGGAACATTTTCGCCGAAATTCCGTCATAATTTGGCATGTGAAATTGCAAACGTGCATCAAATGACCGGATTGGGTATGACGGTTGGCTGGACAATGCTGAACATGGCATTTAATGACGAATATATGCATCATATTATGTGGGTAATCCCGATATTTCCAAATGTGCCGATTTTCTTTGCCGGGTTATTAATATTGGTCGTGTTCTTTTTTGCGTTATTGCCGGTTCCCCTGTATTTTTTGGAGGTTTTTATAAAACTGTCCATGGATTTAATAATGTTACCATTTATGCTGTTGTCATGGCTGTTTGATGGATGGGCCATATTTCCAAAGGGCGGCCGTAATATAAAAAATATGATAAATGATGTGATAAAGGGCACCGTTGGTATCGCCATGGTCGGGGTTTTTGTTACGTTTTCGGTAATGTTTTTAAACGCCGTGTTTGGCCAGTGGCGTGGTGCGGACAGATTGGCCCTGGCATTGGCCGAAAACGATTC
>CALXML010000017.1 GCA_944389465.1 uncultured Alphaproteobacteria bacterium
TTTTTAAGTATATCATATTTTGCCCTAAATGTGATATAATTGAAAAGACAAAATAATACCGAGAGAATGTTTTTTATAAAATCGATAGTTTATAATATATTTATTCGCGCAATACCATTGGTGGTTTTGGCCGTGTTTTTGTGTACCCCGATTGATGCAAATGCCGCCCAATATGCAATTGTTGATGCATTGAATTTGGCACCATTAATTCCAACAATATTGGATGCGTTGATGGCGGTCGCAACCGGCGGATATGAATTTTTTGTCGGCAATGGCGACGGTATTATTTATATTTTAGTGTGGGGATTTTTAATCGTATCAATGGCAATGTATTTGCTGAAATTATATTTTCCGAAAACATGGGTCGGTTTTTTTGGATTTTCTGGTGGTGGCGAAATGGCCGATGGTATCAGCGGTATGACAATTGCAACAAATATGTTAAAACCGGCAATTCGCGCCATTATCGCGGTAACTATTTTATTGCAATTAAAACCTGTGTATATGACAGAATGGCTGATTAACCCATTTCTGCAATTTGGCGCATATTATACCGAAAGTATTACCAATACAATTAACGAGGCCGGCGTATCGGGTAAAAAAATAGAATGTCCGCAATCAATAATCCAAGAAGGCTGGATTACACGCGAAAGTTGCGAATTTCTGGTCCAACCGGTATCCGATATATCAAATGCCAACAATCAAATAATAAAACGCGGATTTGATTTTGTAACATCCGGATTGCGCGGGCTGATAACGCTGATTCCACATGGTGGCGAAGACTTTTTAAACATTGTCACAGGAATAATTTTAATATTCACATTTGTGGCCAGTAATTTATTTATGGCATTGCTGATAATCCAGGCAATATTTAATTTTGGCATGGCATTAATAATGTATCCGTTTCAGGTTTTAACATATGTGGTAAAATCAAATGAAAAATGGCTGGACATATGGCCGGCATTCGGTGGCATAACCAAGGCATTACAAAAAATCGTTATAACAACAATTGCATGCGCATTTATATTATGCGTAAATATTGCGATCGTAAAATCGTTATTCCGATGGAATTCATCTGTATTTGTTGTTGCGGCCGGCGGAACATCGACATCAAATGTACCATCTGTGGCGACCAATGCATTGGGATTTGGTGAACATTCAATATTATGGCTGTCCGCGATATTAACATTTTATTTAATGTTTCGTATATTTAATCTGACACGCGAACAATTGGATTCATACGTGGGCAAGGGAATGGATAATTTATACAACCAGGTCAAAGGCGACACAAAAGTATTACAGAAAAACGTTAAAAATTTGGGCAAAACACTGGGAACCGCATTTGGATGGATTAAAAAGAAATGAACGACTTTATGAATTCTTTGGTTGATTCTGCGGTGCAATGTTGGGGTTGCCCGGTATTTGACCGTTTGTTTCAAATTGTATCTGATGCGGCCGCATCAGTATATAACCAATTTGCAATTTTCTGTGCCATTCTGTTTTGCATATTGTTTGCATTTTATGTAATAAACGCTGTATGGAAAAATATCAAAGGTGGAATAACAGATCCATGGTATCAGAAATCTTTAAAGCCACTGTTAATAAATTCACTGGTTTCGTTAACATTTTTAAGCATGGGGGTAATGCTGCCGCGCTTTATTACGACAATAACTTTTGAACCGGCGGCAAATATCGCACTGATTTATACGCACAGCATGTTAAACACTGATAACGACATCGTTAATGAAAAAGTTACATATCAACCAATGCAAATGTCCGATGATGGATTTTTTCGCCCGCAATTACGTGATAATATTATTATGTTGATGAAAACAACAATTACACAATTTCAATCATATATGAAATTGGGTATTGCTGTTATGGACAAAGCTTTTTCATTAAAAGCACTATTTGGCATTGGTTCACTGATTAAACATATTATTTTATTTTTTATCGGGCTGTATCTGTTTTATGGATTTTTCAAATTATTTGTACGATTTTGCTTTTATTTTGCCGATATCATTGTGGCAATGACGTTTTTCGCATTCTTTTTCCCATTGTCATTAATATTGGTCGCGTTCAAGGGCGATGATGCCCCAAAATGGATGTCTGGGTTGGGCAAAGAGGTTGGCACCAATCAATTTAAAAAACTGATAAATGCAATTATCGCATTGGTATCTGCGGTGCTGACATATACAATTATTATGGTAATAATTGCAAAATTCTTTTCTGAACCGGGGCAAAGTGTGAACGAAGTTATGGATTTAATTACCAGTGGCAATATTTTCGCAGAAGATTTATCAGATGATAATTTGGCCGCAATGACTGTTGGTGGATGCATAATATTGATATATGTGTTAAACTTTATATATGGACAAATTCCCCAGGTTACATCAATGGTATGGGAATCGTTCGGCGTGTCGCCTGATAATAAATTAAGCGAACAATTGGCTGACGACGCAATGAAATTGACAACAAATGTTGTAAATGTCGCCAAAAATATCGGTAAAAATATATTGAATGGCGGCGAAAAGAAAGACGATAATAAAAACCAAAGCGCAGAAAAGAAGTGAAAGCAAAACTGATTATGATTGCCATACAAATTGCCATGGCGCTGATAGCAATCGGCGTTGGTATATGGTATTTGACATCAGCAATCAGTGGCGATGCAATAACATATACCAGTATGGATGGCTTTTTAAACGCAATTGGTGCGGGTGACGGCGATATTGCATCTGCGAATGGATGTTTTCTGTGCAAATATATCGAGGATTTATTTGTTGTTATCGGTAATGCGGCCGAAATGTTTTGGACCGCCATGGTTGATAACATTTGGATTTTATTGGCCATTGGATTCGGATTATTTTTATTCGTGCACACGGGGCAATATATTTTTAATGCGGCCAAAGAAACAGCAAAACTGGATGAAAAAGAAAAAAAACTGGAATTGGCCGGCTGGTTTGACAAAGTATGGCGACAGGGTGCACGCGTATTAATTGTGGGCGCACTGATGGGTGCACTGGGGATGGGCGGCACGGCGGCATTGCGCACGGTTGCGAACATTACAATTACACCGGTGTTATTTGTTGGTGCCGAATTATCAATGGCGGCATCTGGGGTATCGGATGCCGCGCAATGTGGTGCAATTGATGCCGCGAATGCATCTGATAATGTATTGGCACCAATATTACAACCTTTTATGTGCGTTATGGGAAACATTAACAGCGTCATGTTAGCCGGCGCGGCGGGCGGTTTTTCGTTAATGAATTATGCATGGTTGGATTTGGGCGGTGGCGTATTTACATGGCTGGCCGGATTGACATTGGTTTTGATGTTTTTGATAATCGGATTCGATTTAGTATTCCAGGTTTTATCAGTAATATTTAAATTGGTGTTTTATATCATATTTTTGCCACTGATATTGGGGGCGGCGGCATTTGAACAAACATGGTCTTTGGCCAGTGGGGTTGTAAAAAATGCAATTAATAAATTGGTGGAATCCGCTGTTCAAATTATCAGTATTACTTTGAAAGTTATATTAACGTATGCCATCGTTGCATATGCCGCTGATGCGTATTTCCCGGGGCCTGTGGACGGATACAGCGCGATTTTACCACCAATGATGGGGCGCACTGTTGAAAATCCTGATGCCCAAACAATGTCGATAATAAATGTATTTTCCACATGCGAACAGGTCGCAATCGCTGACGGTGAAATGGATGCCGATAAATTCCGTGACTGTTTTACCGCGCAACGCGCAACAATTGAACGCGAATATCCCGGTGCATTTGATTTTATGCGCGACGGATGGGATTTTCTGTTGATGATGATATTATTATTCGCATTGTATTTTTGGGCCATTAAACCAAAAGTTTCCGCCATATTCGGATTGGACAAGGCCGGTAAAGGTGAACAATTTGATTTTGGAACATGGGCAAAAGATTTAGGTAAAAAAATATGGAACACACCAAAGCAAATATTCGGTATCATATCAAATGCGGTTGGTAAAAAGTAATGAAAATACTGAAACGCATCTTTGTAAAAATTATTATGGTTGCAATTGCATGCATGTTTATTATGCCGTATGCAATCGGGGCCGAATCAAATTTACCATTAACAGAAATCGGTGATTATGGCAATTGGATGACCGATGATAATATGGCGCAATTTAACATGGCAATCGGAACCGATATGGTCGAATTTCAATCCGGGTTCCAAAATGCACAATCCGTACCTGATTATGTTCCAATCGAGGCGAAAATAGGTTTGGCACTGATTAATGCGATGTCTGTTATTGCGGATATATTGGATGCATCGTTGGTACGATTTGCAATAATATTCATGATTATCGCGTATGTATTCTGGTTAATATTTGAAACATATAACATGATGACCAAAGGCACCAGTGCAATGGATTTGGGTGAAAATCTGGTAAAAAAGGGCGCGGTAATTGCAATTTGGTCGATTATATTGGCATTCGGACCCGCGCAATTATTTATGTGGATTATGGGGCCGATTATCAGTATTGGTACATATTTGTCTGATTTAATATTAAACGCGGCATCAAATACAATCGGATTACAAATTCCGGATACGTGCGGGGCAATACATGCATATACCGCACAACACGTATCTGAAAACATGATATTGGATGCCGAAGCCACCGCAAATATATTATGCGTTCCGACACGATTATCTGGATTTTTCACAACCGCGATTTCAATTGGGTGGAAATGGATGATTTCTGGTATTGGGCACAGTGCGTTTACAATGCTGGTTGGATTAATATTTATTGTTGTGTTCGTATACAATGCCTTTAAATTTGCGTTAATGGGATTGGGGGTAATTATTGATTTATTTCTGGGGGTTGCGATGTTACCGTTTACCGCCATTGCCGAAACAATAAACCAAACATCGTACAAGGGTATTGTTGGTGATATATACAATGGATTTTTGGGCCTGTTCAAACCAGAATCATTATCAAAACAAATATCCAGATTCATAGATGCAGCAATTTATTTTGTATCGTTATCAATTGTAATTGCGCTGTGTGCCGCACTGTTATCAGGCACAATCAGTGTGGATGCATCCGCATCGGTTCCGACATTGGAAAATTCCGGATTTATGATAACATTATTAACCGGCATATTGGTTGCGTATTTGGCCAGTCGCGCAAATGAAATTGCGGAAAATTTGGGCGGGAAAATCGATAAAACATTCAGTCAACAATTTAGTAATGATATCAAAAAAGTTTGGGGTAACGTTACCAAA
>CALXML010000018.1 GCA_944389465.1 uncultured Alphaproteobacteria bacterium
TAAGCTCGCTATACCAGATTATAGTTCTTAACCTCCAACCACCCGCTTTGTCAGGTGGTTTTTTGTTTGAATTAAAAGGAGAAACAAATGGGTAATTTAATAAGACGTCGTCCAAGTACAAGAACATATATCAGCAAAAGAACCGGTGGAACTCGTACCGTAAATGTGCGCGGTTCCGTGTATCGTAGGAAAAAATAAAAGGAGAAAACAATGAAAAAAATATTTTTAATGCTGGCTATGTTAGCAGGATTGGGTGCATGTGCGTCTGGTATGCATGACGAAGTAATTGCGCGCAGCGATGAATTATCATCACGCCCGTCGTGGGTCAAGGACGATGATCCCATAGAAGTAAAAAATGGTGATATGTTCGTGACCAGTATGGCAACTGTGCGCAGCGACCGTGCCAACATTGCCCAAGGATACAGAATTGCCGAAAACCAGGCAAAAACAGACTTGTCCAATGCGATAAAAACGGAAATAAAAACAAATTTTGTTGATGCCCAAGAAGGTATTGAAGGCGACCAATATCGCACAGAATTTTTATCCATTGAAAAAAGTGAAATCGCATTTTCTGGTTTAACCCCCGCCAACCGTTATTGGGAAAAAGTATTGGTGACAAATGCCGATGGGGACAAAGAAATGGAATACCGTTTTTATGTTCGCATGAAAATCAAAGAATCTGATTTCAAGAAACAGATGAACGATTTTCTGAACGGGAACAAAGGTCTGTCTGCAGAATTTAACAAACGCGTGACGGATACTGTTAATGAATTTACTATGTCTCACACCACCAGCACGGCAGAATAATCATGAAAAAGTTGTTGTATATCGTGTTGTGCATTGGCGGCATCAGTGCCGCCAATGCGGGGGATTGTGATTGGGCCACGATCACCCCACCAGACGACGCAAAGTATAAATATTTCGTGGCACGCGTATATTCAGAAGAAAGTATTTCAGATGCACAAATAAAAGCGGAACAAGAAATAAACAATCAAATTTGCCGTTTGTTTGGCGCAGAAACAATAACAACAACAGAATATTATGCTGATGAAACCAGCGCATCAGGCACCAGTCGTACAAATGAACGCTGTGTCGGTGTAAAGTTGGAACAATTCATCAAGGAACGCACAGGAGATGAACGAGTGGGCAATGAATATGTTGCCTGTGTACAATACAGATATGCCCAAAGTGCATATAGGGCAGAATTTGAACGCATAAAAAATCAAAGCGCAAAAACAAGCACAGTATTTAATGAAACATCAGGTGATACAAATTGTGTTGGCGCCCCTGTACAAATTACAACAACCCCATCGGGGGCTGGAATATATTTAAATGGCAAATATCGTGGTGATACACCACTAAAAATCGGAAATGTATGCCGTGGCAAATATACATTAAAATTAACACACGATAATTATGAAACTGTTGAACAACAACTGATTGTTCCAACCAATAACAATAAAGTTGCAATAACATTAAAACGCGCCACAAAAACAATCACAATATCTGCCGATGATTCGCGCGCGCATATAAAAGTAAATGGTCGCGATATTGGTCGTACCCCAGTTGATTACAAAGCAAAACTTGGCGAAACCATTGAAATCGAAGCCAGCGCAGATGGCGTACAAACGGCAATACAGCGGATTAAAGTTGATAGATTTTCTGATGAAAAAATAAAAATATCGTTGGATAAAAATCCGGTAAAATTAGATTTTTCTGGTTGGTTGCGTCAAAATCCTGGTTGGGATATTTTCGTTGACGGTGATCAAATAGGCGCAACAACCACTATAACACCTGATGAGAATCACAGTTTAAGATTTACAAAAGATGGATTCAGAACAATTCGGGACACTTATTCGCACCGCCCAACAGATAACATTGTTTATTTTGATAAAACATATCCAATTGTTCCAGTTAAATCTATGGCCAGAACGAATGGCACAGAATTTGTTTTTTTACCAGGTATTGGTGCAACTTATACATTCGCCAAAATCAATGAATCCGATGCAAATAACATCGGTGTAAATATTGAACCGGTGGCATTGCGTTTGCGTGCCGATGTTGTCTATGCCCGATTGGCTGCAGGATACAATACAGGTAAATTTTCAACGAATGGCATAAATATAAAATCTGGAATTTATGGCGATTTGAATCTGGGGGTAAATATAGGCGATTATTTTTCGGCATTCGGCATAACAGGTATTGAAAGATTGAACATAGTTCGCCCAGAAATAAATGACAAAAATTTTTCTGGGGACAAGTCGAATGTTTATTATGGATTGGGGGTTGAATACAATATGACACACATGCCATTTAGCATTCGTTTATCCTATACAACATCATCAATTGACCTGTGGAATGATTTTTATGTGGCAAAAAACAACGTCAGAATGCATAAAATCGGCCTGTCATTTCATTTGAATTGGTCCGCATTGAGCAGAATTATACAATAAAGGTGGCGTTATGAAAAAAATAATTGTTTATTTGGGTGCAGTATTTAATATAACGACCGCCAGTGCGACTGTATACGAAGGCACATATACAGGTGGCACGATAACAATTTCCCAAGATTCATTATTTGAAGAAAATTCTGTATTTGATAATACTAAAATATTTATAAAAAAAGATAATAATTTAATTATTTCAGATAATGTGCAGATTACAAATAACAGTCATATAGAACCATACAGTGATATATATGGCCACTTGTCTTTTAATATGTTAATTGATGGCGATAATGTAATTTTTCAGAATAATGCTCAAACCGCAATAATTGCTGGAATTTCTGGCGACTATCAGGGCTTTGATAACAGATATATCGGTAATATTAACATTTCGATAAATGGTAATGGGACTGTTTTCAAGGATAATGTTT
Source organism: uncultured Alphaproteobacteria bacterium (assembly GCA_944389465.1). GTDB lineage: Bacteria > Pseudomonadota > Alphaproteobacteria > Rs-D84 > Rs-D84 > Enterousia. The sequence goes on from CALXML010000018.1 coordinate 2,876, forward strand.
CCAAGCATAATGGTAGCACCTTCTTTGGTCGAGGTGGAGCAATATACATTGGAACACCATTGAGTATATATTACACTTATAACCCAATTTATAAACAAACGTTAACAATAAATGGCACAGGAACCGCATTTATAAATAATTCTGCCCATTCAGGTGGAGCGATTTATAATCATATGGGGAACGTTTTAATGAACACGGCGGTAGAATTTTCCAATAATAATGCAAATTGGGATGGCGGTGCAATTTATAATGCGCCCGGTTCAAAAAAATACGCAACAGGAAATATTACCATAAGTACCAAGTCAAAATTTATAGAAAATCACGCATCAACTAATGGTGGCGCAATTTATAATGAATCAAGTGTCTCTATTGGGGCAGATACTATATTTCATGGAAATTCTGCTGGTGGAAACGGTGGCGCAATTTATAATGATGGAAAAAATGCCGTAATTGATATTGACACCGGTAATACGGGTGTATATTTTGAAACGGCCAGCGACAGTATTTATAACAATGGTGGAACAATAAACTTTTTGGGAACTGGAATCGTTGATGGGCGACTAACTTCATTAACATCTGTACGGGGCGATGCCAATCCGGTAATAAATCTTGGGAAAGCCAGCACAGTATTTGATACAGTAAATTTGCGTGACAACACCACATTAAAAGCGACTGTGTGGCGTGATGGTGATACAGTAAAAGTTGGCAATTTATCGGCAAATATATTTAACATTCAAAATAACGATGAAATAAAACTGCAAATTGCGGTTGAAAATCGCCAAGTTTTATCAATGGATGGCGCAGAATTGCCAATCTTAATTGATTTAAGTGGCTCGCAGGCGTCGGGGTGGGATTTGTTCGGTGATTCTGAAAAACACCCCATTTTTTTAATGGAAAACAATTTGGCATACGACATAGAATTTGTGCGTGACGGGGTTTATAAAATAACGCCAAAGCCATTTATAAATGTCGACCCAGCTGATGGTAGCGATATTGTACAAAATGTCGCCATGGCATGGAATATGGGGGGATTTACCGAAAACAGCGTGGCTGAAATCATTGCAAATAAAATGTACGAATTATCACAATTTGCAGATACATTGCCCGAATACAATGTTGCAATTGATACAATTTCCCCAAATGCAGATGGTGTTATTGAAACATTGGTTGGTCGTTCCAAGAACGCAAATTTGCGATTTATAAATCGTCGTATGAAAAATGGTGCCCACGGGTTTTGGGCAACGGGCGGTTATTCTATGATTAACTATATACCCAACACAACGGAATATAGTGGTGGAACGATTACAGGTAATATTGGCCAAGATATCGCCTTGTCCAATTATTTTAATTTGGGGATGGGGTTTGGTTATACACAATCCAGCATTGAAAGCGATGTGCGCCAATTTGACCTTTATTCACCATTTGATATGTCATTATACGCAGATTTGAACCTCCCGATTGGGTTAACTGATTTTTATATAAACGCAATTTTGAATCATTCCGCATACACCGTATCTGAAAACAAAACTGTTTTACAGTATGGTATAGAATCAGAATTTGATGCAACTTTAACGGCGATGCAGGCAAATATCGGCATTAAACGCGGTTGGTTCAATTTCGATATAGGGGTCAGGAATAATAATTTAACGTTAGGCAGTTATACTGATACCATTGGTCAGCATATCGCAGGCAATAATATAAATACAACATATGCATTGACAGAATTAATTATTGCCGATACAGATGGGAATTTTCAGTGGGGGTTAAATGTTGGCGGTGAATTTGCTGTATATGGTGAAAACTCGTACAAAAGCATTATAACCGCCCCAAACGGCCAGCGTTATTATAACAATGTGAATATACCAAAAGAAACGGCAATAACTTTTGGTGGTAACATTAATATTGGAATAAATGACAATATGTCCATTGGATTGATATATGATGGCCTAATAAGCAAACATTATTCTGAACACACTGCTAAAATGCACTTCAATTGGGCGTGGTAAATAATCCGCCGGGAACAACAAGTGGTCACAACGCCCCCCTTTTTTAATTTTTTTATTGCGGGGGTGGTGGGGGTTGTGTATCGTATGGGTATGTATAAAGAAATGACTGAGGCGGATATTGAT
>CALXML010000019.1 GCA_944389465.1 uncultured Alphaproteobacteria bacterium
ATTAATTCTTGCACCACTCAGGTCAAAGAATGCCTGCAATCACCAGATAGATGTGGACAAGATTATACGCAATGTATAGGGTTGGACACCGACACCATTATTCGTATGTGTCCAAAGGATTTACTGGTTGGTTGTCAAAACTATGACGGTGGCGATACTATGATTTTGTCTGGTGATGCAGAAGATGATTTTTATGCCAGATTGGAACCATACGTCCAGGGTATAATACTTGATATTGATAATAATCTTTTAACAGAATGCCAAAACGCTGCTGATCAGGCTATGATTTCGGTTTGTGGTGATACAGAAAATTGCGACAATATCACAATCGATGAATATATTGGTTCAAATACATTGGAATATAAAATATGTCAAATCAGTGGTAATGCCGAAAATACGACAATAAATTATAAAAATTGCTATACGGATTTATCACAAATTTCGGATACAGATTTAGGATTGCATGACACAAATGGAAATTCCGTGGAACGTAAAAATTTCTCTATTATCATAGAAGGCGAAATTCCATGGGAAAATGTGTTGCTTGACGATGAAGGAAAGATATCAATTACCGACGATTATATTGATACAGATGCGCGGCAAAAAATTGAATCCGAATTGGCAACACTGCAAAACAATATTAATAATGCAATCAATGCGATTGAATCCAATCCAGAAGTGCAATTTTGCACCACGGGTCGTATTGTTCAGGGATTAAACGATGATTTTGCAACAAAATTATCACGTGCCCAGGCACAAAGTTCTGCAAATACAGCCAGGTCTGTTTCTGATCGTACAGCCCAACTGAGTTCATTAGAAGTTGCAGCGGCCAATCAAACTGTTATTGACAGAACTGGAAACGGTGGGCGTTTCCCTGGATTGACACAACAAATGCGCAGCATAATTGCAACATCTGCGATTAAACGTGCAATGGATAATTATCGCACAAAATATGAAGAGTTAGAAGAACGCAGAATGCAGGACTATGTGACATTAAATGAACGTATCGCAGAAGTTAATAATGAAAATCTGCTGGAAGCCAGACGCGATGCCGCAATGGCGGCGTGTGTTGGAACAGCCGAAGCAACGACATTAAAAGACGATCCAAATTATACCGAGTTGTATGTTAATCTTATGTTAGAAGGAAAAAATGATACAACTGGTAATACCGCTGATAACGCAACTGCCACCAATGCGACCGAACAACAAGATCAATATGTTGGCACAGACAGTGATAATAAATGGAATTATCGCGAAACAGTAACTTCAACTTTTTCACCGACGACATTGGTATGTCATCGCTGTATACGTGTACAAAATTGTGCAACACCAAAGAAATCAAGAAAATTCTGTAAAAAATGGGCCGATCCTGTTGAGACATGTAAAGATATACAGTTTTGATATATTAAATGATGAAAATAATTATATTTTTGTTGGTTACATGTGGATTTGTGCAAAATGCATTTTCTGCCACACGCAGTGTATCAACACGTCAGGTTAGTCGTACCGCCGCGCCCGCCACGGCCGCCACAAAATCAGTAGCAACACGGGCCGCAACAACACAAAAAGTTATTAATACTGGAACCAAAGTTGTTGCGGCAACGGCGCCGTCTGTTTCAAACGAAGAATGCCAACAAAAATATTTTGGGTGCATGGATTCGTTATGTATGCTGGACAGTGCAAATGGTGGTCGGTGTGTTTGCAGTGATAAAAATGCCCAATTTGATGCGATATTGGCGGAAATTCAGGATTTAGATAAAAAAACTTATGAACTTGCAACTGTTGGGGTTGACAGTTTGCTGCAGGGATATGATATAAATGCTGTATATGATCGCCCTGAATCCGATGTTTTAGATTTGTCCATGTGGAATCAAAATTCTGCGGATGCAAAAAACAGCGATTCTTTAACCAATTTAACCGGCAGTAAGTTATACAGTGCGGCACATAATATGTGTGCAAATTCAATCCCAGAATGTGCCGGAAATATGAATTTCTTGCAAATATTGTATAATCAACAAATAAATAATGATTGCATTGCGTATGAAAACAGTTTGAAACAAAAACGCAATGAAAGTACAGAAAAATTAGAAGCCGCACGTTTAGGATTGTTGGATGCTTCGTACACTGCATTAACAAATGCCAATCAATATGATTTGGGTCAATGCGCTGTTGAGTTCAAAAAATGTATGATTACAACTGGGGGATGTGGCGAGGATTTTTCTGGATGTGCATCTGTTTTGGCGTTTGATTTAACTAATACGCGTGGTAATACCAATACACGCCATTATGTAATTAACGGTGCATCAACCAATATTGAAATCAGCGCATCTACATACGATACGTTATTATCGAAGAAAACTTTGTGTGATAATATAACTAAAAATTGTCAATCTGTTGCGGACCAGGTCTGGGATACATTTCTGCGTGAATCTGCGCCGCAAATAAAAAATGCCGAATTAATCGCCGAAGATAATGCGCGCCAGGATTGTATTGGCACTGTTTCACAATGTTTCCAGCGTGCATGTCGTGATAATATTGATCCAAATGATCCGAGTGGCTCATATGATATGTGTTTAACACGACCGGAAACCATGTTGTCATTATGCACTGTGCCATTAAATGCGTGCGGGATTGATTCCACATCCGCCAGCACGGCCGAAAAATCGCCGATATGGGAATTTGTGATGGCGCGTTTGGCATCAATGCGTGTAAATTCGTGTACCACTGAATTCAAAGAATGCTTGCAACAACCGGAAATGTGCGGTTCCGATTATACGCAATGTATAGGGTTAGATACAGATACCATTATGCGTATGTGTCCGTATGATAAATTGGTTGGTTGTCAACAAATTTATGGCCCGCGTGCGATTCGTGGTAATGCGGTTTATGATGAATTATATAATGTAGCCCAGGGAATATTCCTGAATGTTGATAATGAAATGTTGGATTATTGCGAAACCGCATTGGACGAGGCGATAATACGTGCGTGTGGTGATACAGAAAATTGCGATAAATTGACATCTGATTCATTATTGGGCACCCGTTCATTAAATTATGAAATATGCGAAATTGGCTTTTTAGACGATGGGCATCAAATCGGATATACAAATTGTGTTGCAAATGCCGGATTGGTTCCTGATGAGAAATTGGGTCGTGTTCCAAATTCCACAACCGAAGGATTGGGACCCGTTACTCCATTGGGCGGTGTTATTGACGGTGCCATTTATTGGGATGGCGTGAAAATTGATGATGATGGAAATATAAGTACAGTTGATGAGTATTTTGTAAATATAGGCATAGATAATCCATCAGATTCAGAATATCAAATGGTAAATCGTGAATTGGGGCAATTGCAAAATAATTTAGATTATATTTATAATATTATTGAATCAGACCCAACGATACAATTCTGTATGACTGGTCGGCGTGTTGATGGTATGAAATCTTTTTCTGGCGATGGGACAAATGTTGCCCGTTTCCCAGAATTAACAAAATCGACCAGATTAAAAATCGCCAATCAGGGATTACGCACAGCAATGATTAATTATTATGACCGCTATGATGAATTGTCCGCACAACAGGCCCGTGATTATACAACTATAACCGAACGTTTGGCGGAAATTCGTGGCGAAAATGGCAAAGATGCACGCCGCGAAACGGCGCGCCAGGCATGTGTTGATTTGGCGACGGGCTCTGCATTACCACGCGCCGAAACACCAACATCGCTTATTGGGACAATTACGGTTATTGTTGCAATTGTTGCGGTGGCCGTGGTTGTTACAATTTTTACCGCCGGTGCCGGCGCAATTGCAATGGGTGCAGGGATTGCAGCCGGGATTGAAGCGGGTGCAGCCGCAGGGATGGGGGGGGCACTAGGGGGGACTTTGACAACAGCTCTTGCAACTGCGGGCGCAAGTATTGCTGTTTCAGGTACAGCAACTATTGCACCTGTTGGTATCCTTGGTGCCGCTTTTTCGGCGGCAACGACATCTTTGGCTACGTCGGCGACTGTGGCAACGGTGGTTGGTACGGTTGGTGCCGCGGGGGCATTGGCGGCGGCCGGTGCCGCGGCAACCGCGGATTATGCAAATCCACAATCTGTTGATAAATCTGTCGAGTTACAGGGCCGATATGAAAACGAGCAATGGAATTATCGCGAAACGATTGTGACTACATTTAATATGGATACTTTGGTTTGTGAAAAATGTGTTACACGACAAATGTGCAATTCCACGAAAAGCCCATTTTTTGGAAATTATTATTGTCGCAGTTGGGATGATGCAATCGAAGAATGCACCGATATTCAGTTTTAATGTTTAAATAATAAATTGTGTGTATGGTGTAATCCCTGAACAATGGGGCGTGTTGCAAAAAATTTCTGGCCAGTGTTTGCGGGGCCCGATATGCCGGCCCCCCCCCCCTCCGCAGAGGGGAACTTAGACCGCAACGGTATATACTAAGTTCCCCTCCGTGGAGGGGTGTCCGCAGGGCGGGGTGGTAAGAGAGTACGGAACCAGGGTACTTAGTCTCTATTGTCATCGTGGTTGCTGGTTACTGGTAACTCGTTACTTGTTACTCGTGTTTACCACCCCCCCGTCGCACTATGTGCGCCACCCCCCCGCCCAGGTTCCACCCACGCAAACTTTGTTTGCGCGGGGCCCGGGGGCGGTGGGCATTATTAAATACTTAAT
>CALXML010000020.1 GCA_944389465.1 uncultured Alphaproteobacteria bacterium
ATTAATTCTTGCACCACTCAGGTCAAAGAATGCCTGCAATCACCAGATAGATGTGGACAAGATTATACGCAATGTATCGGTTTGGATTTGGACAGCATCCGGCAAATGTGCCCAATGGATTTATTAACCTCGTGTCAACAAGTTGATAGCGAGGGTAATGATTTAATTACATCCATAGAACAAATTGAAAATATAATTCAAGGTATTTATTTAGATATTGATAATTCAATGTTGGATCAATGTCAGAAAACTGTTAGCGATAAAATGGTGGAATTATGTGGCGGCCTTACAACATGTTCCGCATTTGCCGATGATAATGTAATCGGAACAGAAAGTCTGCTTAGTTATACTGACGAGGATGGAAATTATGTCATAGATGGATTATTATCATTTGGAAATGTACAAATAAACAAAACATCACGTGAATCAGAAAACAACCCGAACGTAGAGTATACTACATATGAAATAAATATTAATGATTATAAAAATCACTTAAATGAAAACGATCCTGGGGCCGCCCGTGCAATATCAGCATTAGAATCAGTATCAAATAAAATTGAACAAAAAATTGCAATTTTGCGCCAAGATCCAGATATTCAATTGTGTACCGAAGGGCGAAATATGTCCCAGGTACGTCGTGGTGCTGCATATGCCACAGCCAGATTCCCACATCTGTTGGATTCATTAATAATGATTATTGTTGACAGTGGATTGGATCAAGCAAAACAAAATTATACAAAAAAATATAACGAGTTAGTTGAAGATGCCCTAAAAGATCAGGAAGAACAGGTCAAATCTGTTCTGTGCGCGGCAATGGCATCCAGCAGTGATCCACAATGTACAGAATATGCAGTTGGTGATAATAATGAAGCAATATGCAGCGCATATTCCGCACCATTTGTAGAAGATATATTTAATAGTGGTGACGACGACGATGAAAATCATAATTCTCCTGGACTAAATTCGGATGGACTATATGCAACCAAATATGTAATTTCCGGGGCAAAATTATCAGATCTTGCATCGGTGTATCAACAGGGTTATTCCGAATTCATACAAACTGATGGCCATGGTAACATGACTGGACGCGTATCTATGTCATCGGTATATTCACCATCAACCAGTACATGTACTTTAACAACAACGACTGTGTTATGTGAAACCATGAAAGAAATTATTTTAACAGATCAAAAAAACAAAACTACATGCAGTTCATTAGGTGGCGGTCTTTTGGGCGGTGGTGGCTGCAAAGGCGGCGGCGGTTTATTTGGACTTAATCTAGGTGTCAGTACAAATTCGACACAGATAACTCAACATTTCGAAGGTGTTGCATGCCAATCATTTATGGATCCGGTTACAACAACCACTACCATCAAAATGTAAAGATATGTTTTCACATGGTGCCATCATACTGTAACCGAACACAAAATTCCTGTGGGCCGAATAAATACTGACCCTGCCCCGGTAGGCACAATGAATAATTTTATGGGCCGGCATTTTGTTTGACCACGGCCCACTGGTAATTAATGCCTGTATACCGCACAGAAATTCTTGCCGTTGTAAACATGGCGTAACTGTCCAGGAAAAAAAGACGGGCCCGCAGATATATTTACCCATATTCCGAATTCAATACATTACCATGAACAATGTTTATTCTTTGTTATCTATAACATACCGCCGGGGTAAACCCGGCGGTATGTTTTACTGCCAACACCTTGATTAATTTTTATTCACATGCACCATATGATTTAGCAACTGGATAGTTTTCAATGCACACACTGCCCGATACTGTGCACGCCGTGGGCACCAAAGTCACAGTCGCTGCATCGGCAGGTTTATAATTTATTTGTGCATTTTTACATTGGTTCAAATCATGTATTGTTCCGCAACTGCGACGCCATGTTTCACAATCAACGGCCGTACCAGTTGGCATAACTGTATCAGGCAAGTTCAATTTCCATTTAACATAGAAATCCTTTAATGAACCAATAGAATACGATTTACCATAATCAACCTTTGCCAGTCCATCACCAACGCGGCAATTAATATTACTGCGTTCGACAAATGCGGTAATTGCAGTCGCCAATCCACCGGCCCCTGCACCAACACCGGCACCAATACCAATGCTTTTACCCATATTTGATTCTTCCCCTTTTTCCAGCAAATCTGCAAGTTCGACGGTAAATACGTCGTCCAAGCGTTCAATATCTGTGGCCATATTGCCCGCACGCACACAATCATTACTGCTGCTGGGGTCACAATAAATCGATGCACTGTCAGATTTCAATGGCATAAATGTACACAGCGGATTCAAACCATCATCCTGTAATGCCCCAGAACTATTTTGTGCCCCTGTTGTATCTTCGGCCAGTTCAACAATTTGTTCCTTAACCAAATATTCAATACAGTCCTCTACTGATGTAAAACCTTTTCCGCGGCAATCTGCTAAATCATCAACATCCTTCACACATTCTTCATAAGAATCGTACCCTTCACAAATTTGAAGCGCAAAAGTTTCGCTGGTTTCATAACTGGCATATATTCTGCTGGTATCGCATTTTAACAGTGCTGTATTAATTTGCTTGTATTTATCATACAAGTTAACGATTTCCTGACACTGTGTTTGATTCATAACATCAACCGACGATGACACAGGATGTTTTATATACGCACTTATTGTTCCAATTCCCATATTTGCACGCAATGCCTCGGTCAACATTTCGCGATGATTTTCACGCGTACAATCAAATGCACGTGCACCATGTCCAGCAATTGCACCAACACCTGCCCCGACCAATGCGCCGCCACCAATACCAACCACTGCGGTTGTATTTGTTTGATTCATCAATGAAAATCCAAACAAATCGCGATTACATGTAAACGTATCACCGGCCTGTCGCCATACCTCGGCTGGCTGATCATTACCAACCGCGCCAAACAACCAACTGTTTTTAATCTGACTGTCTTTGTTATATGCGCCAACACGAATCCAGCATTCCGCAGTTGTCGGATCCCATCGCGCATAATGCCCACGCTGACCATCTACCCCCGAATTGCCATAGTTCAATTCCACACCCTGGGGATTACGTTTCACCAATACATTACCAGCCTGGTTATTATATGCACCAACGCCGATATTATATTCCGCGGTAACCCGCCCAGAATTTGATACTGCATCAAACGACGAACCATATGTATTAAC
>CALXML010000021.1 GCA_944389465.1 uncultured Alphaproteobacteria bacterium
GAACGTTGTTTGGATCCAACGGGTGCGTATATAAACCAAACAACGGGCGAACCAATTTATTCACCGCGTTTGTTCCAGTTGGCTGATATAATTACCTTAGATGGCGTTTCATCTGATGGCGAATGGAATAATAATATCCTAAACAATAATGCATCGTTTAATACCTTTTTAGATAACAAAAAAATATATGCCGAATCGGCGTTGGATACGTGCCGTGATATTTCGGACACAGTTTGGACCGAATTTAAACGCCAGGCAATAATCGAAATTGCCCAGGCCCAAGACGACAAAATTGAACAAGTAAAAATGTCGTGCGTGGGTGTTATTGCCGATTGCTATGACACACAAACCGGCGCATTGCGCGATTTGGACACAACAACATCGCAATACGCGGGCGCAATCAGTGCCGCCGCCGCACGTTCAATGTGCGCGGACCAGGTTATTATGTGCGCATCACTATATGGTAATGCGGATGATTGTGAATTTGATAACAAAGGTCGTTTAGTACACGGTAACAGTACAAATACTATTATTACTGGTGAGGCGGCGGGTGATTATTGTGGATTAACAGCATTGTTGGCATTTGTTGACACGGTTGATCGTGCCCGTATTAACGAGGGTTGCGAGACAGCAATTAACAGTTATGTAACCAAATTATGCACACCATCCAGCGGTGAAGAGGATTATCCATGGAATTGCCGTAATATCAGTATGAATGATTTACGTACAAACATCGAAAACTTTGCCAAAACGACATGCAGATTTGGTAAGGATAATGATTATTTGACCACCGATATTGCAGATTTGATTAATTCATTAATCGAAGAGGTTCAATCAGATTTACAATCAACATTGGCGCAAAAATGCGAAAGTTTTGGGGTAACGGTTGCTGCCGATGGTACCACAACTGGTATCGGCGGGTATTGGATTTTCGGTGGAAACGTGTATTCATACGGGACGACCACAACCACATCGCGGCGCACAGTTTCGTCAACCATATCATCGCAACCAATCCAGATTCAAAGTGGAATAACCGCAACCATGAGTCAGCAAATGGCATCAAACCGTGTGGATGGAAATTTGACATTGGCATCGGGCACAACATCAACCAGTGGTATCACATCATATGGTGGTGGTGATACAACATATGGCGCAACATACAGCACAATATTGCAAAATGCAAAACCATTGGCCGGATTTTATAGCGCATATTTTGGACTTAATCCATCCAGTTTCACCAGCCCGGGTATGTCAAATGCCATAAGTTGGGGATTGTGTGCGGAAAATACGGCGGCAGTTATGTGTTTAGATTATCAAACCAAATATAACGATAATACTATCGCACAAATCAGTCCACGTGATGGTTCATGTATATTATCCGATCAATGGTATATTGAACAATGCGAACAAGTATTAAATGGTTATTGGGAAAACAATACGTGTTATGCGGTACGACAATGAGAAATTACATAATTGACGTGCATGTTTTTGATAAAAGGCCAGGAAAGAAATGATAAAGTCGTTTAAATATTTTTATATTTTATTTGCATTACTTGTTTGCAATAATGCCGCCGCCCGTGATGCCAGTTCTTTTATGAACGATTGGGGCGTTCCGGCGGAATTTCCGATGTGCCAAAATTCTGATACGTTTAACGCTTTGATTGGCCCCGAAAGAGAAGTATGTAAAGGAGAGTCCGCGACAGAAGGCGGCGAAAAGAGCAACAGCAAATGTTCAGTACACGGAAATTACTATGTACGCGGCATTTCAATGATGGTTGCACGCATTGTAAATTCGCATGGTGCGTATTTTTGCCCAACGGTCATAGGTGGCGACAAAAAAGGCGGATGGGAATGGGGTAATATTTCGTGGAACAAACCGTATACCACAAGATATTATGAAAGCCCAGAAATAAACAACAGTGATTGTTTTTGGGTATGTAAATCAGGTTATCATGGCAACGAATGTGCCCAAACATCATATGATGGGTGTAATTTTAACCAATTAAAGCGTGAGAATTATGATGAGGCTGAAAAATATAGCTTAGCAAACGCTAGCCAAGATATCGAAACCGATGTTGCAATGTTTCACGCGGGTGTAAAAGATAGATGCGGCAGAAAATCAAAGTCGCCATTTGAGCACGACGTGATATTGGTTATATCGGATTGGCTGGAAAACGGCCATGGTGTATATGCCCAACCTTTTGTAGTTCATCCAGATTATCGTGGAAGTCGTTATTCAGCAGGCCCAGGATATATCAAGGCATATGAAATTAGCGAGCCGATTTTATTGTGTCGATCTGGGTATGTATCTAATAATGCGGGTGATTCATGTGTTCCATTGGATTCCGAGGCCTGTGCATTAGAAGAGGCGCGTTCAACCGGTACCACATGTCCGACGTTTACCAATGATAAATTTAATGACACTACGATGGAATGGTATTATGCTGACTCGTGCCCGAATAACTATAATTATACCGGCGGGTTCGCGTTTAGATGCACAGATCCAGATTATGGTTTTAAATCAGCCACCGAATTATTTTGCATTGAATGCCCAGAAGATAAACGTAATGGTATTTCAGAAGATGGCGTATGTATAAAATGCGAGACGGGACAAATCTTTGACAGCAGCGTCAAAGGTAATTGCGTAACTGCGACTGCATTGGATAAAGACAGAATGCGTTTCGGTCCGCACCAATCCGCCAGTACCCCATTAACCCAACAGTGCTGGACCATGGCAGATACTGACGAGTACGCAGATTGTGTATTTAATACGGAAAACAGAGCTAACCGATCTCTGATGGAAAAATATAAATAGAAAGCACAGGAACTCAGACGGGAATTTTATATAAATTTGAATGATTGTTTATTATTTGCAATTATTCCGCGCCGGTCAGACTTTTTAACATTTTCATTATCATGCCACGCTGTTCATCATTTGGCAA
>CALXML010000022.1 GCA_944389465.1 uncultured Alphaproteobacteria bacterium
GTTGGATACCGATACTATTATGAGAATGTGTCCTTATGACACGCTGGTTGGGTGTCAGCAACAATATGGTGAAACTGAAATTATGGGCGATGCTGTATATGAAGAACTTTACAATGTCGCACAGGGGATTTTCCTGAATATTGACAACAATATGTTAACTGAATGTCAAAACGCCGCTAATGAGGCCATGATTAAAGTTTGTGGGGATTCTGAATCTTGTACTAATTTGACCGTGGATGAAAATATTGGCGCACGCTCGCTGGAATATAAGATTTGTGAGTATACAAATTATGATAACAGTTTACAAATAGATTATGGCAGATGCCGGACCGATGTGTCGCAAATTTTGGATACTGAATTGGGCCGTGTAGAGGGTTCAACCAGTGCAGAATTGGGGCCTGTTACACCATTTGCCGGTGTTATTGATGGTACAATTTATTGGGAAAGCGTTGAAATTAATGAAGATGGTCGTTTGGCCAGTGTTGATGATTATTTGGAAAAAATTGGCGAAACAAATATGGATACCGCGACCAAGGATAAATTGTCATCTGAATTGGCGGTGTTACAGAAAAACATAGATGCCGCAATTAACGCCATAGAGGCCGACCCACAGGTTCAATTCTGTATGACGGGGCGTACGGTTGACGGTATTACAAACCGTAATGTGGTTGACCGCAGTGGCAGTACAACTGGTCGCTTTCCGGAATTAACAAAACAAATGCGTATGATAATTGCCAATGCTGCGCTGAAAGTGGCCAAGGATAATTATTATAAAAAGTACGATGAATTAAATGAAAAAATGTTACAGGATTACGCCACAATTGGTGAACGTATGGCGGAAATTCAGGGCGAAAATGCATTGGATGCCAGACGCGAAATTGCACGTGTGGCATGCGTAAACTTTGCAGAAATGGCCAGTTTGCCAAAATCACCAGACCCACCGAAAAATGCATTTGGTAAAATCTTGTCTGCGGTGGCGTTGGTTGGCGCAGCAGTCGCGATACCGTTTACCGGTGGCTTATCCGCCGTGGCAATTGCGGGTGTCGGTAGTGCGGTAAGTGCTGGGGTTGGTGTGGCTGCTGCTGGTGCTGCGGTTGCAGGAATCGGATTGCTGGGCAACGTTGGTTCAGGCAGTGCGAATGGTACAGATGCATCGTTACAACGTGAACTGATTGGTTCAAAACAGTTGAATCAATGGAATTACAAGGAAACCATTACTTCAACGTTTGAATGGGATACGTTAATCTGTCACAAGTGCACACGTACACAACAGTGCAGCAAGACAAAGAACCCATTGTTCGGCAGCAAGTATTGCAAAACATGGGCTGACCCAGTTGAAACCTGTACTGATACACAGTTCTGATAAAAATCCCGCCATCCGGCGGGATTTTTGTTAGAGTACAGATGTTGTCCGCACGAATGCGCGGGATATTGATTTACATGAATTGCCACGCCACTGACGTGGTCGCGCATTGACAAAAGAAGTTTGTCGTACCGTGTGTATGCGCATGGCGGTAATGACAAAAACGAGTATCACGATACTCTGTGCGCAATAATAATACTGTCTGGCACATGGCTGTTGGTAAATTTACATTTTAACCGTGTTAGTGGTTATTACAGGCTCGTTAAACTCATTACATACAGTGCCATGAAATGTTTGTTGTGTTAATGTTGCATTCTTTATTTTTTTACCTGATACAGATATATTACCCAATGTCACTGTTGCACCACGTTTTTTTGCTTTTTTAACATGTACACTGTCTGTTGTGATTGCAGCCGAAGCATTTGCGCAGGTTGTTGTTGTGGTAGTTAATGTACAAGTATTGGTTTCAGGTGCATATGTTGCAGCAACTGTTATATTCCCCAGCATATTGCCATAGTCATCTGTTTGAACAAATTCACCGCGCCCAGATGCAGCCAATTCCATTGTTTTTTCCAATGACGTACCAGTAATAGTTAGTCGCGTTGAATAACCATTTGTTGAAATTCCTGCTGTACCAGAATCACTAAATATACCATCAAATGGATTGGTATAATTGTATTGAACGCATACGCCAGTGCTTGCGTCTTCTAATGCACAGGTTGGTTCTGCGTTTGGATTTGTTGCCATTGCTGCGCACATTGCGCTTTTAATGGTGTCGTTTTGTGACTCCAGTGCCTCGCCAACCAATTCATTATATTTTGTGTTATAATTTTCGCGTGCTTTGTCCAGACCTGCATCCAATATGGTCATAATTGCGGAATCCAGCAAATAAGGAAAGCGGGCATTAGTTCTGTTATCATTGCCATCATCATTTACAGGCGTACGTGTCGGACGAATTTGCGAAATATCGCGTCCGTCAGTACACATTAAAATATCTGGGTCTTGGGTCAATATAGTTATTCTTTGATTTATTTTATTGGCTGTTGATTGCAATGTGTTTAAAACTCGTTCGGCAGTGGCATCTATTGGACCGGATTCTTCCAGATGTTGTTGATAATCATTTATATCTATTTCATATTTACCAAATTTTATGTCGTCATCAGTTGATTGGGCACGGGAAATTTGAACATTACCAAATGACAACAGGCCGTCTATGACATGATTTCCATCATTATCTGTGTAACTTAACAAACTTTCTGTTCCCATTGTTGTATCTTCGTCAAATGCATAACAAGTGTCTGTGCCACCACATATTTCAATCATCTTTTCGTTAACGGCTTGTTGACACTGTTCTAGTAATGCGTTGTCCAAGTCCAAGAATATGCCGATTAAAATATCATCTAATTGGTCAGTAGAAGTAATTTTATCTTCGCCACCTTCAACTTGTTGACAGGCGGTTAAAACTTCTATGGGGCACATGGCTCGCACAGTATCGGTATCCAAA